>DUQX01000103.1 GCA_012837615.1 Bacillota bacterium | reverse complement strand
CCCCTACCCGGTAATAGCCGGCGGGGGGATTTATTGGATTCTGGATGCTTATACCACAACAAATAATTTTCCTTATTCCGAGCCTTTCGGTGGAATTAATTACATGCGCAATTCAGTTAAGGTAGTGATAGATGCTTACAATGGTACGGTGGATTATTATATTGTTGATCCATCTGATCCTTTGGTGGCGACTTATGCGAAAATTTTCCCCGTGCTTTTCAAGTCCCTGGAGGAGATGCCGGAAGAAATTAAAGCGCACCTGCGTTACCCGGAGACACTGCTGAGCTTGCAGGCGCAGGTTTTTGCAACTTACCATATGGCGGATCCGGTAGTATTTTACAACAGGGAAGACCTCTGGCAAATACCGAACGAAAAGTACAGGGGGACAGTCCAGCCTGTAGAGCCATATTATACAATCCTGGAACTCCCTGGGGAAGAAAACCCCGAATTTGTTCTTATCCTTCCCTTTACTCCGACCACCAGGGACAACATGATTGCCTGGATGGCGGGACGCTCCGACGGTGAAAATTATGGAGAGCTCGTAGTCTACCTTTTCCCCAAAGACAGGGTGGTCTTTGGCCCGATGCAGATCGAAACGCGTATTGACCAGAATACTCTTATTTCCCAGCAGCTTGCCCTCTGGGACCAGAGGGGCTCACGTGTCGTTCGCGGTAATTTGCTGGTACTTCCCGTAAACGATTCTATTTTGTATGTTGAACCTGTTTTTCTCGAGGCAGAGCAAAGCCAGCTTCCGGAGTTGGCGCGGGTTATCGTCGGTTTCGGTGAGCAGGTAGTGATGGAGCCCACTTTGGAAGAGGCGCTGATAGCAATTTTTGGCGCTCACGACCCTCCAGGCCAAGCAACTCCGGGCGATTGGCCCGGTCTTGATGGGCCAGTTGAAGAAGAACCAGATGGAACGGCGGAATCCGGAACTGCGTTCCCCCCCGACATTCCAGAGCTTGCCCGTAGAGCACAGCAGTTGTTCCAGGAAGCCCAGGAAAGTTTGAGGGAGGGCGATTGGGCCGGTTACGGCAGCTTCTTGCAGGAACTGGAGGTTATTTTGGATGAACTGGCTGAAATAAGTGCTGATACCGGTTAAATTTATTAAGCAAGGGGAGGTTCTAATTTTATGGGAGAAGGGGAGAGAATTGGTTACACTGTAATTGGGACAATTAAAGAGGTGAAGGGATCATGCAGTGCCGGGCACAAAGTTGGAGATCAATTTGAGCTCAGCATGCATAAAACGGGTGGCCTCTGCGGGGCTTTTTACCACGATGTCTATCCTTATGTAGTGATGTTGCAGATGGGCGGCAGTTTTCCCGAAAAATGGGGAGATGTGGATACCATCTACCTGGAATGTATGGATCGCTATAATGTAGTCGGTATAGAATTGAAGAGGATAAAAGAATAGTCCATTATTGGATGTGATCCTGCCGGTGCAGGGGGAGGCGAAACCCCCGATGATAATTACAGCATTAGAACTGACCGCGGCCGCAGTTCGTGAAATTGTTGATTATATAAGTACGCGATACGCACCGATCTTTTCAGGCGAAGCCGGATCCTGAAAAAATGCAGGGCATTCTTGGAAATATGTTCCGGTTAGTGTATAATTATATTATAATTTAATATGCCGGGGGTGCTTCCAAGCGGAGGCTGAGAAAGAAACGCGATGAAGTTTCTTAACCCTTTGAACCTGTTTATCTTCTGAAAGGCAGTTTATAGGATACTGCCCAGGAGAGTGGATAATGCCAGCGTAGGGAAGGTGATTGTATGCTTTTGAATTAATTACGGGCCCTTGTTGGCCCGTTCTTTATTTCGGAAATGGTTTACCAACCCTTCAGAATTAAATTATTCTGCTCTTTTAGCTGCTATTATGGAAGTTGCTTGAGAAAGAAGGATTAAATTTAAATGTATGGGTTTATACAGGATGAAGGATCAAGGTGTAGTGGCAACTCATGGCTTGGTGAAAGGAGTTAATAAAAATGGAGAGTTCATTATCCAAAACATTTTCTTTGCGTACAGTTACGGCAGTTGGGTTGCTGGTAGCTCTGGGGACGGTTGCTTCTCCTTTTTCCATTCCGGTAGGGGTTTCAAATGTTTATCCCGTTCAGCACGCTATTAATGTTCTGGCCGGCGCCATTCTGGGGCCGGTGCCCGCTGTGGTCGCTGCGTTTCTTACTTCTACAATTAGAAATCTGCTGGGTACCGGAACACTGCTGGCTTTTCCGGGGAGTATGTTTGGAGCACTGCTTGCCGGTCTTGGCTATCGTTACCTGAAAAAAGAATATTTTGCGGCTGCAGGTGAGCTTATCGGGACAGGACTGTTCGGAGCCCTGGCAGCTTTTCCTGTAGCAAAATGGCTGCTCGGTTTTTCCGGACTGGCTTATGCTTTTATCGTTCCTTTTGGGTTGAGCAGTCTGGCAGGATCTTTAATTGGTCTAATTATTTTAAAGCTCTGGAACAGGGCGGCTGGCAAAAAAAATGGTTACGACAGGGTATAACCAATATACGGTATATCTACAGATGATTTGCCAGGGGTGTTACCTTTAGTAATGGTAGCGGGATGCTAGTTATTCTTTTAAAAACAGATGGGATGTGAGCAAAGATTATGCACAAAGTTTTTACCCAGGTATCCAGAACAAAACAGGGAGAGATAACCCCTGAGGTTAAAGCTGTTGCCGCTGATGAAAGCCTTCCGGTAGAGACAATCATGGAAGGGCTTTTAGAAGGAACGGTTGTAATTCCTGCAAATATCAAACATAAGAATTTGCATCCTCGCGGGATAGGGAATAAGCTGCGGACAAAGGTAAATGCTAATATCGGCAGCTCAGGGGCTTTCCCCGATGCGGAGAATGAAAGAATTAAATTGCAGGCAGCGTTAGAGGCTGGTGCCGATGCGGTCATGGATTTAAGCACCGGCGACGATCTTAGGGAGATCCGCTCAATGGTGCTGGGGTTATCACCTGTTCCTGTGGGCACTGTTCCGATTTATGAAGCGGCGGTGAAAGCGCGATTCTCCTCCGGGGCGGTATTGAAGATGACCGAGGATGATCTTTTTTTGGTGATCGAGGAGCATGCAGCTGAAGGCGTGGATTTTTTGACACTGCACTGCGACCGATGTGGTCAGGGGTGTCCCCAAGGCTAAAGAATGGGACAGGGAGATGTCTCTGGCTTCAGTAAAACAAAATAACATTAAATTAAAAATGGAGAGTTGAGATGAGATGCGAAAATGTGTTTTAACTATTGCCGGTTCCGATTCCGGGGCAGGGGCGGGTATCCAGGCAGATATGAAATCGATGGCTGCGCAGGGGGTTTACTGCCTGACGGCTATAACAGCTATTACCGCTCAGAATACAACGGCTGTAAAAAAAGTGCAGATGCTCGATTTAAAAATAATCGAGGCTCAAATAGATGCCGTGATGAGCGATTTTCCAGTAACGGTGGTGAAAACGGGGATGCTCGGCAGCGCGGAGATTATTAAATTGGTTGCCGCGAAATTGAAACAGTATGGCATTAAAAAAGTAGTGCTGGATCCGGTCATGGTGGCAAAAAGCGGCGATCTTTTGTTGGAAAAAGGGGCACAGACGGCATTGCTCCAGGAGCTTTTTCCGCTGGCCTCAATTATTACTCCCAATATACCGGAGGCCGAGGTGCTCTGCGGCCGTTCCCTGGACGGACCGGGCGCGCTGAAAGAGGCAGCGCGCATCCTCCATGCGGCCGGGTCTTCCGCTGTTTTGCTCAAAGGAGGACATGCACAGGGGAAGAGAATGGTAGAGGATATTTTATTTGATGGAGAAAGGTATTATTACTTCCGTGCCCCCCGTATCGATACAAAAGATACGCACGGCACCGGTTGTACCTTTGCTTCCGCCATTGCCGCCCACCTTGCCCTGGGTAGGACTATCCCGCTGGCAGTGAAAGCAGCCCGCGATTACCTGCAGTCGATCCTTCCTTTTGGTTTAAAACTCGGTCACGGTAACGGTCCCATGGATCATTTTGCCAGAAAGGGATGCTTGCATGTTTAGAGGAGCGGAGATTTTGGAGAAAGTACGCCGGGAAAGGCCGCTAATTCACCATATTACCAACATCGTCACCTGTGGGGACTGTGCGAATATAACGTCGAGTATCGGTGCTCTGCCCGTAATGGCCTATGCCCTGGAAGAGGTTGAGGAAATGGTGCAAGCCGCCTCTGCGGCCGTGATCAATATAGGTACTCTTTTGCCGGACCGGCTGGAAGCGATGATAAAAATGGGTAAAAAGGCCGGGGAAAACGGAATCCCGGTTGTTCTTGACCCGGTAGGGGCAGGTGCAACTGCCTATCGCAGCAAAGCAGCTCTGCGCCTTTTAAAGGCCATCGAGCCGGCTATAATAAAAGGTAACGGGGCGGAGATAGGCTTCCTGGCCGGGGTAAAGGGGGTTAAGATAAGCGGGATACAGAGCATTGATGCCGGGGATCCCCTGGAAAGCGTCAAAAGGTTGCTTTCGGCGCTTGATTACCGGGCGGTTGTGGCCGTAACCGGCCCTGTGGATGTGATTGCAGACGGTAAGAGAGTCGCCAGGGTTTTTAACGGGCATAGTTTTTTGCCCCTGGTAGTGGGAAGCGGCTGCATGAGCGCTTCCCTGATGGCTGCTTTTGCCGCCGTTGAAAAAGACTATTTTCTGGCCGCTGCTGCTGCCCTGGCTGCCATGGGTGTGGCCGGTGAAATAGCCGCTGAAAAGGAGGTAACCGGCCCGGCAGAATATAAAGTGAGATTCTTGGATACACTTTTTCACCTTAACCCGCAGGAATTCTCAAGCCGGGCCAGAATAGAAATAAGATAAAGAAAAAGCAGGGTGAGGACTATGAGGAAAATACCCAGAACACCTGATTACCTGAGACTTTACGTAATAACCGATTGCCTGCTATCACGGGGCCGCTCCCATGCTGAAGTGGTCGAGAAGGCCATCGATGGCGGGGCAACCTGTATACAGCTGCGCGAGAAAGATGCCTCCTCCAGGGAACTTTATTCGCATGCCCGTGAGCTGAGGGCGATTACCAGGGAGAAAGATGCTGTCTTTATTATTAATGATCGTCTGGATATCGCTCTTGCTGTGGGTGCAGACGGCGTTCATCTGGGGCAGGATGACTTGCCGGCTGAAGCCGCGCGCCGCATTATGCCTTCGGAGATGATCCTCGGTGTTTCGGTAGAAAACCCCCGGCAAGCGCGTGAGGCGCAGGCTATGGGAGCTTCTTACCTGGGCGCGGGGGCGGTTTTTGCAACGTCAACCAAGGCTGATGCGGGGGAACCGATTGGCCTGCAGGCTTTTGCGGAAATATGCCGCGGGGTTGATATTCCGGTGGTGGGTATCGGCGGGATTAATTTACAAAATGCTGGGCAGGTTATACAGGCGGGGGCTGCGGGAGTTGCGGTTATCTCCGCTATCGTGGCGGCGGATGATATTACGCTTGCAGCCGGCAAGATTGCCCGCGTAATCGTGGAAGCTCAGAGAACCTCCATCAGATGAGAAGGACTGATATAATAAAATGAAGAAAGTAATTATTTATACCGATGGTTCCTGCAAAGGCAACCCCGGCCCCGGCGGTTGGGCGGCATTGTTAATCTATAATGATCATAAAAAGGAAATATACGGTGGCGAGAAGCATACAACGAACCAGAGAATGGAATTAAAAGCGGCAATTGAAGGACTGAAAGCGCTGAAAGAACCTTGTGAAGTGGAGCTTTTTTCCGACAGCGCTTATTTAATCAATGCCTTTAAACAGGGCTGGCTGGAAAAATGGCAGCATAACGGATGGAAAACTGCTGCCAGGGAGCCCGTCGAGAACCAGGACCTCTGGCGGGAACTGCTAAAGCTCTGCCGCTATCATAAGGCTCGGTGGATTAAAGTAAAGGGGCATAGCGATAACGAGTTCAATAATCGCTGTGATCATCTTGCTCAAAAAGCCGCTGCCGAACTTTTCTGAGTGGAACTTGGAGCGCGCACCAGCCTGCTCCACAACAACTTACTATTGAGGGGGTTTTTTATTGCGTCCGGTATTATTTGAAATTGGTGGTTTTGCCATTTATTCCTACGGTGCTATGCTTTTTCTGGCCTTTTCCGCGGCAATAATCTGGTCACTGAAAGAGGCTGAAGCTGAGGGTATAGATCAAGAACATCTTTTTGAAATTTTTATCATGAGCATTATTCTTTCCCTTCTGGGTTCCCGTTTCGCCTATGTTTTTCTTAACCGTGAATTATTTACCGGCGAGCCCTGGTGGAAAATTTTTGCCTTTAGGGAAGGAGGGCTGACTTTTCATGGCGGCCTAATTCTGGCCCTACTGGGGGGAATTACTTATTGCTACTACAGAAGGGTTTCATTTTTGAAATATGTGGATTTTTTATCACCTTTTATCGCTCTCGGTTACGCTATTACCCGTATCGGATGTTTTTTAAACGGGTGCTGCTACGGGCATATAACCGATCTGCCCTGGGGTGTGGTCTATCCGGTTATTGATAGCTACCCGAGGCATCCCACGCAGATTTATGCCTCTATTTCGGCCTTGATAATTTTTATTGCCCTTCGCTACCTGAAAAAAAACAAGTACTATCAAGGATTTATATTTCTTTATTTTTTGGTCCTTTACGGCTTCTATCGTTTCTTTGTTGAGTTTTTCCGCGTAAGCCCGGCAGTCTTATGGGGATTATCCCAGGCGCAGATCGCCTCGTTGATATTTATTGCTTTTGGAGCGCTTCTTTTACTGTACCAAAAACACCGCCATAAAGCAGATATTTAAAATTTACTATACCCTTGCAAACTTCCTCCTGTATTAGCAATTCTAGCAATTCTATCTTGATTAATTATAATCTGGCTTGACACTTTCTTCCTTTGAGGGTATAAAGAAAGCGGGGATGGTTAATTGTAGTGATAATGAGGTGATCGAGTGGTTGGAGATAATGTTCAAGAAAAGAATAATAAATTGCCCGGGCTGGGCCTAGATCTAGGCACTTTTGCTGTCAAAGGAGTGCTGGTTGAAGGAGACCAGGTAAAAAAGGTTACAATACCAACAGCAGGTAACCCTGTGGAGGCATCCCGGAAATGCCTTCATTATCTTTTGGAAGGCAGGGAGGAAGAGCTGGTTTCCTGTGGGTTAACGGGTACCAACGCCTATCTCCTGGCCAGAGAGGCCGGTATCAAACCTCTGCTGGAGATAGAAGCCCTGCAGGGGGGGCTCGATTTCCCGGAGTTGGATAATTACGCCGTTTTATCCTTGGGCCATGAAAACATGTATTACCTGGAGCTTGGGGCGGGTGGAGTTGTCCATTTTTTCAACCGCAACGGCCAGTGTGCCGCCGGAAGTGGTGCTTTCTGGTACCAGCAGGCTACAAGAATGGGTTATAACGACCGTGAACTGGCGAAGATAGCGCTCAGCACGGATTCGGCGGTGAAAATTTCCGGGCGCTGTGCAGTTTTTGCCAAATCGGATATGACTCATGCGATAAATGAGGGCGCCACTCAGGCAGCCGTATCGGCCGGAATGGCCAGAGCACTGGCGGATATGGTACTCAGCGGAGTGGCACAGAACAGGATTAAAGGCCCGGGAACTTTAATTGCCGTCGGGGGATTTGCCAATAATGATGCGGTGATGAAATACATCAGGGAATACTGTGCAGAGCGTTCTGTCGATGTGATAGTTCCGGATGGCCATGAATATATTAATGCCCTGGGAGCGGCAAAAGGACAGGCCCGGTTGCGGGTAAAGGATTTCAACATTGAAGGGCTTTTAAGCCGGAGCTATGTTCCTGAAAACCCGCTGCCTCCCCTTAACGGCGAGCGGGTCCATTATATGGAGTTGCCTCCCGAACAGAAATCCTTTGACCTCTCCAATGTATACTTAGGAGTTGATTGCGGCTCGGTATCAACCAAGTGTGTCCTTCTGGATAACAGGGGAAAGTTCATTGGAGGAATATATCTCCCTACCGCCGGGCGCCCGGCGCTACAGGTTTTGGAATTAATGAAAGAAGTTAAGCTAAAATATGGGGATTTGATAAAAGAAGCGCCGATTAAAGCCTGTACTACGGGATCCGGGAGATTTCTTTCCCAGAAGATCTTGAACGCGGAGTATGCTGTGGACGAGATAACCTGCCAGGCCGAAGGGGTAAAGTACTTCTGCGGTGAAGAGGGGACTTTTTCCATCATAGAGATCGGCGGGGAAGATTCCAAGTTCCTGCAGCTAAAAAATGGTGTTCTTTATGATTATAATATGAATCCCGTCTGTGCTGCCGGTACCGGTACTTTTTTGGAAAACCTTGCCGGACTTCTAGGAGTGAAAATTAAAGAAGAGTTTTCCAGGAGGTCTTTTGAAGCGGAGTATGCCATAGATCTTGGTGATACCTGTACGCTCCTTTCCCAGACCAGCCTTGCTACCGCGGCTTCCCGCGGGCTGCCCCTTTCATCCCAGTTGGCCAGTCTGGCTTATTCCTCGGCTCGCAATTATATCAATAAAACAGCGGAAAATAGGCCCCTCGAGGGGAAAATTATTTTTACCGGAGCAACGGCGAAGAACCATGCCCTGGCCAGTGCATTTGCGGCCGAATGCGACAGCGACATAACCGTTCCTCCTTATCCGGAGCTTACCGGCGCGCTGGGAAGCGCCCTGATAGCTAAGATGTTCCATGAGTCGGGGCAGGAGGCGCAGTACTCATTCCGCAGCCTGCAAAAATTAAATACTTTCACGGTTGAAAAACGCAAATGTAAAGCGGTATGCGAATTTGAACACAACTGCACACTGGATGTAATCAAATTTTTGGATGGCAGTAGCTTTATTTATGGCGACCGCTGCGGCCGTTACTCAGGGTTGGAGAAAAAATCAAAGGAAAATGATTTGCCGGATTATGTTGCCCTCAGAAATGATATTTTTTATCAGTCTGCCGGTGAGCCTTTGAAAGAAGGGGGGCCCCGGGTGGGCATTGCCCGCAGCGGGCTGTTTTTTGACCTTTATCCTTTCTGGGCCGCTTTCTTCAAGGAACTGGGAGCTTGCGTTGTTCTCTCCTCCTTAACCTCAGAAGACACCTTGGAAAAAGGGAAAAGAAAGCTTGAAACCGAGATATGTTATCCGATGGAGGTATTGATCGGGCATTATCAGGAGCTCACCGAAATGGAGCTGGATTATATTTTTGTCCCCGAGGTTGTGACAATGGAGCCTCTTCCCTGGGCAGAAAACTGGCCCCGCGCCTTTTCCTGCCCTCTTATACAGACCGTAAGGGGGACTGTTGCCAATTCGTTGCAGGTAGATAACGAGAAAATACTCTATGCCCAGTTAAATTATCGTGAAGGAAGGCAGATGATTAAATCCCAGCTGGAACCGGTTGCCAGAAAAATTATGGGGGAAAAGTACCGCCCGAAAGACTTTGAAAATGCTCTTGATTCTGGATACCGGGCGCAGGAGTTGTATCAGCTCTCCATGTTAGAGGAAAGCCGGCGGGTTATGGAAAGGATAAAGGGTAGTAAAGGCCTGGTAACGGCTATTTTCCTGGGCAGGTCTTATACCATTTACGATGATTTTGTTTCCAAGGGATCACTGCACTATGCCCTGCAGAGGGGCTTGCTGGCTGTCCCTCAGGAGTTTATCCTTGAATATCTGCGGGGTTGGTATGAGGGTAAAATAAAAGATCCTGCGCTGGATAGTGAAAGGATTGAGTTCGACAAGTATCTTGCCGAACTGCTTACACACATCGATAATATTTATCCTATTCAGCTGCAGAAGATGCTATCCACAGTTTTCTTTGTTAATTTCTTAAACGAAAGGACGGAAAAAACAGGGCTTCCCCTTCTGCATTTAGTTCTTCAGGATCCATTCAAATGCGGTCCCAATGCCATGCTTCGCCATTACTTGGGAAACCTCACCGGTTACCTGAGATTAACGCTGGATGAACATACTGCACCAGCAGGTATGATTACCAGGCTGGAGGCTTTTAAAAATACCTGCCGTTCACAAAAGGAACCAGTTAAGTCTCTTTTTTACTCCGCCCGTACACAAAAGGTTTCCGATCGGGATTGGGAAAAGATCCTTATTCCTGAACCCACTCATCACGCCAGGGTTTTTGAGGCCATGTTTAAGAATTATGGTGTGGATGCAGAGCTCTTGCCCCGCAGTAAAGATAAGGATCTGGTTTTAGCGCGGCGGTTTGTAAACGGGGACGAGTGTCTTCCCCTGATACAGAACGTTCAGGATTTTTTGGATTACCTTTTTTCTAACGGGAAGAACATCGACCTGGATAAAACGGTGTTTTTCCAGGGATGGGCCTGCGGCCCCTGCCGCTACGGTCTTTACGCTCCTACTCAATCCCTGCTCATTAACAGGGCGGGTTTTGGTGAAAGCAGGATCTGTTCTGTTAGAGCAGAGGATGCAATTAAGAGATTTGGCCTAGGTTTTATCCTGGGGGTTTACGATGGAATGGTAGCCATGGATGCGCTTTACAAAATACTGCATGCCACCAGGCCGTACGAGCTGGAGGAAGGAACCAGCGATGCTCTCTTTGAAAAGTATTCCAGGAAGCTCTGCCGGATACTGGAGGGCTTGCGGGTTAACATTACACATTTGTTGAGCGCAAAGCACTTACGCCCCCTGGAAGAACTGCTGCGCGAGGCGGTGGATGAGTTTTCCCAAGTGCCCCGTTCTGGTGGGAAAAGGCCCCTGATTATTGTTAATGGGGAGTTTTATGTCCGCTTGGACGATCGGTGCAACCGGGAAATTATCAGGAAAATTGAGCGCGAGGGCGGTGAAGTTTCGCTGGCGCCGGCTTCGGAGCTTTTTACCTATACTGTGTTTATTAATTACCAGGAGGCCTGTGCAGCCTTCAAGACGAAGAAAAGCCTCATTAATTTCCTCATGAAGACCGGTTATAGTTTTGTAAACCGGCTGGCTCTCAGGGATGAGAAACGGCTGGAATCGATAGTCGGTGAATATCTGGGCGGTCTGGAAGAACCTTCACCGGAGGAAATCAGGAACCATGCCCAAAAATATGTCTCCAAGCATTACGGGGGGGAACCTCCGATGACTATCGGCAGGGCCTGCGCCCTCGCCGGGCATAACGGGGTATCCGGGGCTATTTTTGTTGCACCGTTTACCTGCATGCCCGGTTCCGTAGTGGAGGCACAGATGGGAGCGATGCGCAGGGATTTAAACCTGCCGATGATCTCCATCTACTATGACGGCAAAGACAATACCAACCGCGAAGAATTTATTGAAAGCCTGGTCTTCCAGGCCAAACAGCGGAGCCAGAACAAACGAAAAGGTCAGGCTTGAGCCATTCGCTTTTCGAGTTGCCGCGTAAATGTAAATATATATATATGTTTAGTATAGTATTAGTCAAACTAACCACGCAGGTGAGCGTAGAAGTAGAACTTACTAGGGCATGTGCGCAGGCACGTGCTTACATGCGATATAACGAAGGAGCAGGAAAGCCGCGTGAGCGGTTTTCCTGCTCCTTCCCTGTCCTATAGATGTTTGTTCTTATATCATATCGCCTATACCTTGTCCCAAGTTTATTGCATCTCTTAATATTTTCTGATTTTGTCTCTGGACAGAGTAATCCACTTTGCTTTTCCTTGTTTATTTTCAGGATTGCTCAAAGGCTCTACCGGCAAAACAATTTTTCCTGCCAGGAGGACGCTCTTAACTTTTTCACCGAGCATCACACTTTCATTTTCATCAAGCTTTTCACCGTTCTCCGTCCAGACCTCGTCAATATTCGATTGGGCACAGATTTCTTTCACTTTGATAATCCCGTTGTCGCTGTCGAGGTAGTACTTTCCCTTTAACCGCCCGTCATTGCCGCTTAGGCGAAGCCCGGCACCAGCGAGAGCACCTATTATGCCGTCACCTGTCCCTCCGTGCTCGGAAAGATGAACTCCCAGTTTGGATGCAGTTATATACGCGTTATTCTTTGTTAATACGGATGTTTTTGCCTTTTGGCCAAATCGGACTAGCTCTTCGGGGAATTTGAGTTCGTCGAGCGAAACGACACAAAGGCCGGGGTCAGAACCCTCGGCAGATTCGTTTTCTAAAAATTGTTGGCCAAAAGCAATTACCCATTTTAAACAACCCGGAAATATTTCAGCAGAGAAACACATGGCTGAGTTATGCGAAGTATAGGGGATATCCTCGTGTACAAAAAGCTGATGCCTGGTTATTGGTGTTGTTGTCCCCCAACGATTTTCTATAATTGCTGTAGCAAACTTGAGCGCCAGATCGCCTGTTCCTCTACTTTGTTTATTATCCGTATCATCTATGCAGATTAATACCTTCACACGGGAAGCCTCCTTTATTTTGGTTCACGTAAACCTTCCCCCTTTAATATCTTTTCAATTTGCTCATCGCTGAGCTCGAAATTGAAGAAAGTGCGGTAAAAATTATCAACTTCTTCTGCCATATTTACAGTGGTCAGTATTTCCGGATAAACCGTCTTTGCTGTCCATAATACAGCCAGGGGAATTTCCACAGAACCGGGATGCCCCCAGCGTGAAATCCCCAAAGGAAGCTGGTAAACCCTGTTGTTTTGTACCGCTTTTATCCCCGACCACTGGGGATTACCTTTGATATAAGCGAGCGCCGAATTTTCATTGGCGATAATCACCTCCGGATCCCACATCAGAACCTGTTCCAGGCTGCAGTAGTAATCGTTGCCAATAAGTTCTAACTCCGCATTGATTGAGACGTTGATTATCCCTGCCGCCTTGGACCAATCCGCTGCAATAGAGTCCCTATGAATCGTTCTGGTAGGCTGGTTTTCAGAATGATAGACCCTGGTTCTTTCCTCCGGCGGGATCGCGGAGACAGCTTCATCGACCATCTGTAGAATTTTGTTGTAATACGCGTTATATTTTTCAGCTTCTGCTGTTCTGCCGATCGCCTTGCCAATGATCGAAACCGCTTCCTGCTGTTCTTCAATAGTCGAGTATTCGACAATTATATAAGGAATCCCGCTATTACCAAGTTTTTCCAGCTCCTTTTTATCGGCAGCCGTATCCCCCCTGATAATAACGAGATCGGGGCTTACTCTCATCAACTCTTCAATATTGATTTTTCCGGAAACCCTGGGGACGGCAGCATCGGCTATTTCCGGGAATATTTCCATTAGCAGCAGATCCCGCTGCAGACCGCCAGGGACAGCAATTAAGTCGCTTCCCCGCCCCAGCAGGCTCACCGTATAACCGGCAAAAGAATAGAGGGCCGCGATCCGGGTTACTTCTTTGGGAACGGATACTTTCCGCCCGAAACTATCTACAACAGTAATCATAGCCTGCTCTGTTTCCAGCGAAGCAGAAGGCGTTTGATCTGTACAACCTGAACTGCAACCTGCCAGGCCGCAACCTAAAATTAAAAAAACAAGTAAAATGGCTAAAAAGGCAATAATCTTTTTCTTATACACTCGATTCCCTCCCCCAAAATGTAAGGCTAAGCTAATATGTCTTTAGGGGCACTATATATCTCAAATGCCCTTTTTCCCATTGATAAGAGACCACTTTGCTCGTTATGTTAAACGTATTGGACATATGTATCTCGGTGAGCACTTCTCGAGGAAATCCTTGGGCAACAATTTTTTTATTATTCATCAGCGCGATTTTTGTTCTGACCTGGTTATTCTCAAAGTAAAAGGCGTGGTTGGGAAAATGGGTTGCCATTACCACCGTCAACCCGGCAGTTTTAACCAGCTGGGCAACTGTTTCTAAAAAGCGCAGCTCGTTACGAAAATCGAGGTGAGACGTGGGTTCATCCATCACCAGAACAGGCGTCTTTTGTGCCAGTGCCCTGGCAACCAGGACCAACTGCGTTTCCCCGCCGCTAAGCTGGGTATAAGGCTTATCCTTAAACCTGTGCATCCCCACCTGTTCCAAAGCATCCAAAGCTATTGCCTCGTCCTCGGCATCGGGGAGCGAAAAAATTCCTGTATAGGAAGCCCTGCCCATTAAGACGATATCCATAACTTTAAAGGGGAAGGGCTTTTCGTGCGACTGGGGAATATAAGACAGCTTTCTGGCGATTTCAAAGGGGCGCAGTTGAGCAACATTTTTTCCTTCTAGCATTATCATGCCTTTGGTTAATTTTAAAATCCCCAGCATGCACTGAATCAAAGTTGATTTACCGCAGCCGTTGGGCCCAAAAAGGCAAAATATTTCTCCCTTTTTTATTTCCAAATTAATATTATTAAACACTTGTTCTTTTCCATAGGCAAAAGAAGCGTTTTGAATTTCGATCAAGAAACTACCAGCCTCTCCCTTTTGTTTTCTTTAGCAGATAGATAAAGAAAGGTGCCCCGATTAAAGATGTCAGAATTCCCAGCGGGATTTCTGAGCCTGTAAGCGTTCTGGCTAGATTATCAACAAGAACCAGGTACGATGCTCCGATTGAAATGCTCACCGGGATTAATACTATATTGTTATTACCGACGAGCATCCTGCCGATATGGGGTATAACAAGGCCTACCCACCCGATTACCCCGCTTACACAGACAGCCGCGGCAGTAGATAGGGTTGCAAAGAAGATTGCCAGGCTTTTTGTAAAAAAAATATTTATCCCCAAAGCCTGTGCCTCTTTATCTCCCATGGAGAGGATGTTTAAGCGCCAGCGCATTGCTATCAGGCCGATCATACCTATTGTCATCGGCAGGGCAGCAAGTAACAGATCTTCGTACCTGGCGGTGGCCAGGCTGCCCATTAGCCAAAAAACAATACTCGGTAGATGCTCATACGGATCAGCTATGTACTTTAACAGGGAGATAAGAGAAGAAAAAATAGCTTTAACGATGACGCCTCCTAAAACGAGCATGATCGTTGGCGTTGTATGATAGTGAAAACCGATTAGGTAACTTAAGACAACCGCGCCGATGCCGAAGCCAAAGGCAAACAGGTAAACAAAAAACGGTTGGCTCTGGAATAAAATAATTGCCAGGGAGGCGCCGAAGCCTGCTCCAGCACATACTCCCAGGATATCGGAACTGACGAGGGGGTTTCTAAATAAACCCTGATAAGATGCTCCGCTGACTGCCAGGCTGCCCCCAACGATTGCTCCTAAAATAGCCCTGGGTAGGCGAATGTTCCAGACTACATTAATATTATTTAAGGGAAGATCCGCTTCCACAAAGCCAAACTTGTAGCCGAGAACAGTGAGCACCTCCCCGACAGTCAGCGGGTACCTACCGATGAAAAGCGATATAAAGATTGTTAAAAGCGGTGTGAGGATAAGAATTGCTAAAAATATCTTTTTTTTCATCGTTGTTAGCAATAGTTATTTAATGATCTCGATTTTTGTCACCTGCTTAACCCACCATTTCGGCCCTCTTTGATCGGCGATAAACTGTACCGGGCCGCTCTCTGCATCCAACGGCTCGCCGTTTACCATCCAGCCAATTCCTGTAGCGCCTTCGCTAATTCTTGCCGGGTCAAACTCACGCGTAGACCCATCCGCAGAAATTACGGAAATAACGGAAAAATTATCTACGCCGGCAAATTCTAAAAGATCTTCCAATAAAATTCCTGTCCAGATCTGTTCTTCACCGATATCTTCTTTATCTTTCACTGTTGCCGCTATCTCTTTTGGACCAAGTTCTTCGGCGTCAAAATTGGAGAATTCCAGTGTTTCTTCTCCCATTACCTCGATCGTAATGCTCCACTCCCCGATCTCTGCCGAAATGCTTTCCGCGCCTTCATTGTTGCCTTCTTCTCCTTCAGCAGAGGGTTCCTCTGCGGCTTTACCTGTTCCGTTTTGTTCATTTTCTGCATTAACCTCTCCATTTTCTCCATTGTTCACTTCGGACTGGGCACAGCCGAAAATAAACAAGGTAAGAATGAGGATTAAAGTGATGATCAAAAATTTTTTCGTTTTTTTCATGATAACAAGTTTCCCCCTTTGCGTTGGTTTAGAAAAACAAAAAAACTGCCTTCTTTTGTTTATTAACGGTTAGGAGCGAATTAAAGCATTTTTTTCTATTCCCACCTCCTTTGCTAATGCGTGGGGTCGGGCTTGCATTATTGCACATCTAACCTAACCACACCAACAATACCAACAGTACCAAGCTTTAATGAAATGTAACTGCTCAGCTATGCGCTAGATTGCAGGTTGTCAGATTGTCATCCTGAGCGTTAGCGAAGGATCCTTGTCCTGAGAGGAGCGAAGGATCCTGACTCTTCACTACGTTCAGAGTGACAGGTACTGTGACTTTTGCACACCTGACACCTGCCGTTCCCTATGTACTTTTTGTGTTTGTTCTGTGCAGTTACAATAAAATAATGCAATAATGCAAGCCTGACCCTCTCTTTTCACCTCCCTGAGATCATCAGGGTATTTTGCTTAGTATGCAAAATAATTTACAACAACCGCTCAAGGGTTGTTTCTTATATTAGTGTTAAGTATTAGTGTTAAGCATATTAATTCATAACGTATGTTAGTTTAATTTGACATCAAACAATAATATCCCTTCATGCAATTATAACTTATATTAAAACTTTCCCCTATACTTTTTGCCTCTACTAATTATGAGCATGTTTATCTTGAGAAATTTTTTAAAAAAAAGCGCCATTGTAAAGATAGCAAAAAATGGAGTATAATGGAATATAATAAAATTCAAAAGTGTTTGATATAAAAAGTTGCCCTGTAATTATTGAACAAGATGATATAAATGATGCAGGTCTTAATATGGATGATTATATTCGACTATTGTAATTGCAGGGTGAAGGAGTTTTTTAATGGTCCGTCCACTTGTTTTCTTGACCCTGGCGTACGTCGCGGGAATTACCCTGGGACGTTTTTTTACGACTTATATTTTTATTCTTCCAGCGGCTGCCGCTTTTCTTTGGGCTTTATGGCAAATCCTTAATAAGAATAATGGGGTGCAAGCTTTTATCCCCCTTTTACTCGTTTTTTTGGTTGCCGGAGGGATCAGGTATCATTATGCGCTGGAGGGGGCCAGGGGTAGTATCCGTGATTTTGACGGGAAAAAGTGTGTCCTGGTGGGTATGGTGGAGGACGAGCCTTTGTGGCGGGGGGATGAAGTCGTTTTCCCTCTTCGTTCACAGCAGATAATCTGCCATGGAGAGGAGCACCCTGTAAGCGGCAGGGCTCAGGTGACTGTACAGCTAAATGCTGCCGGCGGTAAAAAAGAAGACTATGAAGAGAAACTTTTTACCTCTCTGGTGTATGGCCAAAAAATATCTTTGCAGGGCGTTCTTTATGAGCCGAAAGAAAGACGCAATCCCGGCGGTTTCAATCACCGGGCCTTTCTGGAGGCCAAAGGGATAGCGGTGAGTTTTTATGCATCGGCGAAAGACCTTGTCCCGCTGGGCCTTTCTCCGGAACTTTCCGTCCCCCGCCGTGCAGCTCTTCTTCTTAAGAACAGGATGTCGGAGATCCTGAAGGCTTACCTGCCACAAAAGGAAGGTAGTCTGCTGGTGGGAATGCTTTTCAGCGAGCGAAGAGCGCTGGACCCGGATATAGAACGTATTTTCAGGGCTTCGGGCCTTTCGCATTTACTGGCTGTATCAGGTTTGCATGTAGGGTTGATAGCGGCATTTATTATTTACGCTACAAAAAGAGCCGGGTTTAGAGGATGGCAGGCCTTTTTATTTTCAGCGCTGTTTCTTTTTGCCTATATTTATATCTGCGGTTGTAAGCCAGCCACGCTGAGAGCTTTTATTATGATCCTTATGGCTATGGGGGCTGTTCAGCTAGGGCGGAGCAATGATCTCCTGACCGCCCTGGCTGCGGCCGCGCTGGTTGTTCTGGTTTGCAACCCTCTTTTTCTGTTTACCGTTGGTTTTCAGCTATCTTATGCGGCAACGTTATCTATCATTATCTTTACCCCCATCTTAACAGAGAAAATATCCTTATTGTTTAGCAGAACAGTAGCTTTTATATCTCCGGCGAGGATAAAAAGCATTTCCTCTCTGGCAGCCGTTACTCTGGCCGCGCAGCTGGGTGTTATTCCCCTTACCGCATTTTATTTTAGGGAAATATCCCTAATGGCCCTTTTTTCCAATATGCTCATTTTACCTGTAATGTCAGCTGTGTTGAGCCTGGGTCTTGCTGCCTCGCTGCTGGGCTTGTTGTATCCGCTGGCGGGTTCAATTTTTAATCTGGCCAATTTTCCTCTTCTGGCTTACGTTACGCTAATTGCCAGGGAAATTGGTTCCCTGCCTTTTGCATACCGGGAAGTATATCCCCCCCGGATTTTTGAAATGATATTATATTATATTTTGCTGTTGCTGTTAGGTGGCGGATGGAAACTATTGCTTCCATTATGGTCACGGATCAGGCAGCATGCCCGCCCTTTTCATTTATTGGCTTCGTTGCTGCTCCTGGCGCTTTTTTTTATATGGTGCAGCTTTCCCGGAGCATTTCCGGGGAAGCTGGAAATTGTTTTCTTGGATGTGGGGCAAGGGGATGCAATTTTTATACATACCCCCTTGGGCCAGAATATTCTTATTGATGGCGGGGGAAATTCGGCATTTAAAGGAAATATTGATGCACCGGGACGTTATGTCGTGGTACCTTTTCTGGAGCACCGGAGGATTAAAAGGCTGGATCTGGTCATCATCAGCCACCCACATGAGGATCATTACGGGGGGCTGCTGGCCGTTTTGGATAAATTTCCGGTAGAAATGCTGGTAACAAATGCAGATTTAACAGAAGCGCTTGCCTACAGGGAGTTGTTAGCCCTGGCAGAATCAAAAAACATATCCCGGGAAATTGTCAAAAAAGGAGACACATTCCGGTTGGGGGATGATATTTATATAGATGTTCTTTGCCCTCCAGCAGAGCTTTTCGCCGGGACAACCAGCGATACCAATAATAATTCGCTGGTTTTGCATCTTCGTTACAGGGAAGCAGGTGCTCTTTTTACGGGGGATATTGAAGCTGAAGCGGTGGATTACCTTTTAAAAGAAGGGTTGTTGCCGGAATGCTGGCTTTTAAAGGCACCGCACCATGGCGGCTACTTTGACAATCTTCAAGAGCTTATCAATCGCGTTTCCCCTCATACGGTTGTTATCTCTGTTGGGGCCAATTCTTTTGGCCACCCGCATCCGGATGTTCTCAGCATTCTGCAGGAAAATAATGTGCATCTATACAGGACCGATCTTCACGGTGCTGTTACCATAAAAACTGACGGCTATAACTTTGAGAGGCATACTGTACTCCTCCCTTCTTTGTACCGTACAAGCCAGTATCTACCTTTATCTTTCTATATCCGCGTATTTCCGGAGGCGGGGCTTTCACCTTGATCTTCCATCCTTCCGCTTTTAATACCTTTTCCGCTCTGATAACTTCGGTAGTATTTTCAAAAACCAGTATGCCCCGATCCTGGTTTTGCAAACCAGGATCGGGTTTCTTTCTCCTAAGACTTTTAAACATTTCAGCCTTCCTTTTTTATGGTAATCCTGTAGCCATCGCCTTCCGGTTGAATTTCGGCGACTTCCCAGCCCTGAGCCCTGGCGGCGCGGCTTACGTTCTCTTTGGATGTATCAGTATCCACTACAACCACAATATCGCCTTTTTTTGCTTTTTTTATTGCATTTACGGTCATGATAACCGGCTGGGGGCAAGACAATCCCCTGGCATCGATGATATTACTCATATCTAAATCCCTCCTATACTGTTTCTCTCATGGTAAACCCGATCAACAGGCAGGCCACCAGCCCAATAACAACTGCGACCATCCCCCCCGGGGTGGCTCCTGCAGCGGAGCTGGCCAGCCCAAAATTGTGGGCAAAGGCCGCGCCTGCAATCATTCCAATTACAAATACTGCAGCGTCGCCGTCACCTTCGCCGGATAAGAAAAGTTGGCGTCCGGGACAACCGCCGGCCAGGGCGAATGCCAGGCCTGCAAGGGCCATACCGGCAAAGTTCCAGAAATGCATGCTATGGGCTACAGGTTGCCCGGCAAAACCGGGGTTAAACTGATTGATTGCCAGGTTCGTAACAAAAGCGGCGACAGCCAGGCTGATGATTCCTGTAAATAGATGGGTCTGTTTGAATAGAATTAAGTCACGGATGGCACCCATGGTGCAAAATCGGCTCCTCTGTGCCAGGAAACCTATTATAAGACCTATAATCAGGGAAATGATGAGAGGGGCGTGCATGGAGCCCGGGCCTTCTACACTGTAGAAAAGAATACCGCTCTGGGGGTCACCCGGAGTCTTCGGATTAAGGAGCATTAAGATTAGCAAACCTGCCATAATAATGGGAAAAATCCACCCCACCGACGTATAGGTCTTATGAGTGGCTCCCAAATTGTATCCACTCATAAGAAATCTCGTTCCGATCCAGATTCCTGCAGCAAGGCCAAGCAGGCCCAGTACGGCGTTCCAGTCACCCCCGGCGAGGCGAAGCAACGCTCGCCACGGGCAGCCGAGGAATATAAGGGCCCCAATCATGGCGAAGGCGCCCAGGATAAACCTAACAATAGGAGCGGAACCCAGCCGTGGCCTGAATTCCTTGAACAGATATGCCGCAGCAAAAGATCCCAGAACAAAGCCAATAATTTCCGGGCGCAGATACTGTACCACAGGGGCCCTGTGCAGGCCGAGCGCACCTGTAATATCACGTACAAAGCAAGCCACGCAAATACCCATATTCGCAGGGTTGCCCCATAGCTGCAGCAATGGAGCTAAAATACCGATTACAATACCAACGATGACAATACCCCACTTGGTTGCTAATACGTTTTTCATTGTTAACTACCACCACCTAAATGTAATTTGGAAATCATAAAAAAATGGCAACCACTCAGAGCAGAACATAAACAGGGCATAGAGACGGCAGGTGTGAAAAAAACCACAGTATGAAAAATGACTTGTCACTCTGAAAGCAGAGAAGAGCCAAGATCCTTCGCTAACGCTCAGAAAAAGGACCCTTTGCTAACGCTCAGGGTGACAATCCTGCACATAGCTGAGCAGTTACAAAATATGTTACATTAATAGTATAGTGCCATTTATTGAATGGGGGAAATAGATATTCTTAATGAGAGCGTATGCTTTTATAGATAATTACAATAATTTTAGCCACAAAGCATTAAAAGATATAATGCATTAGAAAATGCTTTGAAAAATTCTTTACTAAAAAGAGAAGAATATAAGCAAAGCATATACTATGAAAAAACGGAGAAAAAATTACTTGACATTCTCCATTAATGATAATAAAAGGACAACCCTTAAAACATCCATTAACATCCATTATTGAGCCGTACTGGAAGCTAAACCAGATTGTCCTGAAAAAGGATTGATATACATAAATTTTTATGTTATAGTAATTAAGAGAATTGTAAACATTTCTAATTGAGAGCATTATCCCTATAGTGGTAAAATATCTACATAAATGCTTCTGCAAGTTTAGCTTATAATTTAATTTTATATAATGCAATTATATAAATATCTATTAATTAATTGATTGCTGAGGTGAGGTGGAGGAACCTATGGAAATTAAAGGAGCCGTTAATTTAACGGGTTTGCTAGATGTATCTAACGATGGTTTCTTTATCTCTGATGCCAAAGGGAAGCTTCTCTATTGTAATCCGGCAACCAATCCCTTGATGGGCATCAATATGGTCAAGTATAAAAGCCTGGATAATTTGTTAGAGAAGAATTTAATTAATAGATCTACGGCCTTGGAGGCTATTCAAAAAAAGAGCATGGTGACTGGAGAAGTAAAAAGCGCTGTTGGCAACAGTGTAATTGCAACCTCAGCGCCTGTTTTTGATTATGAAGGGGCTTTGGAATGTGTTATATGTAATATTAGAGACAACTCAAGCTTATCACGTGATAAAAGGAAATACTTTTCTTTATACCAAAACAGAAATAGAAATAATAGATTAGAAAACGCTTATAAAATTTTAAAAATAAAGGGTGAGAACTATAATTATGAACTTGTATATTGCAGTAGTGTCATGGAGGAAATAATAAATCTGGCGATTAATTTAAGCAAAGTTGAATCCACGGTGTTGCTTCAGGGTGAAACAGGCGTAGGAAAGGAACTGTTCGCTCATCTTATCCACGATCGCAGTGAAAGAAAAGGAGGTCCTTTTGTTGAAATAAACTGTGCCTCCATACCTGCAAATCTCTTTGAATCTGAACTTTTCGGTTATGAGCCGGGTTCATTTACCGGCGCATTAAAAAAAGGCAAGAAAGGCTATTTTGAGCTTGCACATAAGGGAACCCTTTTCCTTGATGAGGTAGGTGAATTATCCCTGGAAATACAACCCAAATTATTAAATGTATTGCAGGATAAAAAAATATTTAGGGTTGGAAGTACAGAGGCCAGGCCTGTAGATGTACGCATTGTTGCTGCAACGAACAGGGATCTCAAGAAAATGGTGGACGAAGGAAAATTTCGTGAAGATTTATACTACCGCCTTAATGTTATTCCCGTAGCAATCCCCCCCCTGCGAAATCGTATGGTTGAAATACCAATGTTTTTTTCGTACTTTAAAAATAAATTTCAACAAAGGTATGCTCTAAAAAATAAAGAGTTTAGCCAGGAGCTGATTAAACATTTATATTGGTATCCTTGGCCGGGGAATGTAAGGGAGTTGGCTAATTTAGTGGAACGGTTATTAATTGTATCCAAGGATAATATTATCAAAATAACGGATCTTCCTTTTCAGTATCTTTATTTTTCTGAGCACAAAGAGCTGTTTACAGTTCATGAAATTGCTCCCTTGAAAGAGATGACCAGGGAATTTGAAATGGCTGTAATCAATAAGGCGATGGAACAGAGCAAAAACCAGAAACAAGCGGCAGAAATGCTTGGTATTAGCTTTTCCAGCCTTTCAAGAAAATTGAAAGAACAAAACCTTAGTGTATAGATATTTTGTTAAACTTATTTATCCGCCCGAAACTGATTTAGCATTGCCGGGGGATTATCCTTTTGCAGAGTTCGGAGTTTCGATGATACAACAAAGGCTTGGTAGTACAATCTTTACAACTCGCGGAGTTTATTCCGTGAGTTTTTTAATGAGCAGCAATGCATTTTGGGATTTGGGAAGGTTTGTTGCGGTTCCAAATGCGGCAGCGAAATTTGCTCCAGGCAAGTGATTAAAAATTATTAGGCGTACTTAAGGCTGTATCTTTTTGCTATCAGCTATAAGGAACGCCAGGGCAAAGTTAAAAAAATGGCAATATTTATCTAAAGTATTCAGTTATGCAATTGATTTATTGAAAAATTGCAGAAATGAATACTTTATACTTTGTGGCAGTTAATTCGCTGTCTGTTTGTATTGTAGCAGGCATCGGTGTTCTTAAGAGGTACATTGTAATTGGCATTAATTTTGCAATAAATAATAAGATAATTGGAACTATTCAAAGTTGGCGGGTTAGGGTAATTATTAAAATATTTTTACCGAGGGGGAATTTTAAAACAAATATTATTGCAAAAGAAGGTGAAAACTGATGTTGGGAATCAGCTAAATTTGGTTATTGTCTTTGTCCAGAGTTTAAATCAGAGAGGTTAATTTGCGGGCAACGCAAAAAAAATGCCAAAATAACATGCCTTGAGAAAAATAATCTATCACCTATTTGGGAAACGGAGGTTAACATGGATAAGCATACTTTTTTCAATGTCGGAGATTATTTCCTGGATCGGAACATACGGCAGGGGCGTGGACATAAAGTTGCTATTTATACTGAAAAGCGCAGTTATTCATACAACGAAATACAGGAAATGGCCAATAAGACCGGTAATGCATTGCGCAATTTAGGTCTGGGTATTGATGACCGCTTGATGATGCTGATGTTTGATGAGCCACAATTTTATGCTGTTTTTTGGGGAGCAGCGAAGATCGGCGCTGTGCCTATTCCCGTTAATACAATGCTTACTTCAGATGACTACGAATATTTGCTTAACGACAGCAGAGCCAAAGCACTTGCGATATCCGAAGAGCTGGTCCCATTGATCAGTAAAATCAAAGGAGATCTTCCTTACCTTCGTGATATGATCGTTTTTACGGAGGATGAAGCACAGGTTCCTTTTAAGCATAAAGTAAACAACGCTCCTTCAACGCTGAAAACGGAGTTTACGACTAAAGATGATGTGGGTTTCTGGCTGTATAGCTCAGGGTCAACCGGCCCCCCGAAAGGTACGGTGCACTCTCATTACAGCCCGGTGTGTGCTTCAGAAAACTTTGCCAAAAAGGTGCTGATGCTTACGGAAGATGATATTTGTTTTTCAGCAGCCAGGTTGTTTTTTGCATATGGTATTGGAAACGGCATGTTTTTTCCCATGTCCGTTGGGGCATCTGCGGTGCTAAACCGCAGCCGCCCGACACCTGAAAGTGTTTTCAATCACCTGAAGCGTTTTCGTCCCACAGTATTTTTTGGCGTGCCCACTCTTTATGGTCAGATGCTTGAGTACAAGGAACGGCAAGATAAGGAAATGGGGGTTAAACCGGATCCCGACGGCGATCATGAGCTTTCTTCCGTGAGAATATGCGTATCGGCAGGTGAGGCTTTACCTGAGGAAATCTATTACCGCTGGAAGAAACGCTTCGGCGTTGATATTTTAGACGGCATTGGGTCAACGGAGATGCTGCATATTTTTGTCTCCAACCAGCCCGGTGATATTAAACCGGGCTCTACAGGAAAGCCGGTCCCCGGCTATGAATTAAAAATCGTCGATGACGACGGGCAGGAGGTTCCATGCGGGGAAATCGGCACTTTGTTGGTAAAAGGACACAGCGCTGCCCAACATTACTGGCGCAATATGGGAAAAACCCGCTTGACGATGAAAGGTGAGTGGCTGAATACCGGCGATAAATATTATGTTGATGAAGAGGGCTATTTCTGGTGTGCCGGTAGGAGTGACGACATGATTAAAGTAGGGGGAATCTGGGTTTCGCCGGTTGAAGTTGAGGGCTGTTTGCTTCAGCATCCAGCTGTATTGGAATGCGCGGTAGTAGGACACCCCGATGCAAAAGGGTTAATTAAACCCAAAGCTTTTGTTGTGCTGAAAAATGGGTATACGGGTTCAGAGGATTTGATTGGGGAGCTTAAGAAATGGACACTGGAGAGGCTGGCAAAATATAAATATCCCCGTTGGATTGAGATAGTATCTGAGCTGCCAAAGAACGCAACCGGTAAAATACAAAGGTTTAAGCTGCGCGAAAAAGGGGAGAAACTCGCTAATGCCCTTTCGGCCAAATGAGAAATTTTAATAAAAAGGAACGTAAGGGTTGAAAATTTTGAGCACTACTTGCTCAAGGAAAAGCGTCGAGCCTAAGGACTTTCGTCTTTGCAAATCATGTAATAATTAGTAAGAAGGTGAGGGAAATGATTGTGTCTCCATTGCTGGAAAAAACACGACAATTGAACAAGATCCTCCAGAACGGAAAAGGGAGCTACGTTGATTATAAGGAAATGGTTGAAGTACTAAAAGATGTTGTTACGGCAAACGTGTATCTTCTAGATTTGCAAGGCTCGTTTATAGGGTATGCTTTCGCGGATGATAACAGTTGCGGGATTTCTTTTCAGCAGGTAAGAAAAGGGCGCGTCACAGATAGGGCCAATGCTTTCCTTTTAAAAAGCGATAAACTGCAGTGCAATCTAAAAAAAGAGGAATATTGCGGCTGTATCTTTTCAGATAGTGTTGATTGTCCATTTGCCGGTAAGGTTGCGACGCTTATTCCCATTATTGGTAGGAATAGGCGGCTTGGCACGATGCTACTTTCTCGCTTTAGCGATCTTTTTACGGAAGAAGATTTAATTCTTGCCGAAAGGGTAGCAACTTTAGTTGCTATGGAAATTCTGCGAGAAGAGATCAGGGAGTCTAAAGAAAAGCTGCGGCACAGTACTGTTGTTAAATTGGCCCTGGAGGCGCTCTCTTATTCAGAGATGGAGGTTATTGAGCAGTGTTTTAAGGATTTTACCGCTGACGAAGGCTTAATGGTAGCCAGCAGAATTGCAGATAATGCGGGTATTGCGCGTTCCGTAATCGTCAATGCGCTGAGGAAATTGGAAAGTGCAGGCATACTGGAATCGTGGACACTGGGTACAAAAGGCACATATATTAAGGTGCATAATCCCTATTTATTTGAATACCTTGGAAGCAGAAGCTCACCTTCCTGAAATATAATAATGTACAAAGAAAAGCAAAAAACATGTATGACTGTAAAGGATCTTTCGCTAACGCTCAGGATGACAATCCTGTGCATAGCTGAGCAGTTACTTTTTTAAAAAATCTGCTGAAGTTAAACCACGCTTCTAAAAGTATTGTCAAAAGTATTATCTGTTTTAAATAGATTGAATAAACTTCAAAAATTTCATGGTAATATGTTTTCCCGGAGGAAACCTGACAATGGTTTCCTCCGTCTAATTATTTAGGTACTGAAAAGTTCTGCCTTCAAATTGGTTAATACCGGTTTTAGGTATTGTCGAAGACCCGGTACCGCGGTATAGTTGGCTAAAGGGGGAATATACTCTGATGAAAAGAAAAGAAATAATATGTTTTTGGGCGGTCTGTATGCTGTTACTGCTTGCCGCTGCCGCGGGCTGCGGTGGGGAGCAGGGACATTTTGAAAGTGAGGATAGAGAAGCGGAACAAGGTGCAGGCGAAAAAACGGGAGAAGAGCAATCTGGAGAAAAGGCTCTTCGGCCGCTAGGCCTCCTTACGGAGTTTGGCGCTTATCAGGAGGAGCCGGTGGATTTCGCCCCGGCGGTAAAGCCTTACCGGGTGGAGCCCGGACTGGGCAATGTAACCAACAGGGAGACGTTTCAGCTCTCCCCGGAAGCGGAGCAGATGCTGGTGGAAAACGGCTTTGTAGTAGTGCCAAACACATACCACCGGGAGTTTTTTATGCTCTATGAGATGAACTGTTATGAGCCGGTGCCCAGCTTTATTACCACCGATTCCATGCTGCACAATTACCACCTCTTCTTTAGCCACCTGCTGCGGGTTATAGAAAAAGATAAGCTGGTGCCCGAGTTAAGGGAGCTTACCGCATCCATGCTCTCCGAGTCCGAAAAGCAGTATGCAGCACTTAAAGATACCGCATGGGGGAACGCTGCCAAAAGGAACCTGGGCTTTTTCGCTGTGGCGGGGAGGCTGCTGGACCTGCAAATGCCCGTCCATGAAGATGTGCAGGGGTTAGTGGAGCAGGAGCTTGAGCTTATTACGGATCGCGCCGGCATACAGGTTTCCCCGCTTATGAATATGGGGCAGGACCTTTCGATCATGGAGGCTTTAAAAGAGGATTATTCCCAGTACATTCCGCGGGGGCATTACGATACTGACGAACTCTTACAATCATATTTTAAGGCCATGATGTGGTACGGGCGCATGACCTTCCGGCTGAAAAGCGAGGATGAAACCAGATCAGCGGTTTTAATGACCCTGGCCCTTGGCACGGACGATAATTATCAAAAATGGGATAAGATCTACCAGCCCACCTGTTTTTTTGTAGGGAAGAGCGACGATCTGTCCTTTTTAGAGTATCAGGAACTGCTGCAAGAAATCTACGGTGCCGGTGTAGCGCTGGGGGAACTGGCCTCCGGCGATAAGAGGTGGGAGACCTTTATGCAGGCGGCAGGTGAGTTGGAACCCCCGGCTATCAACTCCGTTCCCATCTTTGATGCGGATTTACAGCCCGATCGCGAACAGGAAATTAAGGGTTTCCGTTTCATGGGGCAGCGCTTTACTCCGGATGCCTCCATTTTCCAGCGCTTAATCTACCGCGAAGTGGAAGAGAACAGCCAGGGCGAGCGGAGAATGCTGCCCAGGGCGTTGGATATCCCCGCAGCTATGGGTTCCGAGGAGGCTTATGCTATACTGGAAGCTGCAGGGGAAACGGATTACGCCGGCTATGTTGATAATATGAACAGGCTGAAGGAAGGTATCGCCGGTCTGGAGCAGGAAACCTGGGTCCAGAACCTCTACTGGGGATGGCTTTATACCCTGGATGCCCTGCTCGAGGAGAAGGGTGAAGGGTTTCCCTCCTTTATGTGCAATAAGGCTTGGGTCAGGAAAGACCTGAACACCTTTTTGGCCAGCTGGACCGAGCTCAAGCATGATACTATCCTTTATGCCAAACAGGTATACGCTGAAATGGGCGGCGGCATGGCCGGGGTTGACGATCGCGGTTATGTGGAGCCGAACCCACAGCTCTATGCGCGTTTGGCTGCGCTGGTGAAGATGACGCGGGAGGGGCTTGATTCCCGTGAACTTTTGAGCGAGAGGGACCGGGAGAGCCTGGAGCGGCTGGAGCAGCTGGCACTTTCTTTAAAGACCATCTCAGAAAAAGAGCTTGCCGGTGTCGGGCTGAGCGAGGAAGAGTATGACCTGATCCGCTCCTACGGCGGGCAGTTAGAGCATTTCTGGCTGGAGGCCCTGCGGGATACCGGCGTGGAACACCGCTCTGCCATAGGGGATAACCCGGCAGCCCTGGTGGCCGATGTGGCCACCGACCCCGGAGGAACGGTGCTGGAAGAGGCTACGGGGCATATTTTTGAAATCTACGCTGTAGTGCCGGTTGATGGAAGCCTGAGAATAGCCCGGGGCGGAGTCTACTCTCACTACGAGTTTCACTGGCCGCTGGTTGACAGGTTAACAGATAGGAAATGGCACGAGATGCTGGACTCCGGGCAGGCGCCACCCCTGGCCCGATGGACGGAAAGCTTTATTGCCCCGTGAAAATTTTCCGTTTGATACTCTCTTTCCTCCTGGTAGCAGGGCTTCTGGGTTTTTCCGTTGCGTTTCCCTCTCCGCAGCAGCGACAGGAAGGAGGGGATTTCAATAGCTTTACAGCCTTCAGGAAGGCCCGTATGAAGCTTCCGGAAAGAGATGATTCCCTCTGCCCGGTGGCGGTGGAGGAGCTCATGCACTTTTGGAACAATGTCCGGGAAGTAAAAGAGTACGGCTGCCCTAGTATACCTCTGCCTGAGGTTAAACGGTTTGTGCATGGTATCGTCAATGCCGGTGGTAATAAAGGCGCACCTCGGGTTGCTCTGAACGGCCAAAGCCTCTCAATGGCCTCTGAAAAGCTCGTCCCGGAGGATGCGGCTTTGACAACGGGGATAAAGGATGCTTTCGGCGCAGGTGATCGATACTTGTTTGGGGTTTCTGGGTTTCTCCCGCAGTACAGGCTGGTGCAAAGCAGAGATTTTGACCTGGATGGGAACGGTATCCGGGAGAAATATGTATTGCGCAACGGTCGTGTAACGGTAAAGGATGGTTCCCGCATTATCTGGCAGTCTGAGGATGACTGGTGGGTGGACTATTTCTTCGTGGGTGACGCCAATAATGACGGGGTTTTGGAGCTCAACCTGCTGGTATGGAAGGAGGGGAGCTTCGGCCCCTACAGGCCCTTCTGGATAGAGGAAGAAGATTTGAGCGTAAAAAACCACCTTTTCATCTTCAAGCTGGAAAAGGAAACTTTTAAACCGGTCTGGCAGTCTTCCAACCTAGATCGCCCCAATTACTGTGCCGCCCTGATTGATATTAACAGCGACGGTGAAAACGAACTGGTGGTCTTAGAGGGCAGTTATACTGACCCAAAACGGACAGAGGTAACCCTGTGGAAATGGAACGGCTGGGGCTTTACACGCATTGATTTAGATTTGGCTGAATAGTTCGGTAGAAGGGCAGCTACAACGATAAGCGTTAAGGAACAATCAGCATCGGGGGGTTTGTTTTTTTATTTTTTTGGGTTTAACAGCGTCCCAACCCAATCAACTCGCAGCTTCTGCCGGGCTGTTTTTTCTTTCCGGATTTTTTCCAGAGCCTTGTTTTTTTTATGAAGGATTTCCTATTTTTATGGAGAATTACTTTTTAGGATACTTTCTTTGATGTATGTGCCAGAAGAAACCTTTCCCTTCGGGAAGAAGGGAAAGCTGGATTCGGCACTATTATATTATTTAGGCCATATTATTTCAGTATCGGGTAGGTGCTGTGCTGAATTACTGGAAGATACAGGCTTGCTAAGGAGTGAAGAAGAATTATGCCGGAGAAGATTATCAAGAGAGATGGTCGAGTAGTGTCTTTTGACCAGGAACGAATAATAAATGCAATTTTTAAAGCAGCAAAGGCAGTAGGCGGTGCTGACAGGCGAACAGCTAGTAAGCTTTCACAGGAAGTCGTAACTATTCTGAATGAGAAATATTGCGATACGCTGCCGAGCGTGGAAGATGTACAGGATATTGTAGAAAAAGTACTTATCGAAAACGGTCATGCAAAAACGGCCAAGGCGTATATTCTTTACCGCAAGCAGCACGAGGAACTCAGAAATTTCCAGCATCTGCTTCTCAATACGGAGAAGATGTTTCAGGAATATTTAGGAGGGGAAGACTGGCGCATCAACGAAAACAGCAATATGAATTACTCCCTCCAGGGATTGAACAACCATATTATCTCCGCGGTTACCTCGAAATACTGGCTGGAAAAGGTTTATCCGGAAGAGATCAGGGAGGCCCACCGCCAGGGGGATTTTCATATTCATGACCTGAGCCTTTTGGCACCATACTGCTGCGGGTGGGATCTCGCAGAGTTGCTGGAAAACGGTTTTAGCGGCGTTTCCCAAAAAGTGGAGAGCGCCCCTCCCAGGCATTTCCGGACAGCGCTGGGGCAGGTTGTGAACTTTTTTTATACTCTTCAGGGGGAGGCGGCCGGGGCGCAGGCTCTGGCAAATTTTGATACTTACCTGGCTCCCTTTATACGTTACGATAAAATGAGCTATAAAGAAGTAAAACAGGCAATACAGGAGTTTATTTTTAATCTCAATGTTCCCACCCGGGTTGGTTTCCAAACTCCCTTTGTTAATATTACCATGGATGTTACCGTATCTTCTGTTCTGGCCAACCAGCCGGCGATTGTCGGAGGAGAATTTAAAAACGAGACTTACGGGGAGTTCCAGAAAGAGATGGACATGCTCAACCTGGCCTTTTGTGAAGTGATGATGGAGGGCGATGCCAGGGGCAGGATATTCACTTTTCCCATTCCCACCTACAATATTACGCCCCAGTTTGATTGGGGGAGCCCTGTGGTTGAGAGGATTTTGGAGATGACGGCCAGGTACGGTATTCCCTACTTTGCCAATTTCGTTAATTCCGATCTTTCACCGGAAGATGTGCGCAGTATGTGCTGCCGCTTGAGATTGGACAACCGGGAGCTGAGAAAAAGAGGCGGCGGCCTTTTCGGAGCCAACCCGTTGACGGGTTCGGTGGGCGTAGTAACGATCAATATTCCCCGCCTCGGCTATCTTTCCGCCGATGAAGACGAATTTTTTGAGCGTTTGCAAAAGTATATGGAGTTGGCCAGGGATAGTTTGCTGATAAAAAGAAACGTTTTGGAAAAGATGACTGAATTGGGGCTGTACCCTTATTCCCGTCATTATCTGCATTCTGTAAAAGAAAGGTTTGGCGGTTACTGGTACAACCATTTCAATACGATTGGCCTCGTCGGAATGAACGAGGGGCTTCTAAACTTTTTAGGAAAGGATATTTGTTCCGAGGAAGGCCGGCAGTTTGCCCTCAGAGTTCTCGATTTTATGAGGGAACTACTGCTTCAATTCCAAAAAGAATCCGAGCAGCTCTTTAATCTTGAAGCCACCCCTGCCGAGGGTACCGCTTACCGGCTGGCAAAAATAGATCGCGAGCTCTATCCGGAGATTATTACCGCCGGAAAGGATGTTCCGTATTACACTAACTCCACCCAGCTTCCTGCGGGATATACCGACGATGTTTTTTCCGCCCTCGACCTGCAGGAAGAACTGCAGATAAAATATACCGGGGGGACTGTATTCCACATGTTCCTGGGGGAAAGGCTGGAGGATATAGAAGTATGTAAAAAATTGCTGCAAAGAATTATGGGCGGTTACCGTATTCCTTATGTTACCATTACCCCGACCTTCAGCGTTTGCCAGGATCACGGATACCTGCCCGGAGAGCAGTATCAGTGCAGTTATTGCGGGAAGGAAACGGAGGTCTGGAGCAGGGTCGTCGGTTTTTATCGCCCGGTACAGAACTGGAACAAAGGGAAGCAAAGTGAATTTAAAGAGCGTAAAGTATTCAGCGTCGTGTAATTGTTAGCCTGTAATTGCGTAATAAAGAGGGGGTACAGCTCATGTTGTTCGATGTTCATGTCCATGTTTTTCCTCCGGATGTAATCAAAAGAATAGATAGATACCTGGAAAAGGATGAGTTTCTCAACCTGATCTGCTCCAGTCCCAAAAATAAGTATGCAACCGCGGAAGATCTTTTAGCGGAGATGGATAAGAGCGGGGTAGAGATGGCCGCAATCAGCGGTTTTGCAGCTGCAGATCCGGGCCTTTGCCGGGAGATGAACGATTACGTGCTGGATGCGGCTTCCCGCAATCCCCGCCGGTTACTACCCATGGCTGTTGTTTTTCCTTCGGATCCCGGTATGGAAAGAGAAATTGAACGCTGCGGCGATCTGGGAGCTGTCGGGGTAGGCGAGCTCTTTCCCTGGGGCCAGAAATTTGATCTAAAAGGGAAAGAAGCGGGGAAACTGGCCTCTCTTTGTGAGGAGAGAAATTTGCCGCTGCTGCTGCACATCAACGAAATTGTAGGGCATTATTACGCCGGAAAAGGAGATGTATCCGTGGTCGAAGCGGCGGAATTTGCTATCCGGCATCCTGAGCTGACCATTATCTACGCCCACTGGGGCGGGGGCCTGCTTTTTTATGAGCTGATGCCGGAGATGAGAAAACAGCTGCAGAAGGTCTATTATGATACCGCTGCCGGCCCGTTTTTATACGAAAAAAACATTTACCGCGTTACCAGGGAGATCGGCATACTGGATAAAATTCTTTTGGGAAGCGATTATCCCCTGATAACCCAGCGCCGTTATCTGAGAGAACTGCGCGAGTCGGGGCTCAAGTCTGCTGAAATTGAAATGATCTGCGGAAAAAACGCCTTGCAGCTCTTCGGGGCCAGGCTTGCATAATTGCACACTATTTATTAAAAAAAGGCCAGGCTTGGATTATTGTTTATTTGCACTATTCCGGGGTTCCTCTTGCCTCCTGATTCCTTTCCCCGGGCAAATAGCCTGGTCTTTTATTGGGAAAAAACATACTCCTTTCTTTTGTTGGAAATAATAAGGGCAAAATGGATCGGAAAGGATGTTACAGCAATGCGCATTTTAATGCTCAGTTGGGAATTTCCTCCTCGGAGCGTAGGTGGATTATCCCAGCATGTCTTTGAACTATCCAGGGCCCTTGTAGCGGGAGGAATCCAAGTAGAATTAATTACAGCGGGAGGAGACGAATTACCAGAGCATGAGGTAATGGAAGGAATCGGGGTATGGAGGGTCAACCCTTATCACGGAGGCAACGAAAGGGATTTTATAGATTGGGTGCAGAGGTTAAATTTTGCTTTATTGGAACAGGGTGCAGTTCTCAGCAACCGGGAGGGTAAATACGATCTTGTTCACGCCCATGACTGGCTTGTTACTTATGCTGCCCGCGGACTTAAACATATCTACAACATGCCACTTTTGGCCACTATTCATGCTACCGAGTTTGGAAGGAATAACGGGCTTTATTCCGGCGAGCAGCGGTATATCAGCGATATAGAATGGCTTTTGACCTATGAAGCATGGAAGGTAATCTGCTGTAGCAAATACATGGAAGAGGAATTAAAACATGTATTTCATCTTCCCGGGGATAAGATCAAAATTATCCCCAACGGCATCCGTCCCGAAGCTTATCGGCCGGCAGATAAAAAACCTTCCCTGGAGCGGTTTCATTTTAACCACGACCAGAAGATTGTTTTTTATATCGGCCGTCTTGTGCAGGAAAAGGGGATCCAAATTTTGCTTGAAGCGGCGCCGATAATTCTGGAACGTTATCCGCAAACGACATTTGTTATTGCGGGCAAAGGCCCATTTGAAGCAAATCTAAAAAACCGTGCCCGGGAACTGGGGCTGGAAGGCAAAGTGCATTTCTTAGGATATATCGATGATCAGGCGCGTAATGAGCTATACCATGCTGCAGCAGTAGCTATTTTTCCCAGTTTATACGAGCCCTTTGGTATTGTTGCCCTTGAAGCTATGGCCTCCGGGACGCCCGTAGTTGTATCGTCCGTTGGGGGGCTTGATGAAATAGTTGAGCATGAAATAGATGGATTAAAGATTTATCCCAATGATGCCTGGTCTCTCGCGGAACAGGTTTGCCGCATTCTCGGAGCGGAAGATTGGGCAGCTTCGTTGGCGGAAAAGGCTTATGTCAAGGCGATAAATGTTTATTCCTGGGAGAAAATTGCCCGGCAAACAGCCGAGCTTTATGAAGAAATAATTTTTTCTCCGGAAAATAAGCGCTGGCAGGAAAGTGCATTGATGGAAAGAAGATGGGATGAAGTAACGGCGAAGAAGGGGGGAGAGCAAAAGAAAAAGTCGCTTCAACCGGTATGAGCCTGGTTGTTCAATGTTTCAACTGCAACCCGGAACCCGTGTCTTCTCTCGTACACTTTATTAAAAGCTTTGTAACTGCTCAGCTATGCGCAAGGTTATCAGGCTATCAGGCTATCAGGTTGTCATCCTGAGCGCTAGCGAAGGATCCTGACTCTTCACTACGTTCAGAGTGACAGGTGCTGTGACTTTTCGCACACATGACAGCTGCCGTTCCCTATGGCCTGTTTGTGTTTGCTCTGAGCAGTTATAAAGCTTTTAAGTACCCGTAGGTAGCTTTCATCGCTATTCAGGGTTTCTGTCCTGCCTCGTAAAAGAGTTTCCCGGTCATTTTCGTTTTCCGTTCAAAATTATAAACTGCAGCCGCCCGCTAGCAGGCGGGCAGCCGGCGGTCAGCAGGTCCCGGCTAACAGGTAGCATTGAGCATGCGCCTGTACAGCTCCAAATAATCCTTTGCCGGTTTTTTCCAGCTGTAATCTGTTTCCACAGCATTTTTCATTAGCTTGCTCCAGATATGTTTATCCCTGTAAAGTTTTACGGCTCTTTTTATAGTGGAGAGCATTTCAAAGGCGTCGTAATTTTTAAAACTGAAACCATTGCCTTCTTTGCTAAATTTGTTAAACTCTTTTACGGTATCTTTAAGGCCGCCTGTTTCTCTTACAATTGGTGCACTTCCGTAGCTCATGGCGATTAACTGGCTGATGCCACAGGGTTCATAAAGGGATGGCATTAGAAACATATCGGAGGCGGCGTATATTTTGCGCGCCAGCGTATCATCAAAAATAATATTCGCGGAGACCCTGTCGGGATAACTATCTGCTAGCTGTTGCAAAAAAACCTCGTATTTTTCTTCACCCTTACCCAAAAAAATTAGCTGGGTATTCATGCCGAGCAACTCATCTCTGGCTTGGTTGATTAGATCCAGTCCTTTTTGTTTTACAAGCCTGTTTATAAAAGCGATCAACGGAATTTCCCTGTCCTGTGGAAGCCTCAAAATTTCCTGCAGTTTCAGCTTGTTTTCCAGTTTCTTTTCAAAGGAATACCTGAAAGGAACGAATATACTCGGGTCAGAAAGGGGGTTGTAGTGCTGGTAATCCAGGCCGTTCAGGATTCCCTGTAGATGATTACTCCGCTTTCTGAGGATATCATCAAGCCCTTCACCATAGAACGGGGTTTGGATCTCCCGGGCATAGGTCTTACTGACAGTTGTTATATAATCAGAAAAAACCAATCCTCCCTTGAGGTAACTTCCCTGTCCAAAAAATTCAATGCTGTTTATTGTGAAATATTGCTGCGGTTCTATTTCAAATAAATCCTCTATTGTTTTTCTGGGGAACAGGCCCTTATAACCGAGATTGTGGATCGTAAAAAGTGTGCGTATTCTTTTATAATACATCCTTTCGCTATACCGGGTTTTTAGTAAAAAGCTGACCATCCCTGTATGCCAATCATGGCAGTGCAGGATTTGCGGACGGAAATCCAGGCGGGGAAGGATCTCTAAAACAAAACTGGAAAAGAAAGCGAAGCGCGCGGCGTCGTCTTCAAATCCGTATATTCCTTTCCGGTTAAAGAAGTAATCATGTTCAATAAAGTAGCAGGGAACCCCGTCACATTCCATTTTTAAAAGGGCGCCCTGATGATATTTTCCTCCTAACTTGATGGACAGCGTGTTTTTAAGAACCATTTTATCCTGAAATGTAGTATCTATATCACCATATTTTGGCAGCACAAGGCGGGCATCAATACCCAGTTTCCTCAGCTCCAGGGGTAAAGTTCCGATAACATCAGCCAAGCCGCCGGTCTTTATAAAAGGTACCGCTTCAGAAGCGATAAACAGCACTTTCATAGGCATCTCCTCCCTTCACAGCCCTCCGCAAAAATTCATGGAGAGGACCGGCGGCGGTTTTCTTCCCGGTGCTCTCGATTATTGAATTGTGGGGGATTATACTGTTTTCTTTTATAAGAATTAGATCATCTCCTTTATTGCTAGAAGGGCAAATCCGGCAGTTGTTGCCTACAATGCTGTTTCGGTCGATTATCGCTTTTTCAATGGTTGTATTTGTTCCGATCCGTACATCGGCCATGATTATGGAGTCTCTGATTATTGAGCCCTTTCCCACATCTACGCCGTTAAAAAGCAAGGAGTGGTCTATTTCCCCCGCTATCCGGCACCCGCTGTCAACCAGGGAGCGTTTAATTTTTCTTCCGGATCGATAATACCGGGGCTGGTTGACCCCTGCGGTGTAAACTGGCCGATCCTTGTTGTGGAGCTCCAGCCGGGGGTTTTCCTGTAGCAACTCCATATTGGCTTTCCAGAAACACCTTACAGTGCCGACGTCCATCCAGTAACCTCGGAAGGGATAGGCAAAAATACGGCGATTATCTGCCATCATCAGCGGCAGTATATCTTTACCGAAGTCGTTGCTGGATTGGGGATTTTTTTGGTCCTGTTGCAAATATTTTTCTAGGATTTTTGGGTGAAAAAGGTAGATTCCCATAGAAGCCAGGTTGTTTGGTGCCTTTTTGGGCTTTTCTCGAAAGTCAATTACGCGCCCGTTAGTCTCCGTGTTCAAAATCCCAAAACGGTTTGTTTCCTCCCAGGGCACTTCAGTTGATGCTATCGTAACTTCGGCTTGTTGCTCTATGTGGTAATCGATAAGCTTCCTATAGTTCATTTGATATATATGATCACCCGCTAGAACCAGGACAAGGCAGGGGTTATGCAGCTTAATGAAATTCAGATTCTGAAAAACGGCATCGGCAGTACCCCGATAAATGTTTCTTTCTTCATTTCGTTTAGCCGGGGAAAGAACGGTAATCATTCCTCCCGCTGCCCGATGGAGGTTCCAGGAACTGCCGTCGCCGATATAAGAAGTAATAGTGTGGTGCCTGTATTGAGCAAGAATCCCAATTGTCTTTATACCGGAGTTTACGCAGTTGCTCAGGCTAAAATCTATAATGCGGTATTTTACCCCAAAAGCTATTGCCGGCTTTGCCCTTTCCTTAGTAAGGAGCCCGAGCCTTTTCCCTTCTCCGCCGGCAAGGAGTATGGCCAGGCAATTTAGCCGCGAATTCCTCATATTGCACTCTTTACTCTCCAGAGATTTTTTGAAATTCTTTGCTATGGTTGTAAAAAATTAGCGCTGTCTCAAATTTCTCCCTCTAAACGTAAAGAGTATTTTCCCCTTTTTGCTCTGGAAATATGAACGAATATATGGTATTCTTCGAAATAAGAAAGGTATCGGACTGCAGTTTATCCTGCTGGGATTACTTGCGCCTGGATTATCTGCAGATTTTTCTTTTAAGCTCAAAAAATGGAGGCGGAATATGTCGCCGGAAAAAAGGGTCCCTCCGTCTAAAAACAACTCCGGTGTTTTTCTACATACGCGCTGGCGCAAAAGAGTATGTTTGCTGTTATTGCTGACAGCCCTATTTTTCTCTTTTGTCTATGCTGTCAGTATAGGTGCTGTTTATTTAAATAGAACCGAGATTTTTTGTATTATCCTGGAGAAAATTAGCGGTCATAGCTTTAATACAGCGATAACGGATACTAGCAGGGATATCGTCCTGAACATTCGGCTACCCAGGGTTATACTGGCCGGGTTGGTCGGCGCTGCACTTGCAGTTGCGGGGGCAACTTTTCAGGGTCTTTTCCGCAACCCGCTGGCAGATCCCTATATTATCGGCGTATCCTCGGGTGCGGCCCTGGGGGCTTCTTTCGCTATCGTATCCGGCATTTCCCTGGGGTTTGCCGGCTTCGGGGCGGTTCCAATTATGGCTTTTGCCGGGGGACTGGCCGCTATTTTGCTTGTTTACCGTTTATCGCGGACGGGCAACCTGGTTCCGGTGATGACGCTACTTCTGGCAGGTATTGCAGTGAACGCTTTTCTCAGTGCACTTGTTTCTCTTTTTGTCTATTTTGCGGGGGAAAAAATGCATCAGATTGTTTTTTGGATGATGGGGGGGCTTGAAGGGGCTAGATGGAGCTATATAACAGGAATGGCTCCTTATGTTCTGGTGGGTCTTCTGGTGATCTATTTTTTTGCCAGAGAGCTTAACGCCCTGCTGCTGGGGGAGGATACCGCTTATTTCCTGGGGATAGATGCTGAAATGTTTAAAAAGATTTTCCTGATAGCGGCATCGCTGCTAGTTTCTGCGGCGGTTTCAACCAGCGGAATTATAGGTTTTGTTGGATTGGTTGTCCCACACATAGTGCGCCTGGTAGCCGGTCCCGACCATCATTTTCTTTTACCTGCCTCTGCTTTAACGGGGGCTATCCTGCTGATCGGTGCGGATACGCTGGCCAGGACCATAATCGCCCCGACGGAGCTTCCGGTAGGTATCATTACCGCGCTTCTTGGGGCGCCGTTCTTTCTTTATTTGTTGCGCAGGCAGAAGAACATCCGCTATTTTACCCGCAATTAGGGGGTTGTGTCTTTGGGCGTTAAATTGGATATATTTGATCTTACAGTAGAGTATGGAGCGTTTACTGCTCTCGATGGCCTTCATTTTTCAATTCATGAAGGGGCGTTTGTTGCCCTAATCGGGCCGAACGGGGCCGGGAAATCTTCACTACTGCGCTGTATTAGCCGCGTACTGAAGCCAACCCGCGGCACTATTTACCTCGATGACAGTGATTTGCATAAACTGCCTTTAAACAGGGTATCGAAGTTAATGGCCGTTGTTCCGCAGGATACAGTTGTCGATTTTGATTTTTCCGTCGAAGAAATTGTTTCCATGGGGCGCTATCCGTATTTGAGACGTTTCCAGAAAGAAACTCCGCGGGACAGGGAAATAGTGCAGGCCGCTATGGAAACGACCGGGATTGCTCATCTTGCGCAGCAGGCAGCTACCAGTTTAAGCGGGGGAGAAAGGCAGCGGGTTGTAATCGCCCGTGCCCTTGCTCAGGAGCCCGAAATATTGTTGCTTGACGAGCCTACAGCAAACCTGGATATCAATTTTCAGGTAGAATTTTTAGAACTGGCGCGAAAACTAAACCGGGAAAAGGGTATTACAATTATTGCAGCTATTCACGATTTGAACCTGGCTTCCCAGTTTTTTGATTTTTTTATTTTGCTTTCCGATAAAAAAGTTCTTTCTATCGGCAAACCTGAAGAAGTTATAACCCCCGATAATTTGAATACCGCCTACCATACGCCGGTAGTTGTCGGGCGTAGCCCTTTGCATGGCAAACTGGTTGTTACTGTTTTAAAACATTGGCAGCCGGATAAACAGGGTTGCCGGAACGCCGGACAAAAAGTTCATGTAATCGGCGGGGGGGAGGAGGCGGTGCCCGTACTATCCCTTCTTCGTGATGCGGGTTTTCAGCTCTCCGTTGGACCGGTAACGCAGCAGGACAGCAGCCACCAGTTTGCTAGCTATCACCGGTTGCCTGTGGTCACCCTGCCCCCTTTTTCCCCAATATCCGACGAGTACTACAACCGGCATCTTGCCTTGATTCGGAAAGCCGATTTCGTTATAATACCGTCCATTCCTTTTGGTTATGGGAATATGCGCAACCTTGAAGCTGTTGAGGAGGCTATTTCCTCGCGGTTAAGGGTGCTGATGCTGGAAGAACAGCCTTTTTCATACAGGGATTACAGTGGGGGAAAGGCCGGGGCGGTTTACGAAAGGATCAAGGCCAAGGGTGCCCTGGTACTGCCGGATAAGGAAACATTGCTTTCTGTTCTGGAAGCTCATAGAACAAGCGATAACGTTTTTGGGGAATTTTAGGCATTAACAGTGACATATTATCACGATAGTTAACAAGGTGACATTATCACAGATTAAACACATTTTTGTTTTTGTTTCCCTTGACAAACAATTTGATTGGTGCTAAAATTACTTTTGCATGTGATAATAGCACAGATATTATGTGTAGGTATATAAGCATAGATATAAAGATATAGATATTATCTTATTTAATCTCATCTCCATTTAGTAATCATATTTATTAAATGCCTGTAAATGCTAACAGGCTGTGAAACGACGCGGGGTGGAGCAGTACGGTAGCTCGTCGGGCTCATAACCCGGAGGTCGCAGGTTCAAATCCTGCCCCCGCAACCAGAATTCAATTCTATAGCGATTTTATATATTATTCTATAAAAAGATAGGATTATTGGATAATGTAGCGCTCACGTAGCTCAATAGGCAGAGCGTATCCTTGGTAAGGATAAGGTAACCGGTTCGAATCCGGTCGTGAGCTCCATGGCGGCGTAGCTCAGTTGGTTAGAGCATACGGTTCATACCCGTAGTGTCCGGGGTTCGAATCCCTGCGCCGCTACCAATTTTTATTTTTTTATGGGATTGTTTTTTTTTGATGTGTATTCTTCTTATAATGTGTTTTGGGTGTTTAAGCCGGTATTAATTTGCACTTTGGACTAAGGAGGAAAAAAGATGGCCAAGAAGAAATTTGAGAGGACCAAGCCTCATGTTAATGTAGGGACGATAGGGCACGTAGACCATGGCAAGACGACATTAACTTCAGCGATTACCTATTGTTTGGCCAGTCAGGGTTAT
>DUQX01000102.1 GCA_012837615.1 Bacillota bacterium | reverse complement strand
ATCGCGCCGCAGTTTCCAGAGGTAGTACTCGGCGACCCCGATGGAGGTCACCCCGCGCTCCTTTAGGAAAAGCAGGGTATCGTCGATGGAGAGACCCGCGCGCGCGGCAAAGATCTCCGCGTCGCTGTAGCGCACGGTGATCTCCAATTCGCGCATATCTTTTGAAGGGGAATGGAAAATAGCAGCGGCGTAAAGGGCGGATACAACGGATAGCAGCAGCAAAAATATCAGTATGTAATTAAGAGCCCTGTGGGGGCGGGCATGATGTCTCCGGGGGGGGGAAAGCAAATACTTCATCTCCTTTTGTCACTAGCGTCATGGCATTATTATAATAAATACTGCCCCCCCGGTAAAGCAAGAAGTTTTTTCCAGCCGGTGCAGAGGTAAAATAATACTGTTTTATTTTTGCAAAAGCATTACAGATATAAACCTATAAACCCGGGAGCAAGAACTTCTCCCGGGCGTTTTATTATAATAATCAAAAATACTGTTATAAGCAAGGTAACTTAAATAATATTTTAATAGCTATTTCAGCTTTTCAATTTTTTCTTTGGAAAGGCCGGTGTATTTTATTATTTTTTCAATGTTTTCGCCATCTAAGAGCATTTGTTTAGCCACTTTTTCCAACCCTTCGTTTTTGGCATCTTCTAATGACTTTTTAATAACTCTTTCTACATTGGAGATCATTTCATCCGCTCCCGGGTTTGATTTTTAAAAAAAGGTGGTCTTTTTCTTTAAAGGTACCGCCGCGCCTGAACCGCACGGGGCTTTTAAAGAGCGGGCCGTCCACCACCAGGGTATGGTACTCTCCGTTTTCCCCGCAGGGCGAGATACCTTTGCGCACGCACATTTCACAAAAATCGTCATCAATTTCCTTCCCCAGCCACTTTTCGTCCAGCAGATCGCTGCGCAAAGAGACCACGACCAGCCGCGCCCCCCTGCCCAGCAGTTCCGCAAGCACTTCCTTTTCTTTCATTCCCCACAGCGGCAGGTAAGGCGCCAGGGCAACGCGCCCGCAGGCTTTCTCCACCCACTCCCGGTGCTGGGACAGGTTGATATCGCCAAAAACCCCGCCGCGGATCCCTTTTTCTTTTAACCTGCTTGTAAGCCGCATAAATCCATCTTCGTAACTTTCCCAGGTCACCCTTTCCACCTCCAACGGGAGGCCCAGGGCAGCGGCCTGCTCCTGCAGCAGCCCCGGATGGAGGGCATGGGACATACTCTTTCCATCCATGCTGATGAAAGTTGCCAGTGTATAAACGTTCAGCCCCTGCTCCCTGGCCTTAAGCAGCGCCAGGTAGGCATCCTTCCCCCCGCTCCAGGATACAAAGACTTTTTCTCCGGATTTTCCTTCCGATTTTCCTTTCATAGACCAGCGAACCCCCTCCACTTGCGCATGATGCCTAATACAACGGCTGTTACCACATTATTGCAGCCCTGTTATCAGATATTTCAGCCCTTTAATAAGCTGCGAACCCGGCTCACAGACGTTTGTTCATATAGGATACCCGGATTCCCTGAGCGTCTTTTTCCAGCAGGCTCACCGCGGCGTTGTCTACGGCCAGCTCAAAAAAACGGTCCTTTTCCAACCCCAGATAGTGGTGAAGGACGCTGCGGATCGCCCCACCGTGGCTGACGATGACAAAGGTGCCTTTGTTTTCCTGTTCCCAGAGGTCGTCCAGGAATGAATTGACCCTGGTGAAGACCTGGCGCAGGCTTTCACCTCCCGGGGGAGCGCACATAAAGGGATCGTTGTACCAGCGGTGCAGTTCATCTTCATACGATGCCAGTATTTCCTCGTAGCGTAGTCCTTCCCAAGCCCCAAAGTTTATCTCCCGCAGCAGCGGGCTCGGCTCCGGCTTCAGGCCGTGGCCGGCGCCGATGATCTCCGCCGTCTTTACGGCGCGGCGCAGGTCGCTGCTGAAAAGCCCGGTGATCTCCTCGCCGGAGAAGCCGGAGGCCAGCGCTTCCACCTGTGCAACCCCTTCGGGTGCGAGATCCACGTCGGTCCACCCGGTATAGAGCTTTTGTTTGTTCGATTCCGTTAACCCGTGCCGGATAAGATAGATTTTCATTGCTGCTTCCTCACAATTCTAGACTTTGTATTGATCATAACTATTCTTCAATGTTACTCATTGTTCCTTTATGTTAGGCACGCCCTTCTTTACACCTGCCCCTTTCTTACAGCCGGCCTCTTTTTCAACAGAATCTTTATTGCTGACACCGGCCTCGTCAAAGGTGGACATCTCCTGCAGGATCCGCGCCGCCGCTTCGACAAGGTGCATCGCCAGAACAGCGCCCGTTCCCTCTCCCAATCGCATTTCCAGGTTGAAATAGGGCTTGAGATCCATGTAGTTCAGCAGAAGGGCATGCCCCGACTCCTGGGAAAGATGAGAGGGGATCAGGTAACCCGCCGCCAGGGGGTTCATCTTTACCGCCAGCAGGGAAGCTACCGTGGAAATAAAGCCGTCGATAACTACCGGGCAGCGTAAAGAAGCGGCGCCCAGGATTAGGCCGGCCAGGCCGGCGATCTCCAACCCGCCCACCTTGCTCAAAACGGACACCGGGTCGGCGGGATCGGGCTTGTGAAGGGCCAGGGCCCTTTCCACGATGCGCACCTTGTTCTCCAGCTGCGCGTCATCCAGCCCCGTCCCCCTGCCCACAACCAGCGCGGGATCGTAACCGGTGAGGGCGGCCATAACCGCGCTGCTGGCCGTCGTATTGCCGATCCCCATCTCGCCCGTTGCCAGAAGCCCGGTACCGGAGGCCACCTCCTCTTCGGCAGCGGATATACCCACCAGCAACGCCTCTTCAGCTTCCCGGCGGGTCATAGCCTCTTCCCTGCTGAAATTGCCCGTGCCGGGCCTTACCTTCGCCGCGGTAACGCCGTCAATATCCAGGGGAACGCCCACACCGATATCGATCACCCGGACCTCCGCTCCGGCCTGACGGGAAAGGACATTGATCGCCGCGCCCCCGTTGACGATGTTGGCGACCATTTGCACGGTAACCTCCTGCGGGTAAGCGCTGACGCCCTCGCTGACCACCCCATGGTCGGCGGCAAAGAGGACCACCTTTTTCTTTGCTCCCGGGGGAAAACTTCCGCCGGTAATCCCGGCAAGCTGCACGGAGAGCGCTTCCAGGCGCCCCAGGCTGCCCAGCGGCTTGGTAAGCATATCCTGCCTTTGCCGTACTTTTTCCATTGCCTCCTGATCCAGTGCCTTGATCTGGGAAAGCGTTTTTCTTATTCTTTCATTTAATTTCATATGTACCTCCAAAATTTTGCATCGGTACAGCTGTTCCACACTTCCGGTTTGCAAACTAAGTTTGCACCGTTTCTGTGGACATGCCGATTCTAATAAACACTTATTTACATAACTATTTACATAACTCCGCATACATAATCCCGTAATGCGGAAAGCAGGCGGAGGTTTTCCCGGCGCGGGCGCACCGCAATGCGGAAATAGCTGCGGTCGAGGGCGGGGAAGTTCGAGGCATCGCGGATCAGAATCCCGCGGGAAGCGAGCTTCCGGCAGAGATCCGCGCTGGAGAAGCCGCCGGATAATCCTCTGAGGAGAAGGTAATTGGCCTCCCCCGGGTAAACCTTCAACCCATCAATTTTTTCCAGCTCCCGCAGCAGGAACTCCCGCTCGCCTTTGACCAGCTCCAGCGAATCCCTGATGTGCTGCTTTTGGAAAAGGCAGTAATTCCCCGCCCGCTGGGCAAGAGCGTTAACCCTCCAGGGATCGCCGTTTTCGGTTAGGCTCCTGATACCTTCCGGGGGGCCAAGCAGGTAGCCCAGGCGAAGGCCCGGCAGCGCCCAGAGCTTGGTAAGCGAGGCGACCGCCCAGAGGTCGCCGCAGCTGCTCCCCGCATTTTCGGGTTCGGCGCTATGGCCCGAACAGGGAGCGCCGGGAACCGGGCAGGAGACAGCAGAACCCGGACCGGAGGCAGAACGGAAAACTGATCCGGAGAAGCTCTCCGAAGCGGAACGCCCCGTAAAGGGGAAAAAGCTCTCGTCAATGAAAACCGCCACACCTTTTTCTGCCACTGCCAGGGCTATCTCTTCCAGCAGCTCTCGCGGGTAATACATCCCCGTGGGGTTGTTGGGGTTGCAAAAGACAATTAAATCGCTGCCGCTCATCTGTACTTGTGCAACAAGTTTTTCTTTGGAGAACGCCTTTTCGGGAAGAAGGCGGAAATATTCCACCTTTGCCCCGGCCAGCCGCGCCGCCCTTGCGTATTCAGAAAAAGTCGGCGCGGGGATAAGCACCTTTTTCGGCCTCTTCCAGAGAAAGAACAGGTGAATAAGCTCGTTGGCGCCGTTGCCGATGAGCAGCCGCTCCTCGGGGATGCCCAGATCCCGGGCCAGGGCAGCGCGGAAAGGTGCGGCCTGGGGAGCGGGATAGCGGCAGATTTCCTGCTCCAGGTGCTTTTTCAGCTCGGAAAGCAGCCCGGGGGGCGGACCGAGCGGGTTGATATTGCTACTGAAATCGCAAAAATCCTCCGGCCTGAGGCCGTGTGCCGCGGCGGCGGCATAGACGTTGCCCCCATGGCCGCCGGCCTCCCCGTCCGCGATCTTCCTGATTTGGGAATCCCCGTTTATGTACCTCCCACCTTTTACGGAATCTCTGTCATTTATGAACTCCCCCATGAACTCCCTGCCAAGGGCATGTTCACCAGCGTCCTCCCTTTTCCCGTTATTTCTTCTATAAATGTTTCTGTTAGTTTTTCTGCCGTTGGTTTTTCTGCTGCCTTTCCCGCTTACTGGAATTCTTTTACCTTTTAGCTCCATATAATCACCCCCAGCAGAAAGCCCGCCTCGGCGATCTCGTTCACCGCGCCGAGGATATCCCCGGTCAGGCCGCCAAGCCTTCCGGCGGCATAGGAGGAGAGGAGCAGCGAGAAAATAATGGCTACCGCAATTCCGCAGAGCATGGGGGGAATAAAATTACTATAAAAACAGGCCAGCGCCGCAATCACTGCGGCTCCTAAAAGGGAGGCATACAGAAAATGCCTCCACCCCAGCTCGCCAATAAACCGGTTCCCCAGACCCTCCGGCCTGGCAGGGGCGAATGCCGCGCCGGCCAGGACCATGGCCCAGCGTCCGCAGAATGGAAGTGAGAATACGGCCAGGGGGAAAAAGGGGGCGTTTATGGCAAGCAGGGCAGCATATTTAAAGAGGTAGACAAAAAGGAGCGCGCATACCCCCATCGGGCCGACAACGCTGTCCCGCATGATCTTCAGCGCTTTTTCCCTGTCCATCGCTCCGATAAGGCCGTCGGCGGTATCGGCCAGTCCGTCAAGATGCAGCCCGCGGGTTAAGAAAAATGCCGCGACAAAGATCATTACCGCCAGCGGCCCGGGGGTTACCAGCGGGTACAGCAGGTAAGCAACGCCTCCCAAGAGCAGCCCCAGCACCGCGCCAACCAGGGGGAAATAAGCCGCGGCAGCAGCCAGTTCCCCGCGTTCGATAGGGGGGCGCGGGCTGCAGGGGATAACCGTTAAAAAGGAGAGCGCCAGACAAAATTTTCTCACTACCCCGCCTCCTCACAACAATTTAGTAGCAACATGATCATTAAATTGCAAATAACAACCCATGATAGGCTTATTTAAAACAAAAGGCCCAAAAAATCCTTGTTGACCGGATATCGGCAACCGGCTGAAAAACACACGGGCAGGAGCTTCTCAGGAAGGCCATTTCCCAAACAATTTAGATAGGCTTTTTCATTGGAATATCTCATGAGCTATCTCCTATACTGGAACCGGCAGTAAAACTGCCTGCGTAAACTTTAAGCGAACCACGCGAACTACGCGAACCACGGTATTGCCCCCTGCCAAATAACCAAAATCAGCGCCAGCGACGCGATCAACGCCAAAAGGGATACGCCTTTGAAAAGGGCAAACGCCCGGGCAAAGTCCCGACAGCACGGGGGCTTGCCGGAGTTGTTCAGAACCGGGCGGCTGATCTCCTTCCCGTGATAACGATCCCGCCCGCCGAGCCGGATATCCAGGACCCCGGCAGCGGCAGCTTCCGGCCAGGCACTGTTGGGGCTGTCGTGCTTTTTTCTGTCCTGCAGGAGCGTTCTCCAGCCCTTTTTCCAGTTAAGACGGCCAAGCATCCCGGCCAGGATAAAAAGCAGAGCGGTGAGGCGGGCGGGAATATAGCTCAGTAGATCATCCGCCCGCGCCGCAGCCCAGCCCAGGTAATAGTAGCGCGGCGTCCTGTACCCCAACATGGAATCCATGGTGTTTACCGCTTTGTATAAAACCGCCAGAGCAGGACCCCCCAGGGCTGCATAAAAAAGGGGGGCAACCACACCGTCGGCAGCGTTTTCAAACAGGCTTTCCAGGGCAGCCCTGACAACCCCTTCTTCCCCAAGGAGGGCGGTATCCCGGCTGACAAGCAGGCTTACCCGCTTTCTGGCCAGGGGTAGGTCCTCCCCGGCAAGGGCGGCCTCCACCGCCCGCACATGCCGGAGCATATCGCCGACGGCGAGCATCGCATAGTAAAGGTAGATCAAAAGCAGCATCCCCGCCAGGAAATGCAAAATAAACGCATACTTTAAGGCATAATGGACCGCCGCAGCGCTGCCGCCGGCGACCAGAAGGACAATCGCCGCCCCGGCAAACCTAAGGCCCGCGGCGCTATGAAAAAACCTGCGGGCAAGCCCCTCGAGCAAGAGGACAGCCCTGCCGATGGCCCTGACAGGGTGAGGCAGGCAACGGGGGTCACCTAGAAGGAGATCAAGCCCAAACGCCAAAACAAGGGCCACTGAATTAAACCAGACTTCCATGCCTTTTGCCTCCCCGGTCTATCAAGTTTTATTTACCGGCTCTTTATCCAAAAAAGTTTAAGCAAAAAAGTCTATCTATGCTTACCGTCCAGTTTTCTGTAAAACGATTCCATCCTGATGACCGCAGCTGTTCATGAGCTGATTACCGTCCAGGATTTCTGTAAAACATTCCCCCGCAGCTACTTGGCAGCTACTTGATCCTTTGGGGAATCCCGCAGACCGTGAACCAGACCTCGTCTGCACGGGAGGCCACGATCTGGTTAGCCTTTCCGGAGAGGTCGCGAAAGATCCGTCCCAGGGGGTGTTCCGGGACCAGGCCCATGCCGACCTCGTTTGTCACCACGAGAACATCGGCAGGGCTGCTGCGCATTAAAAGGGAGAGGCTGTCGATATACTCCAGTATGCGCCCCATCACCCTCTCCTGTTCCGCAGCGTCTGCCAGCATTTCACCTTCAGCCCAATCCACAGCTTCTACCGGCGTTTCGCTCTCGTTCCGTTCCTCTGCGCCGTCCGTGCCTGCACCTCTCTTCTTCCGACCAACGGCATCATCCTCCACAACCTTTCCCCGTTCCAGAGCATTCTCCTGCCCTGCGGGTAAAGGCAATGCGGCACTTTCTCCCCCGCCTTCCCTGCAAGCCTCCTTTATGAGATGATTGCTCAGCAACAGCGTCAGGCAATCCAGGAGAATAAAGGTATCGGCCCGGCCTTCCCTTTCCAGGACCAGGTGGGGATAATAGCGCTCCTCCACCGTAATAAAATGCTTGGGGCGGTGCTGCCGGTGAGCCTCTATCCGCCGGCGCATCTCTTCGTCATCGCCGGCCGCGCTGGCGATATAGATTACCCTTTTGGAGGCCTCCCGGGCGTAACTTTCCGCAAAGGTGCTCTTGCCGCTGCGCGCCCCCCCTGTAACCAGTATTAATTTGCCTCTTGCATCCTTCATTTGTTCCTCCTATTCAAAGAGTGCGGGATAAAAGAACATCGCCGCCTCTTCCACAGCATCGATAATCCGCGGTCCCGGGCGGGAAAAAGCATCATTATCCACGCCGTGTACCCGACCGTCAACAATCGCGGAGATCTTACCCCAACCCGGGCGCGCCTGCAACAGCCCGGATAATAATTCCTCCGATCCGTGAAAGTTGGGAAAAAGAATCACCTGCGGGTCCCTGTTGACCACCGCTTCCGAGCTGACGGTGGGATAAGTTTCATTAACATCGGCAAAGATGTTCACCCCGCCGGCCAGGGAAATAATCTCGTGAATGATAGACCTGCTCCCCACGCTCATCAGCGGATCGGGATATATTTCGAAATAAACGCGCACCCGCTCTCTTTCATCCAGGGAGGCCAGCGCATCCTGCACCGCTTTAATCCGCTCATCCGTCTTTGCTCTCAGCTCAGCAAACGTCTCGCCGGAATCCGTAACCTCCGCCAGCAGTTCCAATGATATGTAAATGTCATCCAGGTTTTCCGGGGCTAAAACCAGCGCCGCTATCCCCATATCCTCGAGCTTTTCCGTCACATCCGCATGCATGTCACCCGCCAGGACGAGTTCCGGCTCCATGGCGACAATTTGCTCCACGTTCGGGTCGGAAAACCCCCCCACTTTCGGCTTATACTCAACCTGTGGAGGGTAGTTGCAGTAATCGGTCACCCCCACCAGCCGTTCCTCAAGCCCCAGTGCACAGGCAAACTCCGTATTGGCCGGCGAAAGGGAAACTATTTTCTGTGGAACCCCGTAAAGGGCCAGCTCCCTGCCCGCCTGGTCTACAACCTTCGCCCGGGGGCCGTCAGCTCCGCTTCCGCTTCCGGCATTTTCGCCGGCAACACTCGCCGACCCGCCGCAACCTCCGCAGAACAGGGCCAACATCAACAAAACCAACATCAACAGAACCAGCATCGCTGTTGTAAGCTTCTTCACATCCAATCCTTCATCACGCTCCCAAGCATAATAGCCCTTAGCCGGGACGGGCGGCAGAACTTGCTTGCGCAAACCCGGAAACGAGCTACACCGCGGCGCTCCACCCAAAAAACCCCAGCCTCCTGAGGTAAGCCCTTTGGCTGGGGTTTATATACTAAAAAACCACGGGAAATTCGCGCGGTTTTACCACTCGCCTTGCCCTTTTACCCGAAGGGGGCCGAACTCGCATTTGGGCAGGTCTCCTGGCTTACGGGTCAACGTTTTCCCCCAACCTTCCCAGTCCCTCTCGGACCAGTGGCTTTTGCGGGAGAACTCGCCGCTTACAGTGGCGGGACCACGCCGGAATTTCACCGGCTTCCCTATTAAGTCTTTGACACCCAGATGCAATATATTCACTTTTCCTAAGAATATCACATTATTAACTCCCTGTCCACCGAAGATTTATTGATTCTTCCCCCTGCTAAGATTTACTCATAGTTCTTTTCAAGAGAAGGGGTTTTTTTCAAGGAAAATTTCAGCGCTACGGAGCTTGCAGCTGTTCCCAGGTAGAAGGCGGCTATCAGCATAAAGCAGTAAAAATAAGATATGGTCAGGTCATAGACAAGGCCGACAAAAAAGGGCCCGATCAGTATGCCGGCATTTTCACAGATCCGCAGCACACCCAAACCCTTTCCCAGTTTTTCTTGCGGAAGCAGCAGGGGGATAAGGTAAAAGACAGAAAAAGGAAAAAGCGCACCTGCCACCCCGATGATAAACGCTATGGGAAAATGCCAGGGGGAGGTTACAAGAAGTACATGCAGAAGGGTGAGTATGGCTCCCCCCGCAATCAGGTACAGCTCCGTTCTTCCGGTTTTATCAATAATATAGCCGGCGATGGGGGAAACATACAGTGAGCCCAGGGTAAACAGGCTGGCCAAAAATCCGGCGTAGGCATAGCCGTAACCAACGGTTATGAAAAAGTCCGGCCCAAAAGTCAGCGAGGCAGTTCTGGCACACATAAAAAGAAACCATATAAGGCCGACTATCCAAACGATTCCGTAGCTTCCCAGGTTTCTAAAGCTTTCCAGGTAATCGGGACGCTCTTTATGAAAACCGGCTTTTTCTTCAGAACTATTAATAGCTGATTCAAATTCCCTGTATCTCCAGAGCAGAAGCAGCACAACCAGGCAGAAAAAAGCCGAAACCAGAACAGGCAATTGCCAATTATCCCAGGCAACGGCAAGGCGATTGAAAACATTCAGGGAAAATATTACTCCTGCAGGAACCCCGGCATTGAAAATCCCCAGCCCTATTCCCCTGCTCTTATTCCCTTCAAATCCCCCGGAGATGGACTGGGCGGCAATGATGATGATGGTGGTGCCGCCGATGCCGGCGATAAACCTTCCCAGGGCCAGAGTAGTATAGGATGTCCCCGTTGCAACGATGAGCATACCGGCAAACATAATTAACAGGGAATAGATGCCTATTTTTCTCGGCCCATAAAAGTCGGCAAGCACACCTCCCGGTATGGAAAAAAATATACCGGGCAGGGCAAAAAGACTCATCAACGCTCCCCCCTGTGTATGGGAAAGCCCCATCTCCTCGATTAAAATGGGAAGTATGGGAGGAATTGATTGCATAACCAACCCAAAAACAAAAGCTGATAAAAATGCAATAGTTAAAGTTTTATAAAAGTTATTCATATTTGAAATCTTCCTGTTTTCTATTAACTTATTAATTATTCTGTATCTATAGTTAATAACCCTTCTAGCTAATAACCCTTCTTTAGTATCAGGATTAGAATTACTTCCTTTGATGCTCTTCCACTTTTACTTATTGCTTACAGCTTGCTTACAGCGCACCCCGTTGCACACTGAAGCATCCTGATACGGTGCTGTGCGGCTACAGATCTCCTCCGGCGGTGCTGTGCGGCTACAGCTCTCCCCTGACGGTGCTGCAAATATTACTGCATCAAATCGGGCTAAAGGGTTCGGGAGGTGACGGGCGCCGCCCAAAGTAGTAAAGAATGACGTCGCGGATACGTTCCGAGGCCCTGCCGTCGCCATAGGGATTGGCGGCGCGGGCCATGGCGGCATAAGCGGAGCTGTCGTGCAACAGGTCGGAGGCCATTTTAACGATCGCTTCCCGGTTTGTTCCGGCTAAAAGAGCGGTGCCGGCCGCCAGCGCTTCGGGGCGTTCGGTAACATCGCGCAAAACAAGCACCGGGCGCCCCAGGGCGGGGGCCTCTTCCTGGATCCCCCCGGAATCGGTAAGGATCAGGTGGGAGCGAGCCATGAGATTGTGGAATGAAAAAGTGTCCAGCGGTTCCAGGAGGCGGACTCTATGGTGCCCCTCCAGGTATCGATAAACCGTGCACCGCACAGCGGGGTTTTTGTGTACGGGAAAAAGCAAAAAAGTATCGGGGAAAGCCTGCAACAAATCGAGAAGGGCAAGGCAGATTTCCTGCAGCGGGCGGCCAATATTCTCGCGGCGATGGGCCTCCACCAGAAGCACTCTCGAGGAATCAAAGTCGAATCCCCTCAGGAAAGGGTCATCAAATACAAATCCCGGCTGTACGGTGGTTTTCAGCGCATCGATAACCGTATTTCCGGTAACATAAACTTTTTCCGGCGGGGTGCCCTCCCGCAGCAGGTTTTTACGGGAAAGATCCGTCGGGGCAAAGTGCAGCTCGGCAATGACGCTGTTGATGCGGCGGTTGATCTCCTCCGGAAAGGGGGCGTACTTATCCCAGGTACGCAAACCTGCCTCTACGTGCCCGACCGGGATTTTATGGTAGAATGCCGCAAGCGATCCTGCCATGGTAGTGGTCGTATCTCCCTGGACGAGCACCATATGCGGTTTCTCCTGCAGAATTATTTTTTCCAGCCCTTCGAGCGCCCGCGCCGTGATATGGGTCAGGCTCTGGCTTTCTTTCATAAGATTGAGATCGTAGTCGGCTTTTAACTCAAAAAGCGAAAGCACCTGGTCAAGCATCTCCCGGTGCTGGGCGGTAAGGCAGAGGACGGATTTAATTTCCGCAGTCTCTTTCAAAAGATGAACTAACGGGGCCATCTTGATGCCCTCGGGGCGGGTCCCCACAATACTCAATATTTTTAACTCTTGCATGGTGGATATTCCTTTTCCATTTCGTAATTTGCTCTTATATAAAACTCAATATGTCATGCAATATATCCTAGATAGTACAGGCTCATGGACAGCGCAGATTCACATATATATACACGTATATATATTAGCAGCAAGGATGCCATATCTATTTAAATATGCTCATGGCTCATGGACAGCGTAGATTCATGTATATATCGACGGTATATACGTATATTGAACATATCTTATTTATAACCCTTGATTATAATCTTTATGCTGCTTTTCGGCCTTGCCGGAATAATGGGAGCCGTTTACCGCAGTTAAGATACTGCTGAGATTGTCCAGATGTTTAACCCCCAGGAGAAAGAGGGCAAAAATAACAAGGAAGAGATAGCTACCGATACCTGAAAAATAGTGGAACAGGATTGCGGCAGCGCCGAAATAAATGCTGCAGGTATAGAGGACCATGACCGTCTGGCGGGTTGTGAGCCCCACATTCAGCAGCCGGTGGTGAATGTGGCCGTTGTCCGCCTGAAAGATTGGCTTGTTGTTCCTGAAACGCCGCCACATGGCATAAAAAGTATCTGTAATGGGAAGCCCAAAAACAAGCACGGGAATAACCAGGGTGGTCAAGGTGGCCTGCTTGGTCAGTCCCATAATAGCAAACCCGGAAAGCATAAAGCCCAGAAAGAGGCTGCCGGCATCTCCGAGAAAAATACTCGCCGGTGAAAAGTTGTGCGGCAAAAAACCCAGCGCGGCTCCGGCCAAAATGAGCGCCAAAACCGGAACCAGGTGAAATTCGTCCCAGGTAAGGGCAAAAATAACCACGGCGGCGATTACTGAAACCCCGGTAGCGAGCCCATCAATACCGTCGATCAGGTTAACGGCATTTGTAATCCCCACCACCCATAAAAGGGTAAGGGGGATGATAAAAATACCCAAAAAAATAATTTCCTGATATGGAAGGCTGATAAATTCAATTCTGATATTATAGGCCAGCAGGATGAGAGCAGCTGCAAACTGCCCGGCAAATTTGGCCTTATAAGAAAGACCCCGCAGGTCATCATAGAGCCCCAGCGCAAAGATCAGGCTGCTGCCCCAGAAGAGTCCCCAGAACCAGCTGCCGCCGTCAAAAAAATAAAGTACTGCTCCTGCTGAAACCCAGAAGGACACATAAATCGCTGCTCCACCGAGAAGTGGCATCGCCTGCCTGTGTATTTTCCGAGAATTGGGCTGATCCATGGCCCCGATCCTGCAAGCCAATCGCTTAAAACAGGGTGTAAGAAAAAAAGCAAGTCCAAAAGCAAGGGCCGGTGCTAGAAATTCTAACATAAAATATACCACCTATCTTTCGATGATCTCGGTTAAATAATATATAATTAAACAAAAAATCCTTGCTAAATCCTTGCTGCTAAAAATCTTTACCACTAGTGGTAAAGATTTTTACTGCTGAGATTCTTTAATACTAAGGTTCTTTACGGCAATGTAAAATCCTGCAACAGCGTAGGGTAATCTTTGCCAATTTAGGACCGTCCTTGATATGTACGGCGCTCAGGCTTTTCTAAAGCTTTTTAGGTCCGTAAATCAAGAAAACATTTTCATCAAAGATTTCATCAATTCCCTCAATTCCCTGAGTTTGCCATCTCAATAAATATAAACGTATTTACATGGATTTTGGTTGCGCTGTACAAGCCATATTATCTCATTTTTTTCTATAAATGCAAGAGCATTTTTCTATTTTATACAACCTTATACAACAAATTCGACCATGCTGTTAGTGCGAACGTCGAAAAGGCCCTCTTCGCAGATGCGAAAAAAGGGAATGGCAGGGGAGGTCAAAGTCATCAGGGTCAAATGCGTATTGGCAAAGGGAGAACCCAGGCCGGCAGCCGACTTCTGCAGCTCTTCACCCTGTCGGAGAATCTCTTCGATCGGGGAGTCGCTGAAATAACCTCCGACGGGCAGGGGCACTTCAGCCAGGACCCTGCCGCCGGCGCAAACCACCGCCCCGCCCCCCAGCTCTATCACCCGGTTGACCGCCTGCGCAAGGTCCTCATCGGAAGCTCCAACCGCGACGATACTGGTTAAGTCCCAGGCCATGCTGCTCGCTATCGCTCCCCTTTTTAATTTGAAGCCCTTAATTAGGCCCACGAACTGTTTTCCGGGGGCGGACTGAAAATCTATGCAGGATATTTTTAAAAGGTCCCTTGCGGGATCCGCTGCAATTATTCCCCCGTTATGAGGCACTGCGATACGTCCCTCCTGCGTTACCAGCTCCGTAACCTGTTCAATAACCCTGACCTCCACGGAGCCGCCCGCCGTACCGGCTGAACCGGTGAAAGGGCCATCCCCAGAACCGGCCCGGGAAGCGCCGTCGCCGGGAACCCGGGTGGGAACACGAATCAAAAAATCGTCCGGCGTATACTTTTTTGCCAGGCGGATTGAACAGCGCATCCAATCGGGGAAAACATATTTTTTCGGCTGCACGCGCAGCTCTCTATCCTTCGCAATTACTCGCCCGTTGCTGATAACGTACTCCGCCTTGATGTTCCGCAGATCCGGAAGAACGACGATATCGGCGTATTTCCCCGGGGCGATCCCGCCGACGCGATCATCAAGGTTGAAATACTCGGCGGGATTGATCGTCACCATCTGAACGGCGGTAACGGGGTCAAAACCAAGATCAATAGCTTTTTGCAAAACGGCCTCCATATGCCCTTTCTCAACCAGCTGCCTGAGCGCTATGCCATCCGTAACCAGGGCAAGGTGCCGCAAATCTACATCCATATCCTTTATCCTGGAAATAGCTTCGAGATCCTGGCGGGTTTCACCCTCTCTGGCCAGGACATACAACCCCAAACGCAGCCGTTCGAGCACTTCCTCCGCTGTAATGGGCTCGTGGCAGGAGCGAACGCCGCTGGAGGTATAGGCAGCAAGCTTGCTGCCCTTAGCCCCGGCGGAATGCCCGACAACTATTTTTCCGGCTTGAATTGTTTCCTGGAAAAGTTCAAGCAACCTGCTGTCCCCTTCCAGTACAGGCAGCCAGTAGGATTCCCCCAGCCCCAAAACATCATCGCGGCGGAGGAGCTTCCTGAGCTGTTCTTTATTAATTGTTTTTTCCCTGACGTTTGAGCTGGGGGTAAGCATGGGAGGGATAACGCCAAAGATCTTTACCGGCTGGTTTCTGCATGACTCCAGGTATTCAACAATTCCCCGGTATCCGAGCGGGAAGGATATCTCTATCAGCTCGGTGACAATGGTGGTAGTGCCCCCCCTCATGGAATAGCGGAGATACTCGCTGGCCGAGCAGTAAAAACACATATGTGCATGAGTGTCGATAAAACCCGGAACGAGAACTTTACCCGCAGCATCGATTACCGCCGTATCAGATCCCACCATTTGCCCGGCATCCTTTCCTACATAGGCAATCCGCTCCCCCTTAACGGCTACCCCGTGCCCTTCCAGCAGCTCCCCGGTATAGACATTGACCAGCGTTCCGTTAAGAATCGCCAGATCTGCCTTCTCCCGGCCGGCGGCTGTTCCAATCAACTTTTTTCTTTCCTGGAGATTCATCGTTACACCTCACTTTATTTTTAATCCGAAATATATCTCGGGATTTTGCGGGATTTTATCTAATATAGATCGGGTTGCTGTAAATCCAGGGAAGCAACTTCCCCAACAGGGTGCGGCGGTGCACCTCCACGCGATAGGTACCCGGTTCTGTAACATTATAATAAATCTCCTGCCGGCGGCTTTCGTGAAGGAGGCGGCCGTTTTTGAAGATGCGGATCAGCCCCCACCGGGAAGGAGAAACGACGCGCAGCCCGGCAGATGGAGAAAGGGATATCTCCTGCCCCATGGAAGCCCGGTTCTCGTTGCTGACAGCGGTAAACCGGAACCCCCGGGTCCGGCCCAGGTAATCGCTGCCGATAAAAAAACGCCCCGTACGCAGGGCTCCAAAAACCTGCTCCCGCGCCCGTTCAACCCCGGTATGCAGTTTTTCCTCGAGGAGGATATGCGTATTCAAAGTGCGAAAAAGAAAGTCGTACGGAAATATTTTTAGCTTGAAGGGGCCAAACCGCAGCTTAATCCCGTGGGCGTCGCTTCCCGCAAAGGCAACCAAGGGCCGCTCGCTGCTCAGCGAATCCCATATGGCAAGGCCACGGGGATCGGGGTAGCGGGCTCCCCTGTAAGGATCGACAAAATACCAGAAAAAGGCCTGCAGTTTGCTCCGATAAGCGTATCTCCAGAGCGAGCCAAAATTCCAGATTTCCAGCCCCGTATAGCGGACCGCGTCCCATTTGTCCCAGGGGTAGAAGCGCCCCTGCAAAAAGGCCGGATTGCCCTTCTCAACGGGATGAGCCAGATAACCGAACCCGCCCAGGCCGTTGACAGCGTCTATGACCTGCTGGGGATCCTCCTCGTTCTGGGGGACTGTATTCCTCACTCCAAAAGCTATGTAATGATTTTTGCGTAAATTTATTTCGGTACCGAAAAGAACGAGAACACCTTCATGCCACCCTTCCAACCCCCGATCCAACCCTTCCAGCGTGTTATGGTCGGTAATAGTAATAAAGTCGAGGCCCGCCTTCGCGGCATCCGCGGCAATCTCAGGCACTGTGGCGCTGCCGTCGGAATAGGTGGAGTGAATATGCAAATGCCCTGTATATTCGTGCTCATTCATTACCGGATCCCTCCTAAATGTTATAAAGTGCTGCAAGGTATTCCAAGTGCAATGCTTCCCCAGGAGAAACGCTTCCCGCAAGCGAAATGCTATAAGTGCTCCGGCAGGGCATTATCCTAAATGAAGCGCTATAAGTGCCCCAAGCATAATGTTTCCTAATAATAGCGCTTAAACTGTTCCAGGTAATATTTAACACGCCCTTGCTACATTAGCTGTTGTTGATATATACTACATTTAGAAATCTAGAAGTATAATGAAGTATAATATTAAAGTATGATTCCACTGCGAAAAAGCTTTTATTTATTCTATCCCCCGAAATATAGTGAGCCTAATACTTGATTTGAGGCAAATCATCATTCCAAAGTCAAAATAAATTCCTTTTTTCCCGACAAGTGGGGAAAGCGGGGGTATTTCAAAAAAATAACTTTGTGCAGTGAAGTTAAGAATAATTAATTATTTATCCTTATGCCCTATTTTTCCCTTCTTAATTTATTACTTTCCGCGAAAAATAGGGAAAAAGGGAAAGGTAGGATTATATGCGGCTGGGAATCAAGAATTTTTTCGCACTGCTCCTTGTTCTGGTTGTAGCAGCGGGAGCCTGGGCTGCCGTACAGCGACATTTATCGCTCAAAGACAACCGGAAAGTTGAACTTGCCATCGATTCCCGTTTACTGCTTGCCCAAAGCCTGCACGATGGGCTAAACACCCCAGAGCAGTTGGAGGAGCTTCAAGAGGCCGGCTGCACGGCGGTGGGAGTTCGCCCCCTCACTATAACAGATCTGGAAAGCATGGGGCAAGTAACACTTCTGGATACGGCTGAAATCCAGCGCCTGCAGATGCTGGGCCTGCTGGACGGATTTAGCGGAAGGGACGGGAGGGAGCTGCCCGGTAGCGGCGGTTTATTTGTTTTCACAGAAGACAGAGAGCTCCACAAGGCGCTACAGGCCGCCCTATCGCCGCTTCTCAGGGATACCGTCGATTCCCGGGCGGAGAGAAACGCCTCCGTTTTTTCCGGTGGCGGTGCCGTCTTTATACCCCGGAGTTTTGTCTCCGCTATGAAAGATCTGCCCCTGATCATGCCGCGGGAACAGATGCTGCTCTGGAGCGCTGCAGGGCTAAAGATAATTCCGTATTTCTATGCTCCTCCCCAGATTTCACCGGAGTTGAGCGAACAGTACTGGGGAGCGCTCGCCTCACAGCTGGAAAATATTATTGAAGAAGAAGATATCTCCATGGGGCCGGTAGCTTTCCCCTCCCCATCATTCACCTACCCGGCACCCGAAGGGAGCGCCGGAGTATTTTTTGCCGAAAAGGGGCTAACTCTGGGAGCTGTGGAATTTACCGCAGGGAAAGCCCTGGGGAAACTGGCCGCACGCCTTAATTACCGGATTGTGCGTGCACACCAGATCGCTACCGCCGAGCTCGGGCAGCTGGGAGAAGAGCGCTCGAGCGAGCGGTTCCTGCGAGCAGTACAGGAGCGCAGCGTGAGGCTGCTGCTGCTCAATCCCTTCCCGGAACTCGACCCCCGCGGGAAGTTTCCCGCTTATCTCCAATTCGTAAGCAAAGTAGCCGGAGACCTGAAAAAAGCAGGCTTTGAGGTGGGAGAATGCTCTCCCTTCCCCTTTTTTAGCGTCCCTGCAGGGGTTCAAGCGCTGCTTTTTGCCGGAACAGCTGCTTCAGCGGCTTTTCTCGTGGGGCTCTTTTTCCTGGGTAAAAACAAACTGATACCCCCGAGGGGGAAGAAAAAAAGAAAACTAAGAGCGGCCGGAGCAACTGAAACTCCGGGAACGCCGGAAACATTTCCGGATACAACATCGCCGGAAATTTTGGGGGCAGCAGGTTTACCGGGCGGAACACCAAACCCTCCGGGCATTTTCGCAACAAAGTCACAGCGTCTGAAGGCGCGACTGGATCGACAAAATAAAAGGATCTTTATCGCTTTTAGCCTCTGCCTGCTTCTCACAGCCGCTGCTTTGCCGCTGTTCTACAAAATCTTCGTGCCGGCTATCGCTACCGGCGGGGAGGTACCGCTGCTGAGCCGCCTGCCCTCGCCGGTTTTTCTGGAGAAGGCTGCAGCGCTGCTGGCATCCCTTGTTTTTCCAACCCTGGGCGTCATTCTTTTTCTCGAACCTGCCCTTTCAAGGCAGCGGAAGCGGGGGTATTTAACGGAAACCGTGAAGGGCTTTTTATGCTGCACACTTTTCACCACAGGGGGAGCGCTTGCAGCATCCGGCATCCTGGGAGACACAACATACATTTTAAAAATAGAGGCTTTCGGAGGGGTAAAGATATCCCAGGTCGGGCCTTTTATCCTGCTCGGGATTTTTATCCTGCAGCAGAAAAGGGGAAAGCTCTGGAACGAAATAACTGCGCTGCTGAATAAAGAGGTAAAGGTCAAGTATTTGCTCGCCCTTATTCTGGCCGGAGGGGTATTGCTGGTCTATCTCGTGCGGGGAGGAAACATTCCCCTTCTTCCGGTGAGCGAGATAGAGCTTACCTTGCGGCGCCAGTTGGAGCTCATCTTCATAGCGAGGCCCAGATTTAAAGAGTTTCTCATCGGACACCCCGGGCTTTTCCTGATGGCAGCGCTCTGCCCCGCAGGCGTCAGAGGGGCAAAAACGCTGGCGCTGGTACTCGGATTGCTGGGGCAGATCTCCCTTTTTAACACCTTCATGCACCTGCACCGGCCGGTAAGCCTCTCCCTGCTGGGAACTTTTTACGGAGCGGCGCTGGGGCTGCTGGCAGGGCTGGTTCTTTTTTATCTAGCAGCAAGGGTGTACGCCTCGCTTAGCGCTTCAATAAATACTTCGTCTAAACAAAATAACTAAATAAAGCAAATAAAGCAAATAACTACTCAGGAAGCTAATACGATTGTGATAAGCAATAAACCAGGCCGTGGGGACGGCTCAAGGGTCACCGTAGCAAAACGGGGGTCCGAAGGGAAGACGATGGAGCGCGTCCCCGTGCTGTATGGCTGATTAGTTACTAAAGCAAAACTAATGGCGCCTGCGTTAATAATTCATCACCAGCACCTCGTCGATTGCCCCCCGCTTGTCAGCCCTGGAGTTAATCGGCCTTTTGGCCTGTATTACTTCGATATGGTAATCCCTGTAAAGATCTTTAATAAAAGCTGTGGCGGAATTGGAGAGTAAAAATTTAACTCCTTTCCGATCCAGCTTATCACAGACCGTTTTCAGCCTTATCTGCTCGCTACTGTCAAAACCTCCCTTATTGTAATCGGTGAAATATGCAGTTTTCGAGACGGGGTCGTACGGGGGATCAAGATATGCAAAATCGCCTTTTCGCGCCTTTGCCAGCACCTCCTCAAAATCCCTGCTGGTTAAAGTAACCTCGGCCCGGTTAAAATAAACGCTAACAGCTCTTAAAACCGCTTCGTTCACGATATTCGGGTTTTTATAGCTGCCAAAAGGAGTGTTGAATTCACCGGCCTTATTCACCCTGAACAGGCCGTTGAAACAGGTCTTGTTGAGAAAAATTATCCTGGATGCTCTCTGGACTGGCGTAAGCTTGTTGTACTTATTTTTATTTCTATCCAGCCCTCTGATCATATAGTAATATTCTTCTTCATTTTTATGCCGTTTAAGGTCATTAATTAGTTCTTCAACGTTATTCTTAATAACCTGGTAAAGATTTATCAGCTCGGCGTTGATGTCACTTGCTACAACCTTTACGGGCTGCAGTTTAAACAATACCGCCCCGCCGCCGAGGAAGGGCTCGTAATACGTGCAATAGGTATCAGGAACGCGCCTTATTATTTGATCTATAATCTGCCTTTTTCCGCCAACCCATTTTACTACAGGTGCAACGAGTTTATTGATAGTAGCCATTATTCCCCTATTCCCCTCAAATGAAAGAACGGACATCGCTGCCCGCCTTATTTTCTGAAAAAAGAAGAAGGTACATATGTTTGGCAAATCGGCCGCTTATACTATTTATGTATGCCACGTATACTACAGACAATCCCTTTTCTTCTTATACTAGGATAATCCTATTTCCTCTTATACTACAGACAATCTCATTTCCTCTGCTTTCTTCAATCCAGAATAACGTATTAAGACATAGCTACGCCAATATAGGTGCACTGATGCCGGAGATCACAGGGCTGCCGAGAGTGTCCTGGATGAAATAAGGGTTCCGGATATGCGATCGAGGACTTCCAGGGCTTTACCGGTTCCCAGAGCCACACTTGCAACGGGATCATCCGCGAGATATACGGGAACGCCTGTCTGTTCGGCAATCACTTTGCACAGGCCATCCAGCAAAGCGCCGCCGCCGGTAACAACGATTCCTTTTTCGTATATATCCCCGGCCAGCTCAGGAGGAGTTTTTTCCAAAACCTGGCGGATACCCTGGATTATTATCCAGAGGGGTTCACTGGTAGCTTCCAGAACCATTTCGGTAGTTACTTCAAGGGAACGGGGCAAACCGCTAACCATGTCGCGGCCACGAACTTCCGCCTTTAAAGAACGGCTTCCCCGGTAGGCGGAACCTATTTCTTTCTTTAAGGCTTCTGCAGAACGTTCACCAATAAGGATATTTTTTTCTTTTTTAAGATAGCGGGTGAGGGCTTCATCAAACTTGTCTCCGCCAACGCGGACACTGCACGAAACCACCGTTTCACTCATAGAAAGAACGGCTATGTCGGTAGTTCCTCCTCCAATATCTACCACCATGTTCCCGCTGGGCTCGAATATATCCAAGCCCGCGCCTAAAGCTGCTGCGCGCGGCTCCTCGATGAGATAGGCTTCCTTTGCGCCTGTCCTAGCAACAGCTTCAATAACCGCTTTCTTTTCTACGGAAGTAGTCCCTGCAGGTATGCAGACTACTACGCGAGGTCTGAAAAGATGTCTCCTTTTGCATACTTCGAAAATAAAATGCTTCAGCATAACCTCAGTAGCGTCAAAATCAGCTATGACACCTTCCCGCAGGGGGCGAATAGCAATTATATTTCCGGGGGTTCTGCCCAGCATCTTTTGAGCGTCAGTTCCAACAGCCAGGACTTTCCCTGTCTGTTGATCTATAGCTACCACGGAGGGCTCATGCAGAACAATGCCTTTACCTCTTAAAAAAACCAGTACGGTGGCTGTCCCCAGGTCAATGCCCATATCTGTAAAAAAAGCCATTAAATCGCACCTCTCCCCTTTACAGAATAGTTACTGGAATTATTCCCCTCCTGAGTAAAAAATTCCATTAGATAATTTAATTCTCCATTCATGGCAAGTTTTCCTTTTTTAAACAAGGTTGCTAAAGGGAAGATTTATTTTAAAGTTGCTCTGGGGAAGATTTATTTATTGGCTGCCTTTTCCTTCATTTCTCCTTCATAAAGGTACTTGCGCCGGGTAGCTTCGCCCCCACGCAGGTGACGCTCTGCTTTGTTTTTTTCCAGTATTTTTCGCACCTCCCGAAATAAATGTTCATTTATCTGCGGAAGGCGTTCTGTAACATCTTTATGGACCGTACTCTTACTTACCCCAAAAACCTGGGCTGTTTGCCGTACGGTAAAGCCTGTCTCCATGATATAATTAGAAATTTCCATTACTCTTTGTAGAATATATTCCTGCATGGAGCCGCCCCCTTCACTGGCATTTGTAAATTTATATGTGTTAAATGCATAATTAATTCCTCACAGGGATGAACTTGAGGGGATCCAGAAAACTGTTGCCCCTATAACGCACTTCTAGATAAAGAAGAGGGCTTTCCTCATGGAACAACGGGGCCTGTGCTTTCTTTATTCCTGTTTTTTCATCTGCGTTTGGCTGGTTTCCGCTACCGTAACACGCCCCCCCATTGCTCCACAATTCGACAATCTCCCCGTCGCGGTAACCGCGCAAAATAGTACGCAGAGGCACCTGCCGGGGCCTACCGCCTTGATCTTCCTTAGATGTAGTTACGGCTACGGTTTCCCGGGAAGAGTTATGCGGCATGAGGCCGATACTTTCTCCCCTGTTAATAAAACTGCCTTCCTCTACCCAAACCTCCCACAGATTTCCATAGTAGCTCGTGTACCCGCCATCGTGTTCGATTAACACGGAATTGCTGTACGGGCTATCCTCTCCGCCTGTCTTAACGACATAACCGTCCCATAGCGCAGAAACGGGAGCACCAGGCGTAGCCCTGAAATAAACTCCCCGGGAAAACCGGTGCAGGAATCCCCCGGAGGGAAGCGCCTCACGGTTATAGGAGTTAAAAGGACTATGCAAAGACCATTCCAGGAGAGGGGAGGCGGCCTCCAACAAAGAAAAATCTACAGCCTGTACAGCTAAAGAGCCATCATCTTCTTCCGGTATTCCCCTTCCCTCTTCTTCCCGATCGGCTTCTTTGTCCCACAGGCTTTCGCTGCCCGCATCCGGGTCCAATCCTTCTTCTTCCGTTAAGAATAGATGATTTTCTTTTATACCCGCCGGCTTTTCCACTAAAATTTCTCCTTCGGCTGCTCCCGAGAAGTACCCTTCATCCCTGGTGCCCTCGCCTGGTATGATATTTCCTATCTCCCTTTCAACTTCCGTCTCCCGTTTAACACCCTCCTCTTTAACACCCGGAATCTCCAGGAAAGGGACCTTGCCCCAGCGCACAACCGCCAGGGAAAGAAAGAGGCCCACCAGAACGAGATACACCCCCAACAAGATAATATTGCGCTTTGAAAACAATATTTTTCTTTCCCCAGTAGAAGCATTTAGCCCTCCGGCTGCAGGAGAAGAGTTTTCCCCCTTGTTGTCATGCCTGTCCTTTCTGCAGAAAAAGCTTAACCGTTTTAACAAAGCATTTTTCCATTTTGTCCAAAATGACATGGTTTTCACCTCCATTGAAGGATATTATGTCCAAATTAAAAGCGTTTTAAACAATAATAATTGGATAGGGGCCAGAAAACCCGGAAGCCTAAGCAATCCCGGCAGGAAACCTTGAGGGAAAGCTTATAACGACCTGTTCATTTTTCATATTTAAGATTTTAAATTAATAAAAATAATAAAATAAAACCCTTTGCTTACGTGAAGCCCATCTAATAAAAATGTAACTGCCCGGCCAAAAAATAATTTTTCATCTTATGCAATACTGGAAAACAAAATCATCCCTCTGATTAGAATTGCCAGAATTAAATCTAAACCGAAAAAATCAGCGATGTTTCCCGGAGGAAAAATTGAAGGCTTTTTTGCTTTATATACTATGTTTAGCCCTGGCGCTGATACTTCTGCCGGCTATGCTGGTGGAAAACTGGTGGAAATGGGACATTGAGGCGGAGGCAAGAGTGGAAAGCATAGAGCCTGTCCCCCAGGCCTTAGAAGAAAAATTTATTTTAAAAATATATCTGGCCAACGCGGGCGAGAGCAAGGAAATGGAGCTGGAGGAGTACGTTGCAGGCGTAGTAACCGCAGAGATGCCCGCGTCTTTTAACCTGGAAGCCCTAAAGGCTCAGGCCGTTATTACGCGCACCTATACACTGCAGAAGGCCCTGAGCCTGGGAGGCGAAGGCTGTCGCAATCATCCGGAGGCAGATCTATGTACGGACGCTGCATGCTGTCAGGGCTGGGAAAACGATCGGCAGGCGCTGGAGAAATGGCCCTCTGCAGGGGCCACTGCTTACCTAGAGAAAATTCGGGAGGCGGTTGGCTCAACCGGCGGGCTCGTCTTAACATATGGGGGAAATCTTATCCCGGCAGTTTATCATTCCACCTGTGGGGGAATGACCGAAGATGCGGAAAATGTTTGGAGCGGGGGAGGCGCTTTCTACCTGCAGGGGGTGGAGTGCAACTATTGCCGGCATTCGCCGCACTACAGGCAGGAAATAGTGATGGATCTGGCATCGTTCGTGGCTGCACTTAAAACTGAAAGGGAAGCGATTCCGGTGGTAGCGGAGGGAAACGTCCCGTTGATGGAGGTGGTCCAGCGGAGTAAAAGCGGGCGCAACCTGCTTCTGAACATCGGTAAACCCGGACAAAAATATAGAGGAACGGACGTCCGCAATCTGCTGGGATTGCCCTCTACCTTTTTCCAGTGGAGGACGGAGGGAGATAAAATCATCTTCAGCACCAGGGGGTACGGCCACGGAGTGGGAATGTGCCAGTACGGCGCTGACGGGATGGCCGGAGAAGGAAAGGATTTTATCGCTATTTTAAAACACTATTATCCGGGAACGGAGGTAGAACATTTTCCCCTATCAGGATGGCAGGATATAGACTCTTCCGCCCAGGGACCTGAGGCGCCCGGCCAGGCGGCTGTAACCACGCCGGATATGGCTAACGCCTCTGATTTCTGAAAAACCCCTTGCTGCAAGAGCCGCCAGCACCAAGGCGGCCCCGCCCCGGAGATCGGGCGCACGCACTACAGCCCCCTGCAGCAGCTGTTGCCCGGTAACGATAGCCGAGCGCTCCTCGATGCGAATCTTTGCTCCCATGCGGGCTATTTCCGCTACATGCATGTAGCGCTTTTCGAAGACTGTCTCCGTGATAACGCTGGTACCATAGGCCAGAGAAAGCAGAGCCATAAACTGGGGCTGTAAATCTGTGGGAAAACCAGGATAAGGCAGGGTTTTAATATCCACCGGCTCGGGGCGCCCTCGGGATCTCACGCGCAGCGTCCCTTTCCGGGGTTCTTCTATAAGCGCTCCTGTTTCCTGGAGCTTGGCGATCACCGCAGTTAAATGCTCTGTTATAACGTTTTCGAGGATTATGTCTCCGCCGCTAATAGCAGCGGCAACCATAAAAGTACCCGCTTCGATGCGATCGGGGATAACCCTGTAACGTCCGCCTTTTAGGGAGGTAACACCCTCAACCCGAATAAGAGGCGTCCCTGCACCAATAATCCTGGCTCCCAGGCTGTTCAAAAAGTTGGTGAGATCAACAATCTCCGGCTCGGCGGCGGCATTTTCAATAACGGTAGTCCCTTCGGCAAGGACTGCGGCCATGAGGATATTTTCGGTAGCTCCCACGCTGGGATAGTCCAGGTAAACGGTAGCTCCCTGCAGGCGGGGCGTTTCGGCTTCGATATAACCCTCGTCCATTGTAAACTGCGCCCCCATTACCTCCAGCCCTTTGAGATGCAGGTCTATGGGCCTCGTCCCTATGGCGCAGCCTCCGGGGAAGGAAACACGTGAGCGGCCTTCCCTTGCCAACAAAGGACCCATAACCAAAAAGGAAGCCCGCATGCGACGCACCGGGCCGAATGGAGCCGTTGAGGTAGTCAAACGGCGGGAATTCAAAAAAATTTTTTCGTTTTTACGATCATGATATACTTCTACACCAAGGGCTTTTAAAAGGCGAGACATTGTGCGGACATCCTCCAGGTCGGGTACATCTTCCAGGATCACGCTTTCTGAAGTTAAAAGCGAAGCAGCCATCATGGGCAGACACGCATTTTTTGCACCTTTTACCCTTATTCTGCCCATGAGCGGAATTCCCCCCTCAACCAATATCCTTTCCAAAAAAACACCTCCGCTGGAGCAAGTGGCTCAATATTTTCCCAGCTTTTTTAGGCAAGATAAACTGCAATTTCCCGGGTCCTCGAAAAGTTAGTACTGCCCGGCGATAAGTGGAGTTCCCGCCCAGATGACGGTTTTCCCAAGGTAATCATCGTAACGCATAGCCAGGTTGAGATTGATACGCAGGTTTTCCGCCTTTAAATAATCTCCCAGATCCGGAGTATAGCCGGTAACGCTTACCATACCCCCATCCTGAACGCTTTGTACCTTATCCCCGCCGATTTCGCGGGTAATCTCCCGGGCCAGTTGTTCCATCTGCCCGGGAAGCAATTCCCCGTCAATATGACCTGTCAGACAGAAGGAAAGATTGCTGTTCTCTGCTTCTGACCTGAAGGCTGCCGGGATCCGGGAAACCAGATCGCTTAGCGGCGCTATCTCTCCCTCCCGGGTTACGGTAAGAAGCAGGTGCATTGTTTTCCGGCCGTCCTCATCCATCTGCTGCAGCAAGAGCCTGGCGCGCGCCCCGGATTGCAGTTCTTGCTCCCTTTCAACCACCATATATTCGGGAAAAGAATCTTTTCCGCCCTTTACGACGGATTCTTTGGAATAATATACAGCGTGGGCAAATCCCTTTTGGTCTTCGGGCTCTTTGAATTCTTTGGGTTCTTCGGGTTCTTCGAAAATGGCAATACGACCAAGGAGTTCATCCGCCCTGGATTCAAGATCTTCCAGGGAAAGATTTTTTGGGGATGGCCCCAGGGAAGCCCAGTAATGAATCTCACCTTCAACAATAGAAGCCTCTGCCAATTCCATTATATGTTGGAGGGTCAAGAAAGGGTTCTCCTGAGTTGGGGCATGTTGCTCGGGATGCATAAAAAAAATACCGCAGATGACAGATAAAATAATAGCTGATAATAAAAAGCGCCTCATGGCAATTTCCTCCCTTTTTAAATTTATTATTGACGGGAGAAAAACACTTTATACCATGAGGCGCACAAGTTCGGGGACGGTTCTCCGGCACACAAGTTCGCAAGTTCGGGGACGGTTCTCCGGCACGCTTTCCGCCGCCCACCCGGGCAAGTCCGGGGGCAGCTCTTGTTCTTGCTTTTTATTGCCTTGGCAAGTCCGAGGCAGTTCTGTTTCTTGCTTTTTATTGTCTTAAAATTCTACTCACCTGAGATTCACTTAATCCCCCTAAAAGTTCCCCAATTTCCTTTAACTTTAATGAGGTATTTTCCCTTAATTCCTTAATTGCATCATCCCGGTCTTTTTTATTGTTTATTAATTCTTCAACTGTTAGTCCTTTATTTCGAGCAATACTACTAATTTTCTCCTTTGCATAAGTTAATAAAAGTTCATTTCTATTTTCTTCTTCAGCGGAAATAAAATCGTTTCTTGGAGTTAATTCTGTATTTTCTTCCTTGTTCGTAACATACTGATAATATTCCTTCTGAGCAACAGATTGTTTGTTCGATAATAAACCTAGTATTTTTGACGTAGACAAAAGGCCACCCTTATCATTGGAATTCCCATCCACATAGTGTGCAAAACTGCTCCATTTATACTTTAGAGCATCTGTAACCATGCCTGCCTTAACAGGATTATTATGTATATATTTACTTAATTCCAGTAAGTATGTATCATCATCCACTATTTCACTTTTAAATCGATCTTGAAATAGGTGCCCTACCCTCTTGTGTCTTCTATTAAAATACATAGCATAGCTTACATTTAAGCTCTTCATAATTGAGGAAATATCATTACCATTGTCATAAATAATTAGATGCAAATGATTGTCCATCAGGCAGTAAGCATAAATATGAAAATTATATTTTTTTCTTACCTTTCCTAAAATCTCTAAAAACTTTTGTTTATCCATGGAATCAAGAAAAATGTTTTTCTTTTCATTGCCCCTCAAGATAATGTGATATGTTGTAAACTCACCCTTTAACCTAGCGACTCTTGGCATTCGAATCACTCCATTTGGCAACTTGTAACCACAGATTACTAAACCATGATAACAGGTCAAGAAACGGAACCGTCCTGAAACTTGCCTTGTAAACTTGCCTTGACTAAGCTTGCCCCCTGAGCTCGTCCCGCAACGCAAGAAACAGAACCGTCCCTAGACTTGTCGTAGACTTGTCGGACCGTGCCTCGCAAAACGTGACAAGGAACCGTCCCTAGACTTGCGCTAGACTTGCGTCCCTAGACTTGTTTTTAGACTTGTTAAATTACTCTTCTGCTTTCCAGGGCACGGGTCATTGTCAGTTCGTCGGCATATTCCAGGTCTCCGCCCACCGGCAGCCCGAAGCCAATTCGCGTAACCCTAACCCCCAAAGGCCTGGCGGCATCGGCGATATAATAAGCCGTGGCATCGCCTTCAACGTTGGGATTAGTAGCAATAACGACCTCTTTAATCCTTTCATCCTCTATAAGTCGCAGCAGCTGCGGAATCATTAATTCATTGGGGCCAATGCCTTCCACCGGGGAGAGGGCCCCATGAAGGATAAAATATCTCCCTCTGTACTGCCCGGTCTTTTCAATCACCATCATATCCCGTGGTTCCTGGATCACGCAGAGCAGGGTTTTGTCGCGGCGCTCATCTCTGCAAACGGAGCAGAGCTCTTCTTCGGTGAGGTTGCGACAGCGGGAGCAAAGCCTTACCCGCTGCTTCGCTTCCACTAGAGCGCGGGCCATCTCCTGCACTTCTTCCTTTCCCATGGATAAAACAAAAAAGGTCAGGCGCTGGGCCGTTTTTGGCCCAATGCCCGGCAGGCGTCGAAATACTTCCACCAATCTTGTAATTGAAGGAGAAAAAAACATATAGTTTACCTACTTTCCATAGGACATAGCCGATTAAAAAAGATTCTTAGGCATGCCCGGCATACCGGCAATTTTCTGCATTTCCGAGCTGATCATTTTATCGGCCTGGCGGAGAGCTTCGTTGACTGCGCTGATCACAAGGTCCTGGATCATCTCTGCCTCTTCTTCCTGCAAAATCTGGGGATCGATCTCCAGCCCAACCAGCTCCCTGGAACCGCTGACGACGGCACGCACCGCGCCCCCTCCGCTGGTGGATTCCACAGTGCGTTTGCTTAACTCTTCCTGCATCTTTAACATTTCAGCCTGTACTTTTTGCATCTTTTTGAGCATTTTGCCCATTTTTCCATTTGCCATTTTCTTTTTCTCCTTTCAAATATAGTAATTCTAATCGTCCGGTTCACTAGGTACGGAATCAACGCTAAAGGACCAAAAATCGCGGGATTTTAGTTCTTCTCCACCGGCCTCTATGAGCTTGCCGTTAAAAAGATCAAGCATTTCCCGGATGAAATGGTCATCATCCCCGCTTAACCTGGTAACCCCGGCGCCTTTATCCATGCTATTTTTATTAGGCGGTTTATTCTTATTACCGGAATAAAAAGGTTGGGTATTAGTTATTCCCTGTCTATTATTACTCTGAAGGTTTTTATCTTGTGCGTTTTTCCCTACCGTATTCATTTCTCGTACATTTTTCCCCAACGGCTCGGGCTTATTATAATCGCCTTTAGGCATCTCCTGCAAAATAACCCTCAGATCTACGGTATAGCCGAGCAAATTTTTCAGCAGGGACTCTATATATTTTTTATTGTGGGTTGCTTCTATTCTCCCCTTATGGAAACTGTATCCCAAAGGCAGGCAAATGGTAAAAACCCCCTTTTTGCAGGAAAAAGGACGTCCGTCCTGCAACAGGGCATATATATTGTGCTTGCGCTGTTTTTTTATTTCCGGCAGCAACTCTTTATCCCATATTTCCCTTAGCCTTTCCGATTCCAGCTCTTGCTCTTGCTCCGGCTCCAACCCCAACGTCCGCTCCGATTCTGGCGGTTCCGGCGGTTCCTGAAATTCCCCTTTGCCGGAGCTAGCTGCAGGAAAATGGGTTTGCCCTTTTAAGGAATCCCGGCCCCCTTCCGGGGCTTGAAAAACCTCCCGGATGTTGGTTGTCTTATTTATTATGTCCGTTGTGCCTGATTCTCTTTTGTTTCCCGTTTTATTTTTATCTTTGACTGTATCCCCATCTTTGACTGTATCCCCCAGGGCCGAAACCTCTTCTGCCGGCACTTCTAATTCTTCTTTTCTTAATCCAACTAATTGGAGCTTCTCCTCCAGTTCCTCCAAGCGGCTAAGAAGTGTCTCCGGGGAAAGATAATTGCGAAAGCGATAGGCCCGTCCCAAGCGCAAAAAAGCCAGCTCCAGGAGAAAGGAGGGTTGTGAGGAATTTTTTAGCCTGCCGGTAAGGTCTTGAAGGATTTCAAGCATTTCCAATAAAACATGATCATTGAATTTATTTTTATGCCTGAGGAGGTAGGGCTTTAATCCCGGTACATCCTGAAGGGTTTTCTCTTCATCGCCGCCGGACTGAAGCAGGATCAGCAGTCGCAGGTAGAGGATCATCTCACGCAAAAACCGCTGCAGGTCCTTGCCCTTGCTCACTACCTCATTGATGGCGGCCAACCCAGAAAGGTTGTTACCTTCGATAACTGCCTGCAGCAGGTTATAGATTACTTCCGGGGCGGTAAGGCCCAGGATCTCCAGCACCTCTCCGTAGCTAATCTTTTCACCGCCATAAGCCCTGCACTGCTCTAATAATCCAAGCGCATCCCGCATCGAACCCTCCGCCTGGCGCGCCAGAAGATAAAGGGTTTCTTCTTCTATAGCAAAATCCATTCCGTGGGCAACCTCCCGGAGACGCTCCACTACCTGTTTCCCTTCCAGCAGGTGGAAGTCAAAACGCTGACAGCGGGAAACAACCGTTAGTGGAAGTTTGTAAACTTCGGTAGTGGCCAGAATGAAGACCACCCCCGGAGGTGGTTCCTCAAGAATTTTGAGCAGGGCATTAAACGCCTCATTGGTGAGCATATGCACTTCGTCGATGATATAAACCTTGAACCTGTTCTGGGCTGCTGCATAGCGAGCCTTATCCCGCAAATCGCGGATTTCGTCTATTCCTCGGTTGGAGGCGGCATCGATCTCCAGAACATCCATATTTCGGCCGTCCATCACTTCCAAACAGGAACGGCATCTGCCACAGGGCTCCGGGTTAATCCCTTCCAGGCAGTTAAGAGCCTTGGCCAAAAGTTTGGCCATCGTTGTTTTTCCGGTACCCCTGAGGCCGCAAAAAAGGTAAGCATGCGCTACACGCCCGGTAGTAAGGGCGTTCTGTAGCGTGCGGACAACATGCTCCTGCCCCACAACTTCGGAGAAGAACTGTGGCCGCCAACTGCGGTAAAGAGCTCTGTATGGCCTATTCCCAGGGCTCTGTGTTGACAATGGAAATTACCCCTTTTCCTAATATGATTATCTTCCGGACAGCTCGACCGCTCAGACAATTAATGGTTAGGTTACTTGTTTTGTAGGTTGGTTGTTTGCCATAAGTCGGTCTTCGTTTGAAAAAACCGCCAGCGGGTACAGCGCTGCCGTTCCGGTTTGGCGGTTTTTTAATATCAACGTTAAATGCTTGATAGATAGTAATAGGACGTCTTAAATATAATTAATGGTCGTGCACCTACCTTTGACCCCGCTCCCCAGGCGGAACCCCAGCAGTTTGCTCAGCCCCAGCGCCCCTGTGGCACCCACAAGTCACCACTTACCGCTGCTTCCTCCCGGACCTGACGGGGTTCATGGGCTTATGCCGCACAGGACCAAGGCTTCTTCACCACTTACCGGAGGCAGACCCTGTAAAGCTAAGGGCCGGGGGTAGGAATTCAATCCTGCTATAGCGGGTTGCAGGTTCAGGGCACCGCTACCTCCCCATCTAGCACGACCAAAATTTATTGGCATAAATTATGAGAAAAAAATGGCGGAGAGAGAGGGATTCGAACCCTCGAGACGGTGTTCGCCGTCTACTCGCTTTCCAGGCGAGCGCCTTCGTCCAACTCAGCCATCTCTCCGCAGAACTTCATTCAATATTTGATTAGCTTCATAAAGCTACATGCTACAAAACTACTCCTTTATTTTAACCCAAGCCGGCTCTTTTTGCAAGGCTCCAAAAATTAGTGTGCGTTTGTTCTGTGATAATGTCACCCTATAATATTTCTGAAAAAACAGCATCGCTCCCAGAGATAATCCCTCCGAAAGCGTTGAACAGGCACCATAAATACCGAAATGCCACTAAAATAATAAGATGATATTATCAATGACACGGGATGAACGGAACAAACTTTACTTCCTTTACGTCGCCCGCTGCCCGCTTGAAAAGAAGATGACAATAAGTAAGCCAGCCGGCAGAAATTTTGGGCCTAAGCAAAGGGTAAGCTAAAGGCATCAAGAAACAGCTATTCTTACCGGAAATAATTTATCCCTGCCTCGAAGATGCGCTGGTCTTTTTCCCCGGGAACATTGATGGAAACGTAGCGCCCGATTCTTTCGGAATGGGCCATCTTGCCCAGCACCCGCCCGTCGGGGCTGGTAATGCCCTCTATTGCCTCATCGGAGCCGTTGGGATTAAAATTTATGTCGCTGCTCGGCTTTCCGTCAAAATCAACATACTGGGTGCAGATCTGCCCGTTTCGGATAAGTTTTTTAATCAACGCCTCAGATGCCACAAACCTTCCTTCTCCGTGAGAAACGGCAAGGGTATGGACCGCCCCAACTTCCACGTTGCTGAACCAAGGGGAAAGGGTGGAGACCACTTTCGTGCGCACCTGGCGGGAAACGTGACGGCCGATACGGTTAAACGAAAGGGTAGGGCTATCCGGTGTCCTCTCGATTATTTCCCCGTAAGGGACCAGGCCGAGTTTGATCAGCGCTTGAAAGCCGTTGCAGATACCCAGGATCAACCCATCCCGTTCCTTAAGGAGTTTCATCACGGCTTCGCTGATCAGGGGATTCCTAAACATAACGGCGATAAATTTTCCGGAGCCGTCCGGCTCATCGCCGGCGCTAGATCCACCGGGAATCGCAATAATCTGCGCTTTTTCGATTCTCCTGGCCATTTCACGGATAGATCCGTCCACATCTGCCGGGGTAAGGTTTTTTATTATCAACATGTCTACGTCTCCGCCTGCCCGTTGAAAAGCCCTGGCCAGATCATACTCGCAGTTTGTCCCCGGAAAGACAGGCATAAACACCAGCGGCCTGGCCTTCTTGATTTTTGGCCTCTTTGTGTTTCTTGCCGTGTAAACTATCTCCCGGGGTTCTTCCGGAAGAGATGCCGCCTTAGTTGGAAAGATCTCCGACAGGGGTTCTTCCCAGGCCGCATATGCTTCGTCAAGCCCGATCTCGGTACCATGCAACGTGATTGCCGGTTTTTCCGCTGTATAACCAAGCAGGCGGTAATCAACATCGCCCAACGCCTGCTCCAGATCCCTTTGCCCATCCAGCTCTAAAATTATGGAGCCGTAATCGGCACGAAAAAGGGAGGCAGGATCGCCGTCAGCAAAAGAAACGGCAAAATTCATTCCGATGCGGTTACCGAAGGCCATCCTGGAAACCGCAGCCGCCACCCCCCCATTCCTTACGCTGCCGGAGGAAAGTACCGCCCCCGATTTTATCAGTTCGATAACTTTAGCGAAATTGCGCTCCAGCCGGTTAAAATCGGGCATGGCCTTTTCATCCCTGGTTACGGGAAGCAGCACCACTTTACTGCCCGGACGCTTGAATTCCCCGGATACGACACGTTCCGCATCAACCACGCCCACCGCAAAAGCAACGAGCGTGGGCGGCACGTGCAGGTCCATAAAAGTGCCGGACATGCTGTCCTTCCCGCCAATAGCCGGGATGCCCAGCTTCTTCTGGGCATAAAAAGCTCCCAGCAAGGCACTGAAGGGTTTGCCCCACCTGGACGGATCCTGGCCCAGTTTTTCAAAATATTCCTGGAGGGTTAGGCGCAGCCTGCGGTAATCTCCCCCCAGTGCCACCGCTTTAGTCACAGCTTCTATGACGGCATAGAGCGCGCCATGGAAAGGACTCCAGCCGGCCAGCGCCGGATTGTAACCGAAGGTCATAATTGTAGCCGTACGCGTATCCCCGGAGAGAACCGGCAACTTGGCAACCATCCCTTCGGCAGGCGTCGCCTGGTACTTCCCTCCCAGGGGCAGCAGCACTGTCGAGGCGCCAACGGTGCTGTCAAACCTTTCCACAAGTCCTTTCTGGCTGCAAACATTCAGGTCTTTGAGATTTGCCAGCCATGCTTCCTTCAGATCGGGCAGCCGCTTTTCTATCTCATCGGGAAGAGTATCGAAATAGTTTCCATCCTCAGCTGGAGAAGCTGCCGCAACCCGTGTTTTTTGCTTAACCCCGTTGGTATCAAGAAAATCCCTGGAGATATCCACGATAGGCTTACCTCGCCAGAACATCTTTAGCCTACGCTCAGCGGTCACCCTGGCAATGGGGGCCACCTCCAGGTTTTCCTTTAAAACAGCACGCGAAAAGGCCTCCGCGTTCTCAGGCGCCACTACCACAGCCATCCGTTCCTGGGATTCGGAAATAGCCAGCTCCGTCCCGTCCAGCCCCTCATATTTTTCAGGGACAACGTCCAGGTTTATATCCAGGCCGGCGGCCAGTTCGCCGACAGCTACGGAAACGCCGCCGGCTCCAAAATCATTACATTTTTTTATCATCCTGCTGACCGCAGGGTCTCTGAAAAGCCTCTGGAGATTCCTCTCCGTGGGGGCGTTACCTTTCTGCACCTCAGCACCGCAGGTAAAGAGCGAGTCTTCCGTGTGCTCCTTGGAAGACCCTGTAGCCCCCCCGCAACCGTCCCGGCCGGTTCTTCCGCCTACCAGGAGAACCAGGTCGCCCGGAACGGGTTTTTCTCGCACAACATTTTCTCTGGGAACAGCGCCGATTACAGCTCCGAGCTCCATTCTCTTGGCAAGAAAACCCTGGTCATAAATCTCCGTAACCTGGCCGGTTGGCAGACCGATCTGGTTCCCGTAAGAGCTATAGCCGGCCGCAGCCAGAGTAGTGATCTTCCTCTGAGGCAATTTGCCGGGAAGGGTATCCTCAACCTTTGCCCTGGGATCCGCGCAGCCCGTCACCCGCATCGCCTGATAAACATAAGATCTGCCGGAAAGAGGGTCCCTGATTGCACCGCCCAAGCAGGTAGCCGCACCACCGAAAGGCTCGATTTCCGTGGGGTGATTATGGGTTTCGTTCTTGAACATAACCAGCCATTCTTCGATTTTGCCGTTTATTTCCGCATTAACGACGATACTGCAGGCGTTGATCTCGTCGGACTCGTCCAGATCCTGCAGCAGGCCTTTTTTTCGAAGCTCCTTCATCCCCATCAGAGCGATATCCATCAGGCAGATATCTTTTTCCTGGTTACCGTAGACAAACTTTCTGGAGGCAAGGTATTCGTTGTAGGCTTTTTCGATAGGCTCGCTGTAGCGGCCTTTTTCGATCTCCACATCTTCAATCTTTGTAAAAAAAGTAGTATGACGGCAGTGATCGGACCAGTAGGTATCAATCACTCTAATCTCCGTTATAGTGGGCTCCCTTTTTTCCCTGTCCCTGAAATATTTCTGACAGAACGCCAAGTCATCAAAGCTCATGGCCAGGCCCAGTTTATCTGAAAATGCCTGCAGTTCGGCCGGAGCCTTCCCATTGAAACCCTCAAGAATCTGCACATCATCCGGAATCTCCGTTTCCATTGCCAAACTTGACGGCTTGTCCGGGGAGGCTTCGCGACATTCGATCGGATTAATGCAATAGCCCTTAATCTTCTCCAATTCTTCGTCGGTAATGTCTCCTTTTAGAATTATTACTTTGGCGGAAAGAATATCCGGGCGTTTTCTCTGGGTAAGAATTTGCACGCACTGGGCCGCTGAATCAGCCCGCTGGTCAAACTGACCCGGGAGGTACTCCAAAGCAAATACCCTTTCATCTTCGGCTACGGGAAAAACTTCGTCGTAAACCAGATCCACGGGCGGCTCGGAGAAAATAATATCCCGCCCCCTGGCATACTCCTCATCCGTAATACCGGAAATATCGTAACGGTTCAAAACCCTTACGCCTTCCAGCCCTTTGATCCCCAGGTACTTTTTGAGTTCTTCATAGAGGCTGCAGGCTTCAATATCGTATCCCTTTCGCTTTTCCACAAATACTCTGCGGACTTTACTCAACATAAAAAATACCCCCCATTATAAAATACATTGCCAGTCATTGCTTTATCAAATTGAAAAGCGCAAGAGAAAGAACCGGTCCCCCGAGTTGCCCGTCCCCTGGGTTGCCTGAGTTGCCCTGAGTTGCCTTAGAAGGAGACCGTCCCTACCAGAGCGCAAGAAAAAGAACCGTCCCTAAAGTTGCCTACAGGTTTCTTACCGCATAGATCAGGGCTACAGTAACAATTAAAGAAAGGGTCATTACAACATAATCGATTCTGCTCAGGGAGATATCCCTGTAATAGGTCCTGGCGGGTGATTTGCGAAAGCCGCGAAGTTCCAACAGTATCGACAGCTTTTCAGCTTTCTGCAAGACGCTGTAGATAACCGGAGAAAAAATGCTGACATATACTTTGAGCACTTTTCTTTTATACACCCGGCGCAGGTCTACCCCCCGCAACTGTATACCGTGAAAGATATTTTGCAGCTCGCCCATGAATACCGGGATAAACCTGATCCCCACCTGAATCATAAAGACAATCTCGTAAGGAATACGCAGCTTGACCAACGCCAGGATTAGCTCCGATGTGTTACAGTTTAATAATATTATCCCCGAACAGGCCAGAATAAAAAAGCGCAGCATAATGGATATCCCGTAAAGAACCCCATCAGTTGTTAAAAGATAAATATTACCCAGCTGCAGCAGCGGTTCCCCGTCCCTCACAAAAAAGCTCTGGATAACCATTAATACGGCATACATATAGATAAAACCTTTAAACTCGCGAAAAATTTGCAGCGGCACCCTGAAGAGTATAACGGTCAACAGGTTTAAAAGTAGGATAATACCCAGGATCAAGGGATTCTGGTATACCAGGGCTAAAGCGGAAAAGATTGCCACTATCAGGAGCTTAGTTCTGATATCTACCTGCATCTTCTACAACCTCACCTTTTTCCATGTGTATCCTTCTGCCGTCAAAAGCTGTCAAAAATTCCATATCGTGGCTGATAACCATAACTCCCGTACCGAGGTGCCAGATTTCCTGTAAAATATCTATTAACCTTTTTTTCCGAAAAGTATCAATGCTCTTCGTCGGTTCATCCAGGATCAGAAAACGGGGCTGCAGGGCCAATACGGCGCAGATCACGACCAGCTGTTTCTGGCCCTCGCTCAGATTAAACGGAAGCTCGTCCCGCAGGTGCCAGAGTTCAAAAAATTCCAGGTATTTTTTGCAAAAGTGGAAGATCTCATCTTTTCCCTTGCCCTTCCATTTCAGACCAAAGGCGATTTCGTTAAAGACGCTCGTGTTAAAAAGCATCTGGCTGGGATTTTGAACAACATAACCCACTTTTTCCCCAATCTTTGCAAGGGAATATTTTCCCAGCGGGAGGCCGTCAAGAACGATCTTTCCCGTCTGAGGCTTGAGAAGGCCGAGGATCAGCTTGGCCAGCGTAGATTTGCCGCTCCCGTTTAAACCGGTAAGAGATATCTTTTCCCTCTCTGCAATACTAAGGGAAACATTTTTTACTGCGGCCTCTTTCCGCCCGTTGTAAGTATAACTCACTTCCTGCAGTGAAATGAAAGTCACCACAACACCCCCGGCTTTACAATTACTTTGCATAATTTGGATGGAAACCCCCGAAACCGGGCGTCTACCAAAATTTTCTTCCCATTGCTCCGGTTTGAATTTTTTTGTCTAATTAACGAAAATATACGACAAGCTTTGCAGCTACTTTAGCAATAATTGGTGCTAGAATAAAAACCTGTGTTCTCTCAACAACTCTTTATTCTGCAGGGCAAAATCTTTTGAACCCCGGTAGATAATCCGACCTTCTTCCAGAATAAATATTTTGTCGTACACTTCGAAGCCTTTCATAGTATGGTCGATAATAACCTGGGTGGTTCCTTTATCTTTTAACCTCTGCATGACTGCTATAATCCTTTGCGCCGCCAGCTCATCAAGCATTGAAAGCGATTCATCAAAAATAATAATGGATGGATTTAAAGCCAGTACAGTGGCCAGGGCGACCAGCTGTTTCTCGCCTCCCGATAAGTTATTGGGATTTTCATCTTTAAGCTTGGTAATACCCACCATTTCCATGGTCCTGTAAATGCGCTCCCTGATTTCTTCACGTGGAAGGTTGTGGTTCTCCAGGGCAAAGGCAATATCATCCTCCACCGTAGGCATCAGCAGCTGGATCCCCGGATCCTGCAGCACAATTCCTATTTCTGTGGTCAATTGGTACAAAGGGGTCTCTCTGGTATCTTTCCCGTTAACCAGCACCCGCCCTTCCAGCGTTCCCTTCAGATAATGGGGAATAATACCGCAGAGGCAGTAACTCAAAGTGGTCTTGCCGCTGCCGTTCAGCCCAATAACCCCCAGAGCTTCCCCTTGAAGAAGCTTAAAGGTAATATCTTTTAAAACCGGCTGGCGCCCTGCTTCATATGTGTACCATAAATGCTCTACCTTCAGGTGCTCCATGCTTTCCATACTTTTTACTTATACACCACCATTATTTTTATATTATTAACCCTGCGGTTCTTGATCGCTGTATTCCCTTGCCGCACCCTTTAAACTGTTAACCACATCGTATAGCTTATAGCCCACAATTCCCCCAATTCCTCCAAATATGCCTGATACTATCAATGAAACCAGCATGGGAATAAAGGCCAGGCGCATAAAAACCACGCTAACGATAAACGAACCGGTAGCGTTACACACTGCACCTGCGGTAAACGAACTGAAAAGCGTAGAAACATAATGCGGGAAGGCCAGCATCGCCAGCTCCAGGGTGACTCCGGGGACGACGTAAACCAGAAGGTTAGCCAAACCGCGGTTGCCGAGCATGTCAAATACCACTACCAAAACTGATTGAACTATGCCGACTAAAATAGCCGTTCCCCTTTTTTTTACAATAGCGCAGGCCAGGACAATCCAGAGCATATAAAAGATACCGGCTACCGTCCCGATGGGGACCAGGGTTCCCGTAAATATCTGGGCCAAAAACCTAACAAAAGGTTTTGTAGCAATCCCGCAAGCTGATAAAAGTGCAATAATTACGAAGTCAAAGGTAGTAAACCTTATAAAAAATCTGTTAATCATTGTCATTTGTTTCACTTCTCCCTTTCCAGATTATCATGGCGCTTTTCCTGGGGTTGGGCACCCAGTAAAGGCCGTTTCGCATGGTGATAATTTTTTGAAGATGCTCCTTAAAAAGATCTGTAGGGGGCAGCCCCAGTTTTTCTCCCAGGTAAAGGACGCAGTTGTCGAGCCCATCCTTACTTGCCAGGGGCATGCCAAAATCATATTCGAATATTTTACACTCAACTTCCCTCCCTTGATTTTGTATCAACCGCAAAAGATCGCGGTAGTCCCCGCTGAAAGAAGGGGGTTCAATTCCCATTTTTATATAAAGCTCCCCGGTTAAAAAATCGGTTTGAACGCTTGCATAGGGAGAAATAAAGAAAGCGGCCTTTCCGGCAATCTCAAAAATTTTGTTAATCCCCTGGGCAGTGCCGATTGTGCCGCCAAAACTGTATGCACAGACAGCCACATCGCATTTTTCCACCTCCGCCTCCAGCCAATCGCCATAAATAAGCTTTATCTTCTTCAACCCCAGCTCTTTTATTTTCCCATGCAGGGCATCGAGGTTTTTTTTGCTTATATCTACCGCCTGAACATGAAAACCATCCCGGGCAGCCGCCAGTGCAAATGCTCCGGGGCCGCTGCCGATATCAATCAAAGATGCACAACCGCCAAGATGCGGCCGCATGGCCTCCCAGAACACCCACGGATAATCGCTATGCTCGATACCCAGGTAATAATTTAATATTTGTTCGTCCGTCCATTCTTTCATCACGCTCGCGATAAGGCCCTCTCCACAAATTTTTTTACTTTGCTTTTGATTTCCGGAATATTGTTTTCGGTAACGCGTAAAAGTTCAAATTCCGGATGGGATTTGATACGCTGTAGGAAACAGGCCCCGCTATCCCCCCTTACTTTTTTTTCTGCCGAAACAGCGCGAACGCTATTCGCACAATTACCCGCCCGGTTGGATGTCAGAGCTGCATTTAATTTCCCCACATTTCGCGAAGATTTTAAAACACCGAGCACGGGTATCTTGCTGTTTAATGCCGTCATAACAGTCTCCATAAAAGCGGGGCAATTAAGCTCCACCCCACCCAACTCATCCAGCAGTATTAATTTTTTATTATCTTCGATACTTTCCTTTATGTATGCAACCCCGCCACTTTCAAAAATTTCCTTTTTGGCCTGCCATTTACCCCTGACATCGCTATAAAGAAAAAGGTTGTCCATCCCGCTTAAACTGTTTACGTATTTATTCAGCCGGTAATCCTCCGCTTCTCTTACCGGATTTAATTTAAACGCGACATAGCGCTCCCCAATAAATATTCTCTGCACAAAAATTCCTCCCACTTTTGGAAAAAAGGGAAGCAGGATTTCTCGAATAAGTGTAGATTTACCTAGACGGATATTTCCTTCTATAAACAAGTTCTTCTTCATTGCAGCATCAACGCTCCGGTCTTTAATTTCAATAGTTCAGCCCAATCGTAAGAACAGCTCAATCGAGCTGTATATTATCTTTATGCATCATTCTTCGCCGTTATACCTATATATGTATAACGACATCGTTATACTTGTATAAGAATAACGACGATATAAGAGTACCCCCTTATTAATAGAAAACCCAAGAAAACCCATGCGCCGCGCCCCATACATGTAAGCAATCTAATAACCCAATGACAACTCACAACGCTAATGGATGCAAGCTTATTATAACGTAGGATAGGCCGGCCATTATACCCCCAAGATTATAACTCAAGCACTTGCAGTTTGCTTTACTATCCTGAAAACCTAAAAACACCGCTTCTCCATTTTATCCGTTTAAAGGTGAAGCGAATCTTTATAGTTGACTTATTTAAAAATCATCTGGCGACTTTTAACACCCTTCAAATAGTATACTATTTTTTAAAAATTGTCAAGATCACAGGTGCCCGCTTGTTATTTTGTTACCCTGTAAAACCCTTAAAACCTTTTGCCCTGTTTTTTACAAATATTAACTGTGCCAGGATACTGACAGCGATCTCTTCTGCGGTAATAGCTTTGATATCCAGGCCAATAGGGGCATGAACTTTCTCCAGATCTTTTTCGGAAAAGCCTTTTTCAATTAGATTGCTATAAATTCTTTTAACTTTGGTCTGGCTGCCGATCATCCCCAGGTAGAAGGCTCCAGAAAGGAGGGTTTTTTCCAGGGCTATTTCATCGTACTCGTGCCCGCGCGTTATGATGGTAATGTATGTATTCCCGGTTATCTTCCATTCCTGTAGCAGCTCCGGTATCTCCCCAACCAGGCACTTGTCCGCCGTCGGGAATCTCTCGCTGTTGCAAAATTCCTCCCTGTCATCCATTACGGTTACATGAAAACCAACAATTTTCGCCATGGCTGCAAGGGGCTGGGCAATATGCCCGGCGCCGATAATTAAAAGCGATTCCGGAGGGACAATTACATCAATGAAGACAGTGACCTCCCCGCCGCAGATCATACCCACTCCACCGGCTTCTTTATTATCCAGCCTGTACTTCCTTATTTGGGAGGCATTTTTTTTAATGGCCTCTACGGCTTCCCTGATCGCTGTCGCCTCAATTGGACCGCCGCCAACGGTACCCAGGGTATTCCCCTCGAGATCCACCAGCATTTTAAAGCCGGTTTTGCCCGGAACCGACCCCGTTGATTCGATAATCGTAACAAGCGCGGCAGGCTCCGCGTTCTCTGCCATCTGGCTAAGGCGTTCAAAGATTTCTTTTTCCATCAATTTGCAGCACCCCTAAAAATGTTATTGCCATCAAGCTTCAACATAAAATATATAAAAAATACCGAATACATTCAATGACTATAATGTATTATATTATATAGTAATATAGCCGTTATAAAGATTTTGTTTTCCGCCCGAGCTATACCCCGAATGTCACATTGCTATGTAGACGCATTCATTACTATATAATATTAGGACACTATTTGTTTTGCGACAAATATAAAATTGCTTCCAGTACGCCTCCCCCTATAGCTCTAGCTTTATCAGAAATGGTATAAACATCTATTTCCTCCCCGCGGGGATCGATATCTCCAATTTTATACCCCGGCTTTACCTCCAGGCCCGGATAAAGCAAACCGCGAATAACGCCGCTTATAGCCGCCTTAACAGGAACATCGTTTACAGCAGCAACCGTTTCGCCCTTCTCAACAAGATCGCCTATTTTTTTCGAGGTGTTGAATATCCCCCCGGCAGGTGCCCGCAGCACCCTTTCCAATGCATAGCCTGCAATATCGCCGGGCACACCGGTGTTTGGAGCGGCAGATCCGTCATAGATTACCCTGCCCAAATCATGGCCCCGCTTGGTTTCTATAACGGCGTGGACATCCTCCCCGGCGGTAAAACCGGGGCCCAGCCCTATAACAACAGGGGCATCGCCAATAGAAGTGCCCGTATTTCTTTTGGCCAGGATGGCATCAACCAGAACATCAGGTTGATAAATATGTATCAACTTACCATCCGGATCGATAAATACAGGTATAATTCGTTTTCTCAGCAAATCCCCTATTCGATCGGCTTCTTCAATCCCCCGGCAGCATCTTGCTTCAACCCCTTCAATAGACGCAGAACCCTCATAAACGGCAGAGGCAAAAGAAACGCTGCGCCTTACAACAAGCGGTTGCGGCAACTCCAGCATAACGATATCAAATCCAGCCTGCCATAGGCGGTGAGCCGTCCCACTGGCCAGGTCTCCGGCACCTCTGATCAATACTTTTGATGGTAATTTTTTCACCCTTATCAGCTCCCCAAACAACCATGCTCAACACAATTCACAAAGTATTGACACTTGTTCTGATTATAAACCAATTAATGAGCATACGTCAATATTTTTTTGCGGAAGGGCTGCGGCAGGTGGCAGTTCTTTTGTTGCAGCTAGCACATTCCAGTAATAAAAAATAGTGCAACAGGGAGAACCGCCTTGTTGCGCCTTATACCATATTCCCAACAAGAAAAAACAATGCAACAGGAGAAACTTCAAACCCGTCCCCTGTTGCATGTCTTTTTTACGGCAGTATCACGTCTTGAAAATCTTATAGAGGAACAACGTTAGCCGCTTGTGGGCCGCGAGTGCCTTCAACAACATCAAATTTTACGCTCTGCCCTTCTTCCAATGTTTTAAACCCTTCGGTCTGGATTGCTGAAAAGTGGACGAATACATCTCCACCTTCGCTTCTTTCAATAAATCCAAAACCTTTCTCTGAATTAAACCATTTTACCTTACCTTCCATGTATTGGCAGGCCCCCTTGTTTTTTTTTGAATCAAAAAGCGGAATAACACAAACATACTTCGTCCTTACTATGTTAAGAGGCCTTAAGTCCGTTTAAGTTGTTCTCGTCTTTTTAATTCCAAGTCACTTTAACATAAACAATTAATAATTGCAAGCAAAATAAACTAATTGTGTTACTTACGGAGTGATGAGGAATACCCTTTCGGAAGGCAAATGCAGGTAACAGGTTTTTCCGGCAGGTATCCAAGGGGCTGTCAGCTTGGAAACATCCGCTTCCAAGTGAAATTCTTGGGCGGAACCGTTTTTTAACCGCAAGCGGTAAGTATAAGAAGTCACCCCATCGACCGCTTCCACCACCTGTGCGGCCAATAGTTGTGCAGGCGATTCATGGATCGCCTGTATGGAGCGGTTGCCCGGGCCATTTGGTCGGGAAACACTTTCTGGAAAACAATTGCTAATCCGGATATATTCTGGCCGGATCCCGATAATGACTTTTTGGTTTGGATAATATTTTTCAGGGTGAAGCATGTTGACCTGCAGCTTCTCCTGCCAGGCCGGCACCATTACTTCTGCTTTTGCGCCATTTATATTACGAATTATTCCCTCGACCAAGTTCCTGGTACCTGTTAATTTGGCAACGGTTTGGTTGGCCGGAGCATTAATCAGCTTTTTTTTGTACCCTAACTGTAAGATCTGCCCTGCTTCGTATACTGCAATCTGAGAACCCAAACGGTAGGCTTCATCTAAATTATGGGAAACAAAAATAATATGGCCCCGATAAAATTGGTGTAGAGCTAAAATTTCTCTCTCCAACTCCCCCCTCACCTGGGTATCGAGGGCAGAAAAAGGTTCGTCCAGCAGTAAAATTTCCGGTTCCGGCGCCAAGGCCCGGGCCAGGGCTACCCTCTGCTGCTGCCCCCCCGAAAGCTGGTGAGGATAGCGATCTTTATAGTCGCTTAAACGCATTTTTTCCAGCAGATAAGCAACCCTGGCCACAACCTTCCGTCGCTCCCAGGCAGCAAGACCAAAGGCGATATTTTCAAAGACAGTCAGGTGGGGAAAAAGCGCATAGTTTTGGAATACGTAGCCCACTTTTCGCTTTTGCGGTGGTACGTTTATGCCGGCTGCCGTGTCGAGCAGCACTTTGCCGTTCACTTGAAGATAACCCTCGTCTGGGTTCATTAAACCGGAAATACATTGTAAGGTCAGGCTTTTTCCACTACCGGAAGGGCCGACTAAAGACAATATTTCTTGGTTTATGGCAAAAGCAACTGTCAATTTAAAGCCGGGAAATGTCTTTTTGATTTTGACTTCTAACAAAGGCACTACCTCCTCCGGGTCTGAGTCTGATGTTTGCAACTTACATATTCCCAGCACATATTGTCAATATTGTTTCACAAGCTGGCATGTTAAAACGCTTTTAATTTGTCGTAATGTAAAATGCTGGTTGTCCATACGCGTGCCGCTCCTATAGCCGCCCCTCCAATTTCCCGCTATGTCCCCATACGGTCCCGAAATCGCCCCGGGTAGGTTTCCTCCCGGCGGGCTCGGATGCGCTGATGCGCTAATGATTAGCATAATTTTTTCCATAACGCTGCCAGTAATTAAGTGCCAGGATTGAAAGCATGGAGATGAGCATAATAATGGCAACCCAGGCCAAGGCCCTGTCATTGTCACCGGCAGCCACCGCAAAGTAAATAGCCAAAGGAATAGTCTGTGTTCTGCCGGGAATATTGCCGGCAATCATCAATGTGGCCCCAAATTCCCCTAAAGAACGGGCAAAAGAAAGGATGATCCCTGCCATAATGCCTGGCCAGGCCAAAGGCAAAGTAACCCGCCAAAAAATATCCCATTCAGAAGCACCCAACGTGCGGGCGGCATTTTCAATATTGGGTTCAATCTGCTCAAACGCCCCCCGCGCTGTCCGGTACATTAACGGGAAAGCCACGACAACGGCAGCAATAACCGTTGCCCACCAGGAAAAGATAACCGTGGTCCCCAGTTTCAGCAGCAACTTACCTAAGGGGCCGTTTTTTCCAAACAACAATAGTAAACCAAACCCCAGCACTGTTGGGGGTAATACCAGGGGAAGGGTAAAAAGGCCGTCCAGGAGGCTTTTGGCCTTCCCCTGATAACCGGCTAACCAACGGGCAGCAGCACAGCCGAGAAAAAAAGTAATTACGGTCGAAAGAGCGGCAGTTTTCAATGAAATCCATACGGGGACAAGATCCATTTCAGGCATTTATTACCCCCACTATTAATCAAAACACAGAAAAGTCTGTGCAGTATTTTGTATTTGTCCGCTGTTGTATTTGCCTGCTATTGTATTTGCTTGCTTATGTTAATGCATAGCCTTAAATCCATACTTTTCAAATACCGCCTGGGATTGCTCATTTGCAAGAAAGGCAAGTAGCGCTTTTGCTTCTTCTGGGTGTGGGCTATCTTTAATCACCGCTACTGGATAAATCAGCGGGGAGTGTGAACCTTCAGGGGCGGCTGCCGCAACCTCTACTTTATCGGAGATATTTGCATCAGTACGATAAACTGCACCCACCTGCACCTCTTCGTTTTCAACATAAGCCAGCACCTGGCGGACGTCTTTGGCCAAAAGCAGCTTGGACTCAAGCTGTTCCCATATTTTCAATGCTATTAAAGTTTCCTGTGCATACTTGCCGGCCGGTACAGAAGCGGGATCGCCAATCGAAACTAAGGCAATCTCGTCCTTGATTAAGTCAGTAAAATTAGCTATACCCGTATAACCCCGCGGGACAACGAGGACCAATTCGTTTTCTAACAAATCAAGGCGGGTTTCAGCAAGTAGTAAATCTTGTTCCTGTAGTTCGTCCATCTGTTTGGTAGCGGCCGACATAAAAATATCCGTAGGAGCACCCTGCTCAATCTGCTGCTGCAGGGAACCTGAAGAGCCAAAGTTAAATTCCAAGCTTATATGTGGACATTCTGTTGCATAGAGCTGCTGTATTTCCAACATGGCATCGGTAAGGCTGGCGGCTACCGACAGGTTTAAAGTAACCGGCTCCGATTCCGGGGTCCCTTCTTCGGAAAGCGCTTCCCGATCTTCCCCAGGGGATGCGCACCCGGCCAACGCCAAAACCATGACTGCAATTAAAACCATGCCCGTAATCCATCTGAATAAATGTTTCCTGTTCACTTGAATATTCCTCCTTCTTCTTTCTGTGTATGTAGCCGTGTTTTTTAACCCCTCCCTGCAGATTTTCCAAACTAGAAAACTATAGCCCATAGGACTATTCTAGGTACACTTTATCTATAGATCATCCCCTCCTGTTTCGATCAAAAAAGCTGCTTATTTCCGAATTGAGCAGGATCTTCGCATCTTCCCTCAGATGATATCCCCTTCATCCGATGATATTCTTTTTACCTTTGGATATTTCACTTTTCCCTTTACTGCCCGTTATCCCTTAGTTTAAATATTTTCCCTGTTCTTTAGTTCTCTTTTGTTGTGTTGTTATGCTCTATATTGCATAACGCAACCAAAATAAAAAACCTACCGGAAGGCCTAGCGTTATACCCAAGGCAGCATAACGCAACCAAAAAAAATACCAAAGCTGATAATATTTTTTTACTTCTAAATTTACTAAGTTATTTATTTCGCTAAACAAAACCTTAATCCTTCTTTTTTTAAAAAATTATTTTGCATAACTAATAAGGGTTGTCTTAACATTCCTCCACTGGCATGGGTTTGGAGTGTCATCCGGCATTTTCTTAACTTTTTTACTTAATTAATTGCACCTTTACTCTATCTTTCAGCTGCTTGCGATTTTACTCTATCTTTCGACTGTAAATATTTTAGAGTTTTTCCCCGGCTTGCTTTGCATCTTCCATGGATTTTAATAACCTTGCTTATTTTTCACGCCGTTCACGCCGTTCTTTGAAAAACTTCTGCAGCAAAGAAGCACATCTCTCACTCAGGACGCCCTCCTCCACTTCAAGGCGATGGTTTAATCTGGTATCCGCTGGAATATTATAAAGTGAAACGGCCGCGCCTCCCTTGGGATCGCGAGCCCCGAAAACCAGGCGGGATACTCTTGCCTGTACGAGAGCACCGGCACACATCGGGCAAGGTTCCAGAGTAACATATAACGTGGTATCCAACAGACGCCAGCTTCCTAACAGACTCCCCGCCTCGCGCAAGACGAGAATCTCGGCGTGCGCTGTAGCATCTTTCAATTCCTCACGGCGGTTATGATTTTGAGATAATATTTCTCCATCCCTTACCAGTACCGCGCCGATGGGCACCTCCCCGCGCTTGAAGGCCTCTTCTGCCAGCCCCAGCGCTACCTGCATATACTGCTCGTCTTTCTCCATAATTCTAACCCATTTTCACCCTTCCTGCGATAATAAAAGCGAAGCTATATTTTGCCTTGCTTACCGCTCTTTAAACAACCGTAAGCAGAAATCAGTATAGCAGGTTGCCCTTAAATCTGCAAGAATGTGTTTTATATACACTGTGTTCAATGCCTGGGGCGGGTAATTTTCTTCTCGCTAAGTATGAGGAAGGTGCTTGGTTTGAGCTACAAGATGAGCTGCAAGAAATACCGCTGATGTATGTCATAGTATCTTTTGCCGCCAATCATTATAATAAAAAACCGCTCAATTTGCGAACGGTAAGGGTTTTTATTCAAACTTTCCTTAATAAAGTTTATAATAACTTTTGCCTGAAGTTAATCCTCTTTACCAAAATATAATTTTTTATTGTTATCATCGTGAATAATCATATCGGATTGCTTAGAAAGGTAATCCATAATACTGTTGATGGAGTTACTCATACTGGCAACAATAATCTCGATATGTTTGATGGAAGAAAAGAAGTCTGCTGCGTTAACATCAAATTCGTTCAATAATTTAATTATCTTGAACGATGCATCCTTGGTATCATGAGCCATTTTTTTTATTTCATCCGCCAGGGCCAAAAAACTTTCCTTATACTCATCCTGCATATTAGTAGCCTTTAACAACGTGTTAACCTGCAGAAAAGAGGCCTTCTGAATGACGTCCTGCATGAGGTCGTTGATTTTTCTGGTCTCCTTATATTTATCAACCAGCGAATCCATTTTTTCTGTTAAATTATTCATGCTGTCTCCCATTATATTCTGGACTTCCAAAAGCATCCGGCATCGGCTTTGAGTTTCTAAAATGGTCTCCTCTCTTACAGTGCATATGCCACCGGTCAACTCCCCGTTTTCAAAAACCGGCACCCCTACAGCAAGATAAGGGTAATTAAAAATGCTCTCTTCTTTAGTGTAATATTTTGTGATTTTCTTTTTATGCTTTACGACCTGCCCCAACATTACTTTATCCGAAATTTTCTTCCCCGGATAGATTACCTTTCTCAAAGCTTCACCCAAAGGTCTTTTTGCACTCCAAACCCCGATGAAATGTGTGCAATCGGAAAGAGTAATCGCCGACAGATCCTGAGGGAATAGCTCCGGTAAAAAATTTATCATTTCTTTCAGATACTGTAAAATGGACAATTGTCATCACCTCTAATTTATGTACAAAATACACAAAAGTACTTCCATATCTATGACGAAAATCCTGCAATTCTTAAAAAAAGGAATTAACTCTAAAGTTGTCGAAATATTACTTAATCAGTGGAGGGAGAATGTATGAAAAATTTTAGCTACGATTATATTTTTAACAACGTTGATGAAGGCATTATTGTCCTTGACAGAAATCTTATAATCCGAAACATAAATAAAGCTGCCGGTTATCTTCTGGGTAGGGACCCTTCCGAAGTAATAGGTAAGAAATGCCGCGACATTCTCCAAAGTACACACTGCAATAAAATGTGCGCGGTGCAGATGGTTCTAAAAGAAGGAATCCCCTGTCATCTGTCCTCGGTCCTCATAAAAAACAAGCAGAGAGAAACAATACCGATTAAACTATCGGCAATTCCCCTCAAAGATAGCGATAATAAAACCTTCGGGGTTATCGAAATGTTTTCCGATCAAAGAGAAATGTATCCTACGTATTACGGGAAATTTTTTAAAATGGGCCTCATAAGCATCAGCGAATCGATGCGCAACGTTTTTCACCTCATAGAAACCGTTGCCGGAACAAATTCAAATGTTGTAATACAGGGCAAAACTGGAACCGGTAAAGAACTTGTTGCAGATGCCATCCATAATTTAAGCGCCAGGAAAGACAAACCTTTTATTAAGATCAACTGCGCTTCTTTATCGGACACTCTTTTGGAATCGGAACTGTTTGGGCATGAAAAAGGAGCTTTTACAGGCGCCCTTTCAAAAAGGATCGGCAGATTTGAAGCAGCGCATACCGGCACGATTTTTTTGGACGAAATTGCAGAAATCAGCCCCAAATTTCAAGCCAAACTTCTGCGGGTTATTCAAGAGGGAGAATTCGAAAGGGTAGGATCAAGCAAAACTATAAAGATTGACGTTCGCATCATTGCCGCAACCAACAAAGATCTTTACAAACAGGTTGAGCAAGGCCTTTTTAGAGATGATCTCTACTACCGCTTGAATGTTTTTCCTATCTACCTTCCGCCCTTAAAGGAAAGAAAACGCGATATAAAACCACTGGTTGAACATTTTATTGACAAATTCAATATATCTTTTAAAAAACAAAAGCAGAATATTTCCGAAGAAGCCCTGCAGTTATTAAATGAATATGACTTTCCGGGAAACGTCAGGGAATTGCACAATATCATTGAGCACGCTTTTATTAAGTCTCAAAGCAGCGTAATCGAAGTAAATGATCTTCCCCCTTATCTTTTGGAAAAAGTTTCATTCCGAAAAACACAACTGAAAAAAATTAAGGAAGAAAAAGAAATTGAATATATTAAAGAGGTAATTAAAAAATACGATGGAAATAAAACCCGTGCTGCCAGGGAGCTGGGAATTTCCAGGAAAACCCTCTATAATAAGCTACGAAACTACTACCGTTAAATTTATACCCGCAAACCCTCGGGCAATATTTCCCTACCCCTTTCAGCCATCCGCCACCAATCTTTATCAAAGAAATTCGGATACAGATGAAGAAAATCCTTTTTACCCTCCTGATATATTATTTCCCCCTTTTCTGGTAACACCTTTGCCGCTTCGGATATTTTCCCTGGAGCAGAAAGACCCTGGCTAAAGGGAATTACCGCTATTAACCTTATTTTATAAATATCCCCGCCAGCTTCCTTGCTCACTTTTTTCGTTTCGTCAATATAATCTACTTTCCCCGGGGAATGCTTAAGGCTTATCAATTGGGGTGCAGATCTATAAGCAAAACAAAAAGCTTTCATTAAACAGTTATAAAAATCAAAAGACAGGTCCCAACCCGGAATGTTTCTATCTTTTTCACCTGCCCCTAGCACTTCTTGGAGCACTCCCTCGTTGTTTTTAATCTTTAATCCCTGTTTCAGATACTCTATCCACCTATTCTGCGAACAGACAGAAAGCAGCACAGCTTCATCATACCATAGAAGATTAATTTTCCCGATATAAAAGAAATGGGGGCTCAAATTTTCCCTGCACTGGGGTGTAGGACAGTTTTGCTCGAAAGGGTATTGTAAACGCATAAGCTGCTCAAAGATCGAGTAATCAGCAAATACCGCCTCATCGGGGTGAGGATAATATTTTAGGGAAAATTCAATGGAGACGCGGCTATTTTTTTCTTCCCTTCCCAAAAACTCTATTTCGTATACTCCCTTTCTTTGAAGAAGCCAAAAATACCACCCTTCGCCCGAATGGAAAAATTGGCTGACACCTTTTAAGCCGATATGCTCCCTCATTTTATCATCCAATAGAGAATAAAGAAGTACATTTCTCAACCTGTCGTTTTCCTGATTTAAAAGTGTATTCATATTTCCCCCCCTATTGAAAGGGGCCAGGAATTGAACCCCTGACCCCTTTATTATTCTAAGGAAATTCAATTACATCGCCGTTTCCGAGAAAATCCGTAGTCTTGGAACGGAACCTGGCTGTCCCCTGTACTACGGGATAACCTGCCTCCACGAATTTCCTGGCACATAATACTCCTGTGCAGTGATTGCAGCCGATTTTTTGAAAACCATATTTCCCCAGACCGAAGACCAGGTCATCATATTTGGGATCCCAGTCCTCGAAGGGAGAAATATGGAGCCCGCCATAAACACCATAGGGCCTGTCGCCACCTTTTAAGGTTGTATAGGCCGCCTCGGCAAAATTGAGGATTCCCTGATGGCAGCAACCCGTTACCTGGACTATGCCGGCATCTTTTACATTAACAAATATGGACTGCTCGCCAAAAACCCGGCAGATAATGGCCACTGGAAAGTAATATCCCGCAACCCCCGGTATTGTCTTGCCATTTTTGTCCTTGATTTCAAACAGGTGCCTCGTTTTGGACTTGGCTTCATATAATTTCCCTTTAAACCCCGAATCTTTAATAAATTGCTTTCCCTCGGGATAAAAATCTCCACCGATATACATATCGATATCCGGCTTGTATTTCATAGTCACCGGCAAGCCCCAGAAATGATCAAAATGCTCGTGACTGATAAACAGGCAATCGATTTCATTGTTTTTCAGCATTTTATCGATGCCACATTCCTTGAAGCGCTGATCCGTCCAACCATGTTCCCAGCCGGTATCCAAAAGAATAAATTTATGATCACCGTTAAGCAGTTCAATGTCCAGCAAAGCAGCATAACCACCGGCGTTCTCAGGATGAAGATCGCCCCTGGGATTGTTAGGTTTCCCCTCGGGAGGCCAGGGATAGGTCCACTGATTTACCAGAAGCCCTCCCATGTCGTCCATATCGTTCATCAATATATCGTTATCAAACCAGCTCGTTTCTGAAATACAGGTGATGGTCAGCTTTTTAACTTCCCCTATATCAGTTGTCCCCTTGGGCTTATCAGGTAAAAAACGGTTTCTCAGGGGTGTGTAAGAAAAAGCTCCCATGCTTCCTAAAAATCCAAAAGCAGTACCAGCCCCGAGGGCTTCAAGAAATCTTCTTCTGGAAACAGTATACTTATCCGACATGCTCATATCTCCTTTCCGCAAGATTTTTATGGAAAGATACCCCAGTGGGGGATTATACCGACAAAGACTACAAAATATGCGACTATACCCAGCAATATGCCTATTATTACTCCCTGTTTGGACACAGAGCTACACCTCTTTTCTTACTTTCTTAAAGCCCGGCCAGTTGTCCATAAACCAGTTATGAATAAGCATAATATTTATAAACCAAATGGTAGGAATCATCGGAAACTGTTGCGGGTGCGACATCTCCTGCTGTACGCCGAGAAAATGGTGCGCGGTTAGGTAATAAACAGCATAAAGGGCGATACCTGCCACAACGGTTATACCGTTGCGAATAAGCCAGTTGGTTACTTTGCTGTACTTTTGGGGCCAGTTGTTGCAATAGAAAGTGATGAACATAGCCGGCACCAAAAAGAAGACCATGATTTCCCCAACGTGCAGCCATCTCCAGTCCGGGGCCCAGAGGCGCCTGTCGCCCATAATGGCGGGTCCCCAGGCCAGCTCCTGCATAAAATAAAAACCAAAGTGACAACAAAAGGCAATAGCTACAATACCAAAGAAGGTTGCATACCCTCTCAGCCTTTCATTTTTTATCTCGCTGAAAGGCCAACGTTCCCAGATTGTTTCATAAATCCAGAGAACCACAGTACAGCACATAATCCAGGACACATGGAAGTTTCCGCTTACAGTTCCAGCGAATTCAAACCACCAGGGCGCTGTTACAGCACAGTATTCCTGCCATGGATAATATAAAATTGCCATGTGTGAATGCATGGTACACAGATAAATCAGCGTTGAAAGAAAGAATGTAACAACCAAAATTGTTACTCCACGTGATGGCTGTTTAAGGAGGTGCCAGGGCCTGTTATCAAAACACGCCGGCCAGGAGGGGCTTAGCCAGGAAGCGATCGCTGCGAACATAAGGCAAGCCAAACAGGCATATTCTTTTGCATAGAATCTGGTAATCCCCAAATCCATAGTGCGTTCCACGCTGAAATAGGTCATGCTCAGCTTTCCCATCAGTTCGAAAAAAAAGCCGTGAATTAAAACCAGCAAAATTACCACCATGATGGCCGTCATAATTAATCCTTTTAACGCTGGATGTGTTTCCTCCAGCCATTTCCTCTTAAATGGATAGTAGTCAAAAATATAAACCATCCAGATAACCACGATGAGGATCCATCTGGTGTACATATAACCCACATAGGGGGTATACATCCTCATCACTCCGCGAGGATCCTGAAAAATCCACCAGGAAATATAAAAAATAGCTGCAAGAAAAATTAGACTAACAATCTGCGGCCAGGGGGCCGGCCAGCGTCCGACCAGCTTTCTTTCCTCCAGGTAATTCGTGCCGTAATCATAACCTTCTTTTGGTGAACCCCCTTCAGCTGGGCGGGTAGAGCTTTCTGCCGAAATTTCACTCATCTATAATTCTCCTTTCTTTTTAAAATTTTTTTCCTCCTCCAGTTTAAAGTTTCTTTTAAAAATCACCTCCTGTTTTTTTCTCTCTTCAAATTCAAATATTTCTTTTAAAAGCTCCACTTTTGATTTGTTCCCCGGATCTATACCAATTTTTCTCGCTTGTTCAGCCAGCTCCTTATAAGAGGTTTTGGCAAGGGTAGAAGAGTAAGATTTGCTGAGGAAAAAGATATCGAAATCAGTCAGGTCAGAAGGCTGGTAATAATGCACTAAAACCTCCTTGATTTCGTCGACACTTTTTAAAATTTCCCGGCTTAATTTTGAAAGCCCCTCAGCAATGCTGCTTATAAAGAAATCCCTTCTGTTCAACGGCACCACCCTTTCGCCCTTATATTGTGCAAATACCATGCCAAAGAAAAATATAAAAAAAAGCGCCATTTCCCGCGCTAGCGCAACATTTCTGTGTAATTTATTTCACATTGCATATTACACAATAAAAATATATTACACAATTTATTTCAAGCGAAGCCATTTTAATTTTTATATGACCAGAGCATTCTTTTCAATAAAAATGGCTTGGATTTTTTCCAAGCCTTCAGCCTTTATTAATTATGGTACGCCCGAGAGGATTTGAACCCCTGGCCTTCTGATCCGTAGTCAGACGCTCTATCCAGCTGAGCTACGGGCGCATATTATGGCGGAGAGAGTGGGATTCGAACCCACGAAGCGAGCTTTAACCCGCTT
>DUQX01000101.1 GCA_012837615.1 Bacillota bacterium | reverse complement strand
CCCCCTTTTTGGAATAGACTAATTTGTATCTTGTAATAAAGGGATTTCCGGGGGAAAATATACCCCCGAAAACCCTATATCATGGTCGGGGCGACAGGATTTGAACCTGCGACCTCTTGGTCCCAAACCAAGCGCGCTGCCAAGCTGCGCCACACCCCGAAAAAGAATAAATAGCTAAAATAGCTGTACATTATCATTATACTATATATTATCGAATCGATATAATCTATTATAAACATAAACACTAACCGTCTCCGAAAAGTATCACTCTCCAACGAAAAAGGTATCACTATGTCCAACCTACTTGATTCTAACATATCCTTCAGAAAAACTCAATAACTCAATAAGACATCCCTGATTTTTCGCAACGCCTGTCCGCGGTGGCTGATGCGGCTTTTGGTTTTTATATCCATCTCTGCAAAGGTTTTATTTCCATCGCCGTAGATAAAAAGAGGATCATAGCCAAACCCCTGACTCCCACGGGGCGAGCTAGCCAAAAACCCTTCACAGATTCCCTCCACCGTTTGCGTTTTCTTTCCGGGAGCAGCCAAGGCGATTACACATACGAATCGCGCTCTCCTTTGAGAGTACGGAATATTTTCCATCAACTTCAGTAAGAACGTGTTGTTTTGCTCGTCCGTTGCCCCATCCCCAGCAAACCGGGCTGAATAGACACCCGGTTTACCACCCAAGTAAAATACTTCTAAACCCGAATCATCTGCCAGAACAAGTTCTCCCGTCAGCCGGCTGATAGTTTCCGCCTTAAGCACGGCATTTTCTTTAAAAGTCAAACCCGTTTCTTCGATCTTCGGCAGATGTGATAAATCTTTCAGGGTACGTATCTCATAAGCAAGCGAGGAGAGGACATTTACAAACTCTTTCTTTTTTCCTTCATTGTGTGTTGCTATGATTAGCTTCTTTTTTTTCATGTTTGATAATTTACCTTTGATGAAATTTTTCCAAGAACAGCCCTCTGTTTGGAAATCAGCTGTTGAATTCCCTTAACTCCCAGATCAAGAAGAACGTTTAACTCCTGCCGGGAAAAAGTTTTTCCTTCAGCGGTACCCTGTATTTCAACCAGTTTTCCTCCGCCGGTCATTACAATATTCATATCCACATCTGCCCTGCTATCTTCTTCAAAAGAAAGGTCAAGCAATGCTTCCCCTTTAACCATTCCAACGCTAATTGCCGCAACGAAGTCAGTTAACGGAAATCTATAAATTTTTTCCCCACTATGCAAATACTCCATGGCATCGGCCAGAGCAACAAACGCTCCGGTAATTGCAGCTGCCCTCGTCCCGCCATCGGCTTGAAGCACATCACAATCCAGCCAGACAGTCCTCTCACCAAGGGACTCTAAATTTATTACCGCGCGAAGAGACCTGCCGATAAGTCTCTGGATCTCAAATGTACGGCCGCTTACCCTTCCACGGACAGCATCCCTAACGTTCCTTTGATGGGTTGACCGTGGAAGCAGGGAGTATTCAGCGGTAACCCAACCCCGCTGTTCGCCTTTCATCCAGGATGGCACGCCTTCTTCAACCGAAGCGGCACAAATTACTTTCGTATTTCCCATTTCTATCAAAGCAGATCCTTCCGCGTATTTTAAATAGTTCCGGGTAATCCGGACCTGCCTGAGTTCTTCATTCTTTCTCCCATAAGAGCGCATTCAGCTATCCTGCTTTCTAAATAATTAGTTTCTTTTACCATGTCTATTATAACTTACCAGCATGTTGAGATACAAGCGCATTTCTGTGCTCAATAGAATATGTTTATAATACCCTTATGACAACGGATTGATGATCAAAGGCCGCAAATAATATTCATTCAAAGAAGTGCCGTAATTCAATACAATTTTTTCCCCATCCACCAGCAGCTGCACTTTTTCTACTCCCGGTATTTGGGTCAAGGTTAAGACCGTCTGCATGATAACATTCTTTTCTCCACTGAGGCCACCTTTGTAGTTTAATATTTCTTTAGAAAAATCAACAATCACGGTATTATCCTGGATAGCAAAATTTCGCAGTTCTGTTCCCGGAGGCAACTCAGTAAAAAGAGAACTTTCCGGCCGTGGACCTTTTAATAATTCTTCCAGGGTAGCCTTTATTATATCACTATCAGCTGAAATGACACGGGTTACAGGTATGTAGAAAATGTGGTTTTCGCCTAATACCGAGCAAAAATATAACGTTATCACTTGAGTACTGTCAAGTTCGATTACTTCATCGGCTACCTCCAGATTTAATCCCCGTTCCCATCCAAAAGTCCCCTTTCCCGAAGTGCCTCCGGGAAATTCATCCGGGGAAAATCCCTCTACCATGATCTGGACTTCTTTCACACTGGGAAACTGTAACAATGTAAAAATTATGCTATTTAATACATTTCTTTCATTCTCGGGATCATAGCTCATAATATCTTCGCTAAAATCAACTTTAGCAAGGCCATCTCTGATAGTCAGCCCCAGTACTCTTGTCATCGGTGGCAGCGGAGAACTTAAACCATAGCGCATCTCTTGAGCCGGAGTCGGGCCGT
>DUQX01000016.1 GCA_012837615.1 Bacillota bacterium | reverse complement strand
TCGAGGCCAGCGACGATCCGGGTTCATTAAACGCCCAGTGCCCGTCACCGCCCAATCCCAAAAGTTGCAGATCAATCCCCCCGGCCTTTTTAATCTCTTCCTCATACCATTTGCAATGCTTTTCCGGTTCTTTTGTAAGTCCGTCGATGATGTAAATATTTTCCTTTTTTATATTAATATGCTTAAAAAGTTCCTCGTGCAAAAACCTGGCGTAGCTCTGATCCTTATGATAAGGTAAATCCAGATCCATTCCTATTCCCAGGTATTCATCGAGGTTAAAGGTTTTAACTTGCGAAAAATCGAGTCCCTCGTGCTGGTGCATTCTAACCAGTTCTTTGTAAGTGCCGATTGGCGTGCTTCCTGTTGCCAGTCCAAGCACACAATCCGGTTTGGATTTTATAAAGCCGGCGATTATCTCTGCCGCATATCTGCTCATTTCATCATAATCTTTTTTGATAATAATATCCATATTACCCTCTCCCCTGCTTATTAGCTCCATATCTCTCCGATTTTAATGAAATGCCGTTTATAAAGGTACTTTTATACCTTTTATAAAGGTATCTTTGTTTTATTATAAACCTTTGTTTGCCTTATTGCCACAAGAAGATATGCGGGATGCGGGATGGGTTATATCAAACGATTGTGAATGAAGGGTTGTCACCTATTTTACCTATTTTATTTATAGAAGGGAGAAAAATTGAAACCCTTTTTTTTCGTGGTTACGCCCATCTTTAGTTGCCGCCCGTTTATGGAAGGGAAAAGCGGCAGTAGGATGACGTCAACACCCCCGCAGGGCTGAATACCGTCAAGTATGGCGAGCTTGAAGAAGAAAAGAAGAAATGCTGTTTTAATAAAAAGGTGATGTTTTCAAAATAATTGTTAAATCGGTAAGGATGAGATATAATATTCGCATCATTATAAAGTGGTGGTAAATAATGATTTTTAGATCAACCGGTCGGGTAAAGGACAACTTTTACATTTTGGGGCTGGCTACTTATCCGCTTCACCTTTTAGACGGTCCCCACCCCGTTCTTTTTGAAGGAGGCACCAGTTGTGCCGGAAAGCTATATGTAGATGCAATACGTTCAATTCTTGGTGAGCGTCAGCCGGAAATACTATTCCTTACCCATGTCCATTGGGATCATTGTGGGGCGGTTTCTTACCTGAAACAGGCTTTCCCCAAGATGAAAATTGCCGCTTCATTGCAAGCAGTTCAAATACTGCAAAGGCCAAGAGCACTGGAGTTGATTGCAAAGCTGAATAAAGATGCTCAAGGCATTTTAAGCAATCTTCCGGGAATTGATTCTTCCCGTTTGCTTGATGGCTCTTTTTACCCATTTGAAGTTGATATCCAAATTGAGGACAGACAAATTTTTGATTTAGGTCACGGTACTTCTGTTGAGGTTTTGGCAACTCCCGGCCACACGCGCGACCACCATAGTTATTATATATCCGATCAAAAAATATTGGTTGCCGGAGATGCAGCGGGAACCCTCGACAGTTCCGGAAATATAATGTGCGAATTCCTCTATGACTATGAAGCGTACATAACTACCATAGAAAAGTTAGCTGCTCTCCCTATTGAGGTTTTTTGCCAGGGGCACCGGCTTGTTCTGGTGGGCCGGGATGAAGTAAAGGACTTTTTTGAAAGCTCTATGAAAAAAGCCGTACGCTTCAAAAATCAGGTCTTTAAACTTCTGGATGAAGAATGCGGTTCTACTGACCGTGTTGTTCAAAGAATAAAGAAAGAGTATTACGACAACATCCCGGAACCCAAGCAGCCTGAAATCCCCTACCTGTTAAATCTTACCGCCCAGGTTAAACATCTGGCTGCGCTGTCAAAAGATGAAAAAAGAGATGAAATATCAAGGGCTTAATGCTAAACAAATTGAAAAAGAGAAGATCAATGAGATGTTCTCCGGATTCGGCGGCATGAAAAACGTCCGGAATTATATCCGGGATTATTTAAAGAGTAAGAATCCCAAAAAATGATATCAAAATTGCATAGAAAAAATGGTTTGTTACTGTTTTGGGCGCAGCGTCTAAGGGGGTTGACTCAATAGATTCTTGATATTTCTAGCCGGGGCACGGAGCGTATTAAGGGTGACAGGGGATGGGGTATTTTGACAATCACAATAATAGCAGAGAAATTTATAGCAGATTCATACATTTAAGGAGGTTCTTTAAATGCTGCCGGACAGTGATTACAAAAAGCTGATTGCACCGGAGTCAATCGCGCTGGTCGGAGTTACCAGCCGGACCGGCCGGGGCAGTAATAGCCCGCTGGAAGTACTGCTTAAACGGGGCTACCGGGGGCGGATTTATCCGGTTAATCCAAAAGGAGGAACAATTTTAGGGTGCCGCGCCTACACTTCCCTCCTGGATGTGCCGGAAATACCGGATCTTGCGGTAATATGCGCGCCCCGCGATGCGGTTATAGAGCTTTTCGGCCAGTGCGCCGCCAAAGGGGTCAAAATTGTGATCATCGTAGCCCAGGGCTTTTTTGACGGAGATGAGGAAGGCATATTAATGCAGCACAAACTTCTTGACATGGCCGCAGATAATAACATCCGGGTACTCGGACCCAATACTTTGGGAGTTGTTAACAACTATCACAATTTCTGTACTTCATTTATTGATTTTATCAATCCCATTAAGCCGATCGGGATTATTTGCCAGACGGGCACTTTCTATTTAGGTGCTTCTCAGATATGTACCGGCACCGGGATCCTTATCGATTCCGGGAATACCACCGATATTTGCGTTACCGACGTGATCGGCCATCTGGCGCGGGATACCCGCCTCAAAGTTATCAATATCCACATGGAGAGCTTGCAAGACGGGAGCAAGTTCATGGAGGCAGCTAAGGATGCTGTGGCGCTTAAGCCTGTGATTATCTATAAGACCGGAACCAGCCCCGCCGGTTCACTGGCGGCGAGTTCCCATACCGGCAAGCTGTCCGGTGAGGACAAGGTATTTGACGCTGCTTTTAAACAGTGTGGATTGCTCCGGGTGGCGGATATTGAGGAAATGGGCGATTTAAACAAAGCTTTCTGTACCTTTGACGGGATTAAAGGAAACCGGATTGGAATAGTATCAATCTCCGGCGGTGCAGGTGTAATGGCCGTGGATACCTG
>DUQX01000100.1 GCA_012837615.1 Bacillota bacterium | reverse complement strand
CTGAACCTCCTGGAAGTGCCGCAAAGGGGAAAAATAATCATTGATGGGGTGAATATTACCGACCGCAATGTCAATATCAACCTCATCCGACAGGATGTGGGGATGGTTTTCCAGCAATTTAACCTCTTTCCCCATAAAAAGGTCCTGGATAATATTACCTTGGCGCTGCTTAAAGTAAAAAAGATGAATAAAAAGGAATCCCGGGAGCTTGCCCTGGAGTTGCTGAATAAGGTGGGCCTGAGTGATAAGGCCGATGCTTATCCCAGGCATCTTTCGGGTGGGCAGCAGCAGAGGGTAGCCATCGCCAGGGCCCTGGCGATGCGTCCCAAGGTGATGCTTTTTGATGAACCCACCTCTGCGCTTGATCCGGAGATGATCAAGGAAGTGCTGAACGTGATGAAGCAGCTTGCCGCCGAGGGGATGACCATGGTTGTGGTTTCGCATGAGATGGGCTTTGCCCGCGAAGCAGCTGACCGGGTCATGTTCCTTGATGATGGCGTTATCATTGAGGAAGGTCCCCCCGAGCAGATTTACAACAACCCCCGCGTCCAAAGGACGAGGGATTTTTTAAGGCAGATTCTTTGATACTTCATTGCTTAATTAAGGTAAAGGATAAGTAAGTTAGGTAAAACGTAAGTAACTACTCAGGGTATAGGAAACGGCAGGTGTGCAAAAAGTCACAGTATGAAAAATGACAATTGCGCGTATAGCTGTGAGCAGTTACAAACGTAAATGGGTACCTCTTTTTGGAATTGGTCGGCAGCTGATTTAGCTGCCTGTATTGTTGGGTGAAAGGGGTCGCTGCAGGCTTGAGGAATGCCAGGCGTTTTCGTTCCAAGAGAAAAAGGATTGTATTTTTTTGGGCCGTTTTATTTCTCATGGTGTTATTCGGGTGTGCCTACACTTTTTCCAGCTTTGCCGCTGTAGATTATGACCTTATCGTTGTGGGTACCGACCCTGAGGGGGTTGCTGCTGCTGTTTCCGCAGCCAGAAACGGCCTTGAGGTGTTGCTTGTGGATGAGCGCAGCCAACTGGGAGGACTTTTGACCCTGGGATGGCTTAATACCCTGGATATGAACTATGACCCTGAGGGAAATCTGCTTACCAGGGGGATTTTCTTAGAGTTTTTTAAAAAGCTGGAGGGTGTTTCCTTTGACGTCAATACTGCACGGCGTGCGCTGGAAGAAATGGTTGCCGCCGAGGAAAACCTGCAGCTGTTGCTGGAGAGGAAGGTTACCGGAGTCAGGCTTAATAAGGGCCGGGTTGTTTCTGTTATGTTGGAGAACGGTGAAAAATTGAGCGCTTATCGCTTTATTGACGCTACCCAGGATGCCTGGGTGGCTTATATGGCCGGTGCCGGGTTTACTCTGGGGATGGAGGATATCGGCTTAGATAAGAGACAGGCTGTTACGCTTATTATAGAAGTGGGCGGTGTTAACTGGGAAAAAGTTGTTGGGGCGCTTACCTCAGGTGAATATGCCGGAGGTGCTTACGGTACCTCTGCCTGGGGATTTTTGGAGGAGATGAAAGAGTACGAACCGTTTGATCCGCAGATACGCAGCCGTGGCCCAAACATGGGGCTGCAAAACAATGGAAACGTCCTGATCAACGCCATGCATATTTTTGGGGTTGACGGGTTGGATCCCGCTTCCCGGCAGGAAGCTCTGAAGAGAGGGGAGCGTGAAGCGGAATTTTTGGTACGCTTTATGCGCAGGCGGCTGCCGGGTTTTGAGGACGCTTACCTGGCGGCTGTGGCACCGGAGCTCTATGTCCGGGAAACCAGGCATTTGGAGGGGCTTTATCGCCTAACTTTGGATGATGTGCTCGAGCACAGGGATTTTTGGGATAAGGTAGCCCTGGCCTCTTATTCCGTTGATATCCAGGGCACTGACATGGATGACTGGGGCAGGGTCATGGGGAACCCCGCTCTCTACAGCATCCCTTTCCGCTGCCTCGTCCCGCAGGATTTGTCCAACCTGCTGGTGGTCGGGCGTTCGGCAAGCTACGATTCTCTGGCCCATGGCAGCGCCCGGGTTGTGCCTGCCGGCATGGCCGTTGGTGAAGCGGCGGGTGTTGCCGCGGCGATTTCGCTGGAGAGTAAAACGGACTTTCATAAAATGAGCGGGAGACCGGATTTGATTGCAGAGTTGCAGCAGAGGCTGCTCAATCAGGGAGCATATTTAGTGGACTTTGATGTCCCTCATTCCCTTGAAGGCCATCCCCTCTATCCGGCGATAAAAGAACTGCGTTCACTGGGTCTGGTAACGGGGCGCTATGATAACGACTACCGCCTGGATCAGCCTGCAGAGATAAGAGATATCTGCCAGGTTGTAGAGGGTTACCTCAAGCAGGTGTATCGGGGGCGATACACGGCGCATAATCTTTCCTTTGAAAACCGTGAAGCCCTTCTGGAAGACCTGCTCTGGGTTCTGGAAGGTATTTCAGGGATTGAGCTTGAGTTAATGGGAATTGACGAACTGCTCTCGAATTATAATTTTTTTCCGGGGAAGAAACTCCTCAGGGGGGAAACTTTTGCCTTTCTCTTGGATTTTCTCAGCAGTATAGAATAGAAATAACATGATTTCTTTAATCTATGAGACTAAATCGGAAATTCCATTATAAAGACAGTTTAAGGATATTTCACGGAATAAACATGGTTTCCTAAAAATGTTAATTGAGCGTGCGGTAATTCTAGGTTATAATGGAAAAAACGCCAGAGTATAGTATATTTTTTTAAGTTTTTTTTAAAAAGAGGCAAAGAAGGGGTGGCTCAGTGTTCAACTCGTGCATACGCAGCATTGTAACAGAAAGTATTTATCCTTTTATGAAGCAAAAGGTAATTGTTTTATTTGTTTTTTTGCTGCTGGCCGGGCTGTTTCTGGCCCCTGCTTATTACTTGGCAAACGCTGCATCGCAGCAGATTACAGTATATCTGGAAGGAGTACCATTACAATTTGAAGTGCTCCCCATGTACCAGCAGGGAGCACTTATGATCCCTCTCAGGAGTGTATTTGAAGAGGTGGGTTATGATATAGCCTGGGAACCTGATACTAAAAGGGTAGTGCTACGGGGCAGCCGGCGCACTGTCGTGCTTATTGTGGACAACCCCCTTTATTCTGTAAACGGGGTTGTCTGCCGCGCCTTTAATGCACCTTTTATTGAGCAGGGAAGGACTATGGTAGGCCTGGATTTATTAGAGAAGGTTGCCGGCATAACAGTGACGCATCAGGATGACCTCCGGGGAATTATTCGGCTGGGATTTACCAAGGATGAGGGAGATCTTCCGGGTTATCACGACGATGAAGATGAACACCGTCTTAATTTTATAGAAGTTCTTTTGCCCCGCGGCGATCGGGTGGGGGTGGGAGAGAGCTTTGAGGTTATCATTGCCGCTCCTCTGGTTGAAGGTATCTTCTCCTACGAAATTCTCTATACATATGATCCGGATGTTATCAAAATTAAAGATGTAAAGAATCCTTTTTACATACCGGAGCGCGATTTTTATTTAAAAAAAATTAATAACAATGATGGTATGGTAAAGTACACCCAGACTACCCTAGGTTACCAACAGGAGATACCCTTCCGCGAATGCCTCGCTGTCCTCGAAGCTGTCGCCTTCCGGGAAGGAGAGGTGCCTTTTCTGGCAGAGAATCTAAAAATAGATCTGCTCGACAATACTGCCGGTACTATGCCTGCAGCTCTGGAAGAAAAAATTCTTTCCATCAGGCAGGTTCGCTAAAAGGTGTCAGCTATCGGAGTAATCTCTTGGTTCTCAAAGGCAAGTCCAATCCCAGTTTACAAAATAAATTTTAATATATCGGAGGGTTAGATGCGGAAAAAGATAAATATATATAAGCTCCTGGTAATGATTATTATGCTGGTTTTTCCCCTTGCACTGCCTGCAGAAGCATTTCAGTACGATACTGTACATAATTATGTTTTTTCCCAGGAGAAAAGCGATATCCGTATTCTTTTGCACGGAGAACGGTTAGTTACGGAGATTCCTTTTTTTATCGAGGGAGGAAGAACCCTTATTCCTGTCAGGTTTTTTCTAGAGACTATGGGGGCAGATGTAAGCTGGCATTCTTCTACGAAATCGGTTTCTGTTGCCCGGGGCGATACAAGTATAGAGATGGTGGCTGGAGAAAAAAAAGCGCTGATTAATGGCAGTCCGGTGACCCTTGAGGTGCCCTTAAGGCTAATTGAAAACAGGGCGTATGTTCCCCTGAGGTTTATCGCTGAAAGCCTTGGTGTCGATATAGGCTGGAACGATGCTGAACGCTTGATCCTTATCGAGTTTGAATCTCCAGAGGGGGCCCAGCAGCCTCCTCCCTATTATCAAGATTTAAATGTTCAAGTGGAGACGTACGGTATCTCCCTGGGGGATTCTGGGCAAGCAGTACTGGATTTGCTGGGCGAACCTGCCCGCCGTGACGATACTATTTACGGATACTGTTGGTGGGTCTACAACCAGGATTATCGAAATTACCTGCAGGTCGGAATAAAAGATGGATCGGTTGTAGCCATTTATACACCCGGGCAAGGGTGGGCCTTTGGGCCTTTACAACGGGGATGCGGGTTAAATTTGCTTGAGGATAGTTTTGAAATAGCAGATAGGCTTTTTGTTGAAGAAGAAAAAGTTATTTACGAGCTTTACCTTCCGACCCTTGTTTATGAAAACCTGGTTGCAACTTTTTACTGTGACGAACAGGATAAGAATAAAATAGTGGCGGTGAGACTGGAGGACAGGGAAGTTGCGGAAGACAGGTTTAACCTTTATTACAAATACCGTTTTCCCCAGGGCAAAAGGGATTCCTTTGACCGGGAAAAGATGAGGAAGGCTGAAGCTGCTGACGAAAAACAAATTTTTGATCTGGCCAATATGGAACGGTTGTTGAGAGGCCTGCCAGCTTTGAGCTGGAACAGGGATGCGGCTCTCGCTGCGCTGGAGCACAGCAGGGAGATGTATATTCATAACTATTTCGACCACTTTTCACCCGTTACGGGGGAGGGCCTTGATTATCGGCTGGATAGGCGCGGCGTTAATTTTATCCTGGCGGCTGAGAATATTGCTCGCGGACAGTTTGACGGTGTCGAGGTGCACCACGGGCTGATGAACAGTCTCCGGCACCGTGAGAATATCCTGCATAAAGATTTGCGCTCCCTCGGAGTTGGGGTTTACGGTGACTGCTATACCCAAAACTTTGTCACTTTATTAGAATAAGCGCAACTCGTATATAGATTTGTAATGATGGGACAGAGGGAATGCTCTGTAAGAAGAGAATGCTCTGTAACCGTAAAGATACTCCATTAGGATGCTTCATTGTCCGGAATAATAATATCAGTTATAATGTTGGAGAAGGCAAACGGAAAGGAACTGAAGTAAATGGGAAAGAAATCTGCTGCAGAAAAATCAGGTAAAAAGGGCGCCAAAAAGAGTCCCTTTTATAAAATTTTTCTGTACGGTGTCGTAATAATTGTTCTCTTGTTGGTTATATCAGGGGTATGGCTGAAATCCTTATGGGATCAGATTCATGTGGCCCTGCCCGGGGGTAATAATTCTATTCCACCCGTTTCTGAAAAAGAAAAGGATCCTTCCCTGCCGGATATCTTAAATGTGCTTATCCTGGGTTTGGATTCGCGTGATCCTTCATCGAGGACCGATACGCTTTTGCTTCTAACTTTAAACCGGGGTAACGGGGAGATCAATATTATATCCATTCCGCGGGATATGCGCGTTAATATACCGGGTTATGGTATGGATAAGATTAACCATGCTTACGCTTTTGGCGGGATATCCCTTACCATGGAGACAGTGGAAAATTTTTTGGATATTAATGTTGATCATTACATGACTACTGATTTTGAAGGATTTATTAATATTGTAGATATTCTTGGCGGCATCGAGCTGGAAGTAGAAAAAAAGATGCGCTATTACGGCATCGATGTGACTATTGATCTGGAACCGGGTTTGCAGCACCTTGATGGCAATAAAGCCCTGCAGTATGTGCGTTTTCGCAGTGATGAGGAAGGGGATTTCGGGCGGGTTCGCCGTCAGCAGGAATGTTTAAAAGCGCTCTTGCAGGAAATTATTACCTTTAAAAACATATTGCAAATTCCCCGGTTGCTTCCCGAAATTGCCAGCAACATAAAAACCGATCTGGAACTTGAGCAGGCCCTTGAACTGGCGAACAAGCTAAAGAAAGTGGATATAGAACAGATCAATACCTTTACACTGCCCGGTGTTCCGAGAAATATTGATGGAATTAGCTATGTTGTTCCTAATGAGGAGGAAATAAGCTGCCTGGTAGATTGTTATGTTAAAGGAATTGAGATGAAACAATCCTGATAAGATGATTTGAACTGAGGGGAAAAATGAAGGGATCTTTGCTGAAAAATAATAAAGATAATGCAAGGAAAAAAAACAGGGCAAGTATATTAGGAATCGGGGTAGATTGCCTGACCCTTGAAGCGGCAAAAAACGCTATATGCGAACGCTGGGGCAGCAATGCCGGGGTATTCCATGTGGTGACCGCCAATGCGGAAATGATTTTCCGCAGTTCCAGGGACCGCGAGCTGGCAAGGATTATCGAAAATGCGGGGATGGTGACGGCCGATGGTGCCGGCGTGGTTCTGGCTTCACGTATTCTTGGATATTCCCTTCCGGAAAGAGTGGCAGGTTATGACCTGATGGTGAGATGTTTGCAGGAAGCTGCCGACAGCGGCGCACCGGTTTATTTTTTAGGGGCGCAGCCCCAGGTTCTTGTTCAGGCTGTGGAAAAGGCCCAAAAACGATTTCCCGGCCTTAATATCGCCGGCAGCCATCACGGTTATTTCCAAGAGGAGGATGAAGAAGAAATCGTTCGGGAAATATGTTCTTTAAAGCCGTGCCTGCTGCTGGTAGCCCTGGGCGTTCCAAAGCAGGAAAAATGGATTTTCCGAAACAGGAGAAAACTTCCGCCCTGTGTAGCTATCGGCGTGGGGGGAAGTTTTGATGTTCTTGCGGGAAAGGCCACCCGCGCCCCTCTCTGGATGCAGCGTGCGGGACTGGAATGGCTTTACCGATTGGCAAAGGAGCCCGCCCGTATCGGGCGGGCTGCGGTTTTACCGGCCTTTCTTTTTCAAGTATTTCTTCAGGCGTTACATATCAAGCGTTATTGAAACTTAAAAAATGTATACTTAAAAAATGTAATGTAATCCCGGATCTTCTAAAGAATTAATACCAATAATCCAAGCTTTTTAATGTCATCCAGAGCACTAGAAAGTGAATAATTCAAGCTGACCCCTAAAAATAACAAAACTGACCCCTAAAGATAATTTAATACGAGGTCGCCCAGCTCGCTGGTGGTGTAGCCCATTTTCCCTGCGGAGAGGCTTTTGATGTGTTTGGAGCAGACGGTCATTACCGCCTTTTCGATGGCGTTGGCGGCTTCTTTTTCTCCCAGGTGTTTCAGCATCATTCCTCCGGCGCAGATAGAAGCCAGGGGATTGATCATATTTTTGCCCGTATATTTGGGGGCAGAGCCGCCGATGGGTTCAAACATGGACGTCCCTTCGGGGTTGATATTGGCCCCGGCAGCGATTCCCATTCCTCCTTGAAGCATCGCCCCCAGGTCGGTAATAATATCTCCAAACATGTTGTCGGTTACGATAACGTCAAACTGCTCGGGATTTTTAACCATCCACATGCATATAGCATCTACATGTGCGTATTCTCTTTTGATATCGGGGTAATCTTTTCCCACTTCGTGGAAGGTTCTCTCCCAGAGGTCGAAGGCATAAGTGAGCACGTTTGTTTTGCCGCAAAGCGTGAGGGTTTTTTTCTTATTGCGCTCCCTACAGTACTGGAAGGCGTAGCGCAGGCATCTCTCCACACCTTTACGGGTGTTAATCGACTCCTGGATTGCAACCTCATCGGGGGTTCCTTTTTTTAGAAAGCCTCCGCTGCCCGTATAGAGGCCCTCCGTGTTTTCACGTATGACGACAAAATCAATATCTTCCGGTCCTTTGTCTTTTAAGGGGGTTTCAATTCCGGGATAGAGCTTAACCGGCCGAAGGTTTATGTACTGGTCCAGCTCAAAGCGCAGATTTAATAGAATGCCTTTTTCAAGAATTCCTGGCTTGACATCGGGATGCCCAATTGCTCCTAAAAAAATGGCTTCATATTGTTTTAATTCTTCTATTGCTCCTTCCGGCAAGACTTCGCCTGTTTGCAGGTATCGCTCTCCCCCATAATCGAAGGTTTTCAGATTTAGCTTAAAGTTATATTTTTGGGCTGCTCCCTGAAGCACTTTGAGCCCTTCATTTACCATTTCAGGTCCGGTGCCGTCCCCCGGAATAACCGCTATGTTGAAACTATTCAATGTAATTATTGCCTCCTTTTACTATAGGTTCGCTTCTTCTATTGCCCTGGTCGGGAAAACTAACGAAAGCCTTTTTTCCCGCGGTGCCCGTTCCGATGCCGCTTATCTGTCAAGATCCTGGAATTACATTTGTTGCACTTAAACTTAATTTTTCCGGTAATGTTTCCTGAGATTATTCCCTGCTCGTGGATACTTTTTTCTGGATCCGGGCTGATCGTGTAATCGCATTCGCTGCAACGCAGGTGGTCGGTTATCAGCTTGTAGTTTCCACCCTCGATACGGATTGCTTTCCCTTCGACCAGCGCTCTGGACAGTTTTTTACGTGCTGAGGAGATGATACGGTGGAAGGTTGGCCTTGATATTCCCATTCTTTCGGCGCAGGCTTTTTGCTCAAGCCCTAGTAGATCTTTTAAGCGGATCGCTTCCAGTTCCTCGAATCTGAGGGATTCCTCCTCTAGCTCCTTCAGGGGAACGCCTGCAGGCTTAAAATAGGTCAAATTAGGTAAGAAGGAAACTTTCCTTGATTTAGGGGG
>DUQX01000015.1 GCA_012837615.1 Bacillota bacterium | reverse complement strand
TTCTTCGATGGATTGTTCGGCATAAATAGGGATGCCTTCAGGATAAAGGCTGCCGGCCAATTGGGGTGGATATAACCTGCCCTCAATATCGGGGATCTGTGTTGCCGTAAAGGCTACTACTTCATAATTGTCGTTATCGCGAAAATAAACGTTAAAGTTATGAAAGTCTCTTCCTGCTGCCCCGGCGATGATGATTTTTTTCTTCCTCATGATAAGTATGACCTCCCAAATCTTCTTCTATTGCTGAACCGATCAAACCAATCGGACTTAGTAATTATAACAATTTAACAAGTAGTTGTCCATTTTGGATTATTTGTCGTTTGAGGTGCGGTGGGCGCGAATTGGCTTGTTACCGGCTATGGACAAATCGATCCAAAAGAATGGCATAATTTTTGTGGGAATGATTTTTCCACGGCAACAAAGTTGGCCGATTACCTTGTAGAGATGCTAAAATTAGTTTAAAATTATAAGAGCTTCCACCTCCTGGAAGTTCTTTAATTTAAAAGGGATATGTAATATAAAGAGGAATTATAGGGAACAGGGGGGCAGTTAAGTCACTTTCAGGCAGACAAACGCTTGTACAAGATACCTTTTTTGTAACCACCCAGAGCAAAACATAAACGGGGCATAGGGAATGGCAGGTGTGCGATAAGTCACAGTGTGAAGAATGTCAATCTTGCGTATAGCTGAACAGTTAACTTTTTTTATTGTATCTTCAATTAATTTAAATATATGGGAGGAGAATAAGGTGGGGTATGCCGTTATCTTTCAACCTTTAGGGCTCCGTGGAACCGTAGAGGAGGGGACAACCCTTCTTGATGCTGCCAGAAAGTTGGGGGTAGATATAGAATCACCTTGCGGCGCCGCCAGGGTATGCGGTAAATGTAAAGTGAGAATTGAAGAAGGGCACTTCCAAAAATTTGGTATTGAATCTAAAATAAGCAATCTATCGCCTATTTTGGAAGAGGAAAGGGAAAAACTAGAAGCAAGCGAAATCAACAGCGGCTACCGTCTGGCCTGCTGTGCTTCCGTAAAGGGAGATGTTCTGGTCTTTGTTCCTGAAGAATCCCGCGCCGGCAGGCAAATAATCCTGGAAACGGGAAGGGAAAGGAAAACCCCTGTCGATCCGGTTGTAAAGAATTATTATATTGAAATGTCGCCTGCAGTACTGGGGGATCAAAGGGACGATTTTATGCGCATAAAAAGCGCGTTGGCGCAAAAATTTGATCTTCAAGAGGTTAATGCTCTAGATTTCCCTGTGGCGACAACTCTTTCCGAAATTATCCGCCGGGCAGACTGGAAATTGACCGTAAGCGTCTGGAATGACAAAGAAATAATAAAGGTTTTTCCCGGGTTGGTGGAAAATTATTGGGGGGCCGCCGTTGACATCGGTAGCACAACGGTAGCAGCCTATCTGTGCAATTTAAGGACCGGAGAAACCGTTGCAAAAAAGTCTATGATGAACCCGCAGATTGTGTATGGGGAAGATATTCTTTCCCGCATTACTTATTCGATGACGAATAAAGAAGGGCTGGAAAAGATGAGCAAGGCAATTATCGACGGGATCAATTCGCTTCTGGAAGCTCTGGCAGAGGAAGTCGGCTTGGTACCGGAGGATATAGTTGATCTGGTGCTGGTAGGTAATACGGTAATGCACCATATAATGCTTTCAATCGATCCTAAGTATGTCGGCCTGGCCCCTTTTGTTCCGGCGTTCAAGTGCGGCATTGATTTTAAAGCCCGGGATCTAGGCATTAGAATTAACAGGGGGGCTTATGTGCACTGGCTTCCCCTTGAGGCAGGTTTTGTTGGCGCTGACAATGTTGCCGTTCTCATTGCCGAGGAACCGTACAGGCAGGATGAGGTAGTGCTGATTATAGATATTGGGACCAATGGTGAAATAGTCCTTGGTAACAGGGAAAAATTATTCTCCACATCCTGTGCAACGGGGCCGGCATTGGAAGGTGCACAGATCAAATTTGGAATGAGAGCAGCTGTCGGCGCGATTGAGGGGGTGATGATAGACACCCAAACAAAAAACCCCCGGATAAAAATAATCGGCCAAGAGGATTGGTTTAAAGAAGGAGACGAACCGCTGGCCAGGGGAATCTGCGGCTCCGGAATAATCGATGCCTGTGCAGAAATGTTTAAAGCGGGGATAATAGACAGCACAGGGCGCTTTAACCGGCGGATAGCAAATCCTAGAATTCGCCGTGGGGCTGAAGGAAAAATGGAATATGTTCTTTGCTTTGCCGGAGAAACCGCCATCGGTAAGGATATTACGGTTACCCAGGGGGATATTCGCGCTATCCAGCTGGCCAAGTCCGCTCTCTATTGCGGTGCAGAGTATTTGATGGAAAAATATGGACTGGCGAAACCGGACAGGATTGTCTTTGCCGGAGCTTTTGGCAGCTATATTAACAAAGAAAGCGCGATGGTAATCGGGATGGTTCCCGATTGCGATTTGGAAAAGATCCAGGCTGTGGGAAACGCTGCCGGCGACGGCGCCAAACTGGCGTTGCTTAATTCCAAAAAAAGGAAAGAAGCAGGGGAAATAGCCAGAAAGGTGAATTTTGTTGAGACTGCTGCTGAACCGGATTTCCAGTTCCGTTTTGCGGAAGCTATGGCATTTCCGCACAAGCGGCATAAGTTTTTCAGTATCCGTCATATTATCGGAGATGTATAGCAAGGGGATTAAAACAATATTTGACAAATAATTAACGAATTGGTAAAATCATATCAAATAAAACATAGGGGAAAATGTTTTTAACAGGGCAAACCTGCCGAAAGACAGGGACGCAAAGCCATGGGTCTAAAACAAACAAAGATTGCCAGGCTGCAAAAACATTAATTTGATTTATAGCAGCCCAGTACTGCTATTTTTTTATAAGTACATGGGCGTTGGGTTATACGCTTGTTGCAGGGAGGAAGGTTCTTTGGGGAAGAAATATATTCAGTCAAGTTATTCCACTGGGAAAGACGGGACAATAGAAATTAAGAACGGTCTGGTAAGAATTAATGATCCTGCAGGGGAAGGCCGTCCGGCAGTTATATTAAATGATCCCAAGGCAACTATTACGGTAAATGGACAGGCTATCGATAGGTCTCGGCAAGTGTATTCTGCAGATAAAGTAGAAATAACTCCCATAGAGGAACGAATTCCGGGTTCATTGCAGGTAGAACTGGCTGAAGGCGGCATGTCGGCAAAAATAAAAGTATCCCCGGGAACGATCATTAAAAGAGCGGTAAGGGATGTTCCTCCAAATTCTGAATTGGTATTGAGCTATGATGAGGAGCATGTCAGCTTTAACGACATAACTGTGGGCAATGTTCAAGCGGCGTTAAGGGAAAAAGGCATTATTTTTGGTATAGATTTACAACAAGTAGAAAAAGCTGTCAACGAAGCCAGCGGACAATTTGAAACTGTAGCCCGGGGTGAGGAGGTTATCAACGGCAGTGACGGTTATGTTGAGCTTTTATTTGCTCCGGAAATCGAAATATCTTCCTACAATGAGAACAGCCTTTCCAAAGTAGACTATAAAGAAAAGATTGTCATCCCTGCAGTAAACAAGGGAGATGTACTTGCAGTGATCCATCCCCCCCGGCCGGGGACCCCGGGGCGTTTGGTAACCGGAAAAGTAGTAGAGCCGCCTTCTGTAAAGGAGATAAAGGTAAAATGCAAGGGCGGATGTGAACTATCACCTGAGGGTGATAAAGTTTGGGCTACGTGTACAGGCAGGCCTATAGTTGAAGGGCGACAAAGAGATGTCTTCAGGGTTGTGCCCTTACACATTCATCGGGGGGATGTAGATGTAAAAAGCGGAAACCTGCGCTTCCGTGGAGAACTGAAAATAACAGGGGATATTATGGAGGGAATGACGGTAGAAAGCCCCGGCAATATAGAAGTGCTGGGCAATACTGCAGGAGCACAGGTAATATCCGGTGGAAGCATAATTTTCCGAAATAATTTAATTAATTCAAGGGTTGTTGCCGGTATTCTCATGGATTATTATTTACAGATAGAACCTTTATTAGAAGAAATTGAGAAAATATTTTTATCCTTAAATAGTGGTATTGGCCAGCTTAAAGCGGCGTTATCAAACCGTGGGAAAAAAATTGATGAAAGCAAGACAGGGTATCTAATAAAACTTTTTATTGAGCGTAAATTTGAGGCGTTGCCGGAACTGCTGAAAAAATTGCTGAGGTTATCAAAAGAAAAGCGTTTTTCTCTTACATCACAGGCTGAAAAAGCGCTGCAGGAGATAGAGCATCTCTGTACAGGCGACACAGGCAACGGATTTCCGAATATCCGCAGGGATGATGATATAAAACGGGTTGTCCAGGCTTTGTCTGCTGTCAGGCTTTCTATCAAAGAGTCAAAGAATATAGAGGGCGATATAATTGCCTCATATATACAAAACTCTACGCTGAATGCTTGCGGTAATATTTCAGTTCAAGGAACAGGCTGTTATAATTCTATTTTTAAAGCCGGAGGGGATATTCAGATTAAAGGGGTTTTTCGCGGGGGCAAAATTACAGCAGGGGGACGAGTATACATCGGGGAAGCCGGATCACCGGGTTTGCTCCTCAAGCAAGGCAAAATAAACCTCTCCCCGGATTCTGAAGCTGTTTTCCGTAAAATTTATGAAAATGTCCAGATTTCTTTTGGCAAGCGTACTTACAGATTTGAAGAAACAAGGTCCATGGTTAAAGTATTCTTCTCCAAGGAGGAAGATCTGATTAAGATAATACATATCTAAAATTTCTGCTACAGCCCTGCGGTAAGTAAAGTTCCAGGCTGAATAATCCGCCATTTTGTCTATTGCGGGCCAATTAAGCGTACCGGCTGATAATACTGCCGGTTTTTTTGGTAAAGGACGGTTATTGTTTTAAATTTCAGGACTTTAATTGACAACCGGGGCGAATTATTGTAACTTAATAACTAAGGGTATAAAATAATAGTTTTAGGGGAGGAAGAGAAACATGGAAGAGGTTAAGAAAAAGCTCATAGAATCAACACCTAAAGGGAAAATTCCCTGTGTTATGGCATTTAAAATTGCCAGGGAATGTAATTGTTCGGTGGCGGAGATTGGCAAACTATGCAATGAATTAAATATAAAAATTGTCAACTGCCAGCTGGGTTGTTTTGGTGATTAGGATAAACACCGCTATTTCCTACAATAAAGGGATTTAAAGGGAATTGTGAACGGTAAGAATGGAGTGAGGTGAAGTTGCTGACGGTTTTAACCGTAAGAGAGGCGCAGCGGCGTATTATAAACTCCCTTAAAGGAAAACTTACTGAAATAGAGACAATTTCTGTTGAAAAATCGCTGGGACGCGCTGTGGCAAAGGATGTTATCGCCCCTTATATGCTGCCCCCTTTTGCTCGATCAACGATGGATGGTTTTGCTGTGCGTGCTGCCGATACTTTTGGTGCATCTGATAGTATTCCGGCCCTTTTGAAGCTTAAAGGGAATATTCTCATGGGGCAGGAACCTCCGGGTTCTTTAGAGCCGGGCGAGGCAATGGAGATACCCACCGGCGGTATGATTCCTGCCGGCGGTGATAGTGTTGTTATGCTGGAGCACTGTGAAATAATTGGGGACCAGGTTGCCGTTTATCGTCCGGCAGCTCCTTTTGATAATACCATCCAGGTTGGCGATGACTTTAAAAAAGGGGAGCTTGTTATTCCTTCTGGCCGCTCCATTCGCTCGCAGGATATCGGCATTTTATCCTCGATGGGAGTTTTGCAATTAAAGGTTTATTCCAGACCCAGAGTTGTGATATTTTCTACCGGGGACGAGATTATACCCCCGTGGATGGAGCCGAAACCGGGTCAGATTAGGGACATTAACGGTTCTGCGCTGGCGGCTTTAACGGAAGAAAGTGGCGGAATTCCCGATTACCGCGGTATTATTAAGGACGATAAGATTACGCTTCATCAAGCTGTCTTAGAAGCGCTGGATGAGGCGGATATAGTTCTTATTTCAGGTGGCAGTTCGGTGGGAACAAGGGATGTTGCTGTAAAAGTAATTGACGAACTGCCCGGGGGAGGTGTTTTTTTTCACGGTGTTTCTATGAAACCGGGAAAGCCGCTAATTTATGGAACGAGCGATTCGATACCTATTTTTGGGCTTTCAGGTAATCCCGTATCTGCATTGTTCAGTTTTCTTTTGTTTGTCAGGCCTGCTTTACGTGTGATGCAGGGCCTTTCTCCGTTTCCCCCTTTTGTCCCTTATGTAGAAGCCCGGTTGGATACGAACTTATCTTCTCCAGGGGGCAGGGAGGATTATATAAGGGTATCTCTTTATGAAGGTAGCAATTCCGGAAAAGAAGGGGATAATAATATCCGTGCCAGGCCTATTTTTGGCGGTGCAGGATTATTGAGCACAATGGTTAAGGGGGACGGATACTTTATAATTCCGCGAGACACGGAGGGTTTGCCGGAAGGAGAGAAGGTTAAGGTATATATTTATTAAATACCGCTGTAGAATATACTGTTTGTAGGGTGAAGTCTACCCTCAGGTCAGGGCCGAAAGATTTGGGTTCTGCCCTAGCCCTCTTGCCTGGCGGGGCAGGTATTGTCCTAAGCCGTTATTGCAGGGATTCTTATCCATGGTAATGGAGGTTACAAATTTGAAAAGAAAAATCTATCTAAGTAACACCTCACTATCTAAAGCACAGGAAATATTTTGGAACGCCGCATTAAAAAAAGAACCCGGAGTAGAAGAAATCGCTGTTTTTGAGGCAGCGGGGAGGGTTACTGCCGAACCTGTTTTTGCACGGCTTTCCTCTCCGCATTACCATGCTGCTGCTATGGATGGTATTGCCGTAAAGTCTTCGGATACATTTGGAGCGACTGCTACAACTCCGCTTAGACTCCGTCTGGAAGAAAACGCCTTTTACATAGATACCGGGGGAAGCTTGCCGCCCGGGTGCGATGCCGTGATTATGATCGAAGATGTATTTTTCCCGGATAAAGAAAGGCCCGATGTAATAGAAATTAGGGAACCTGCCGCACCCTGGCAGCATGTTCGCTCTATTGGCGAGGATATTGTGGCTACAGAGATGATCTTGCCGTCCTATCATCGCCTGAGGCCTTTTGACCTGGGGGCATTGCTGAACGGCGGGATTTTTAAGTTGAACGTTCTGAGGAAACCCCGGGTATCTTTAATACCAACCGGCTCTGAACTAATCGAGCCCCCGGGGGAACCACAGCCCGGACAAATTATTGAATCCAATTCCCATGTTTTTTCCGCTGCTGTCCGGGAATGGGGTGCTCAACCTAAAAGATTTCCTATCATAAGGGATGATTCCGATCGCCTGGAAGAGGTTCTTCTGAAGGCGGCTGAAGAAAGCGATCTGATATTAATTAGCGCCGGTTCTTCCGCAGGCCGTAAAGATTTTACGGTAAAAGTTTTGGATAAGCTTGGCGAGGTACTTATTCACGGTGTGGCGATTAAACCGGGAAAACCGGTTATCCTGGCGATGATTGGTTCCATCCCGGTAGTTGGCCTTCCCGGTTACCCGGTTGCTGCTTATGTTGCCCTGGAGCTTTTTGTTAAGCCTTTTCTTTACCGTTGGCAGAAACAGACTCCGCCAAAACGGACTGTTCTAAAGTCGTACAGTTCCCGCCGCGTGCTTTCTTCTCTGAAAGAGGAGGAGTATCTGCGATTAAAAATGGGCAAAGTAGAGGACAAATTTGTTGCTACTCCTTTACCACGAGGATCGGGGGTCAGTATGTCGTTGGTGCGCGCTGACGGGGTTACAACGATATCCCAGAACAAGGAAGGTATTGAACCCGGTGAAGAAATCCAGGTGGAGCTATGGCGTGCCAGGGTAGAAATAGAAAATACCATTGTATGTCTGGGAAGCCATGATCTAAGCCTCGATATCCTCTCGGACCATCTGAAAAAGCGATATGATTATACCCTTTCCTCGGCGCATTTAGGGAGCATGGGAGGAATAATGGCCTTAAAAAGAGGTGAGACCCATTTGGCAGGCATTCACTTGCTTGACGAAGAGAGCGGCCTTTATAATATTCCCTATCTGAAGCGATATCTTCCCGAAATGGAACTAGTACTTGTCCATCTGGCACAAAGAGAGCTCGGTCTCATGCTGGAAAAGAAAAATAGGGGTAAGATTACCAGCATAGAAGATCTCGCCGGAGGGAATATAGTTTTTGTCAACCGCCAAAAGGGCGCCGGCACCCGGCTTTACCTCGATTTTATGCTAAAAAGAAAGGGTATTAGCCCAGCTGATATTACCGGTTACGAAAGAGAAGAATACAACCACCTTTCTGTTGCTGCAGCCGTGAAGGCTGGAAGTGCTGATGCCGGACTGGGAATTCGTGCTGCAGCAGAAGCTCTCGGGCTGGAATTTGTTCCTCTTGCAAGAGAGTCTTATGAACTGGCTGTTCCCGTATCATTTTATAATTCCCCAAAATGCGGGGCTCTTTTGGAAGTAATAGGGTCGGATGCTTTTCGTAAAGCAGTTGAAAGAATGGGAGGCTATGATTTAACCCGTAGCGGTGAGATTGTCTGGCGCTCTCATTCTGATAATAGTTAGATCTTAAAGGAAGGAGGATATTTGCCTTGGAAAAGCAGGATATGTCCCGGATACGGGTTTCTGTTATAACCGTCAGTGATCGCGGCGCAAAGGGCGAGAGGGAAGACATCAGCGGTAAAGTAATTATAGAGATCGCTCAGTCACTGGGTTGGGAAGTGGCAGAATTTGCGTTAGTAGCCGATGACAAGGAGCTGCTAAAAAAAGAGCTGATAAGGATGGCCGATGAGCTGGCATCTTCCATAATATTTACAACTGGTGGGACAGGGCTTGCCCCGAGGGATTTCACCCCTGAAGCCACGAAGGAGGTTATCGACAAAGAAGTACCCGGAATGTCTGAGGTTATGCGCATGGAAAGCCTCAAAAAGACCCCCCATGCAATGATTTCACGGGCTGTGTGTGGTATCAGAGGCAGTACGCTTATTGTTAACCTTCCCGGAAGTCCAAAGGCGGTTAGGGAATGCCTGGAGGCGATTCAACCAGCATTGCCTCACGCTCTCGAGCTGCTGCAGGGGAAGGTTGGCGATTGTGGCAACATAGAATAAGCGACTGTTAAACTCTAAAGCCGGTGTTAAATAACGCAAATCTACCGAGCTTGAATAGTAAAACTATTCCGCGTACTTGCCCGGTTAGTTATTTCCATGCTGTGCAGGTTAAGTCAATCTATTTATTGGACTCAAAGGTACCTGGTATGTGTTGTTCTCCTGGTAGTCATAAAGGAAATTGTATTAAAATAATCCCGCAGTCTAAAGGCAGCAAAGGGGGCTAATAACTTAAAGCGGTTCAGGCATGTGCCGGATCCGTTTTTGTTTTTTTAAATGTATTTGCGGTTCCATTAATTGCATACGTTGCTTTAAAATATTCCCGTGCATGGTAGCTAAAATAGCTGCTGGAGAGCATATTTTTTTTGGGAGCAGGAAATAATATGATCATATTAAGAAATATTAAGGAAAAAGGAGAATTAAAAGGAAATATATTAAGAACAGGATGATATTATGCTGTAAAGGCCCTTTTTTGGTATGAGCTTGATTTGCTTCTTCGGATAAATCTTGTGTATTATATTTATGTAATTAGCACTCACTTAAAGGGAGTGCTAACAATAGTAAAAGCTATAAACATTCAAAGGAGGTATCCATGTATGAATCTGAAACCTTTAGGGGACAGAGTAATTATCAAAGTTCTGGAAAAGGAGGAAAAGACAAGCACCGGTATTGTTCTTCCCGATAAAGCCAAGGAAAAACCCCAGGAGGGCGAAGTAATTGCAGTAGGCCCGGGTAGAATACTTGATGACGGGACAAGGGTTCAAATGGATGTAAAAGAAGGCGACAAAGTGGTTTATTCGAAGTACGCCGGTACTGAGATTAAGATTGAAGGGGAGGAATACCTTATTTTACGTCAAGACGATATTTTAGGTGTCTTTTCCTAAGCGTAATGCTTAACCGTTTAAAAACCAGAGCGATTACTTATGATTATATTGACAATTGAAGAGGGAGGATTATTATTCTATGGCACATAAAGATATCCTTTATCGCGAAGAGGCGCGCCAGGCCCTGGAAAGAGGGGTTGATAAGCTGGCTAACACTGTGAAGGTTACTTTGGGCCCAAAAGGTCGCAACGTCGTACTGGATAAGAAGTTTGGTTCTCCGCAAATTACTAATGATGGTGTTACTATAGCCCGTGAAATTGAATTGGAAGATGCCTTTGAAAATATGGGTGCACAGCTTGTGAAAGAGGTAGCCAATAAAACACAGGATGTAGCTGGGGACGGAACAACTTCCGCTACGATATTAGCACAGGCTATTATCAAACAGGGGATCAAAAACGTTACCGCTGGCACAAACCCCATGTTTATGAAAAAGGGAATTGATAAGGCAGTAGAAAAAGTACTTGAACATATTAAAAATCAGAGCAAGCCCGTGGAAAGCAGGGAGGCTATCGCCCAGGTCGCTTCCATTTCTGCCGATAGCGAAGAAATCGGCAACTTGATCGCCGATGCCATGGAAAAAGTCGGCAAAGATGGTGTTATTACCGTAGAGGAGTCCAAGGGCTTCAAGACTGATTTAAAAGTTGTGGAAGGTATGCAGTTTGACAGGGGTTATATCTCCCACTATATGGTAACAGATACCGAAAAAATGGAAGCTATTCTCGAGGAGCCCATGGTACTGCTGACAGATCGCAAGATCAGCAATGTTCATGATATCCTTCCCCTGTTGGAGAAAATTGTTCAGAAAGGAAAACAGCTCTTGCTGGTTGCTGAAGATATCGAGGGCGAGGCACTGGCTACGCTGGTTGTAAATAAAATACGCGGTACCTTTACTTGTGTGGGTGTAAAAGCTCCAGGTTTTGGGGACCGCCGTAAAGCGATGCTGGAAGATATCGCTATTCTTACCGGTGGTCAGGTTATCTCCGAGGATCTGGGACTTGAAATGAAGAGTGTGGATATCGATATGCTGGGCAGCGCCCGCCAGGTAAGAATAACTAAGGATGAAACAGTTATTGTAGACGGTGCAGGGTCATCTGAAGACATTGAAAAGCGTATCAACCAGATCCGCAGCCAGATAGAAGAGACAACTTCCGATTTTGACAGGGAAAAATTGCAGGAGCGCCTGGCGAAACTGGCCGGAGGTGTGGCTGTAATCGAGGTGGGAGCTGCTACAGAGACAGAGATGAAAGAAAAGAAATTGCGTATTGAAGATGCTCTTTCCGCTACCAGGGCAGCTGTAGAAGAGGGTATAGTCCCCGGAGGGGGCGTTGCCTACCTCAATTCAACTTCCGCTCTGGATAACCTCGATCTGAAAGAAGATGAGGCCGTAGGAGCACAGATTGTTCGCAGGGCGCTGGAAGAACCGCTGCGTCATATAGCAGAAAATGCCGGGGCAGAAGGTTCTATAGCAGTTGAAAAGGTAAAGTCTTTGTCACCGGGGAAAGGATTTAATGCTCTTACCGGTGACTATGAGGATATGATGGAAGCCGGTATTGTTGATCCCGCAAAGGTGGTCCGTTCGGCTATACAGAACGCAGCCAGTATTGCTTCGCTTTTCCTGACTACTGAAGCAGTAGTCGCAGATGCTCCTGAAGAAAACAAAATGCCTGACATGGGAGGCATGGGTGGAATGCCCCCCATGTAAAGGCGTGAAAAAGGGGCTGTCCCGGAGGGACCGCCCCTTTTTCATTTTAAAAAAATAAAAGGATATTAAGCTGGAAGGAAATCTATTTAACTTTGTCGAAATACAGTTGGTCGTCACCTGGTAAAGAATCGTTACTGGGTAAAGAATAGGCAGGGAGAAGGATATGAAAACATTTGAAAAGGTGATTATACTGGACTTTGGGGGAGGGTATACGCAGTTAATTGCCCGCAGGGTTAGAGAGCTTCAGGTTTATTGTGAAATAATGCCTTATAATATTTCTTTTGATGATTTGCTAAGGGCAAAACCTTCCGCTCTTATTTTTTCCGGGGGGACAGCCAGTATTTATACGGATAATGCTCCGCGTTGCGATTCTCGTTTGTACACGCTGAATATTCCCGTCCTGGGGATTTGCTACGGAATGCAGCTTATGACTCTGGATTTGGGAGGGACGGTCATCCGAGCCGACATTGAGGAGTGTGGGAATACAGCTCTTTCAGTTTTGGAGGGGAAAGAAGGCATCTTCACCGGTTTGGATAAAGAGTTTTACGCGCGGATAAGCTGTGGAGACCGGGTTGCTAAAGCTCCACCGGGATTTAAGATCCTTCTTCAAAGTAAAAATATTATGGTGGGAATAGGGGATGATTCCAGAAAGTTTTACGGTTTACAGCTCCACCCCGAAGTATTTTGTACGCGGCAGGGGGATATTGTTTTAAAAAATTTTCTAGAAAAAATATGCCACTTTTCCGGAAATTGGACAATGGGAAACTTCGTGAAAAACAGTATCGCAGAGATCAAAGAAAAGGCTGGAGCTGATGGAAGCGCGGTCTGCGGTTTAAGCGGAGGGATCGATTCGTCGGTTGCTGCCATGCTGGCGCATCGTGCGCTGGGGGAAAGGCTGACCTGTATTTTTGTTGACAATGGCCTGCTGCGCAAAGGGGAAAAAGAGTATGTTCTTACTACTTTCAGAGAGCGATTCAAGATGGAGATTGTAGCTGTAGATGCGGCTGATGAGTTTCTGAAGCTTCTGCGGGGGGTTACAGACCCCGAACAGAAGAGAAAAATTATTGGAAACCATTTTATTCGCGTTTTTGAACGAGAGGCGGAAAAATTAGGAGCTATTGACTTCTTAGTCCAGGGCACCCTTTATCCTGATATAATTGAGAGCAGTACAGCTACAGGTGACGTGATCAAATCGCATCATAATGTGGGCGGGCTACCTGAAGATATGCGCTTTTCTTTAATTGAACCGCTGAAATACCTGTTTAAAGACGAGGTTCGTAGGGTAGCGCTAGAGCTGGGGTTGCCGGAAGAAATAGTCTTTAGACACCCCTTTCCCGGGCCAGGGCTGGCAGTGCGGGTTCTCGGTGAGGTTACCCGGGAAAAACTTGCTATTCTAAGGGAAGCGGATCATATTGTCGTGGAAGAAATTAAAAAAGCGGGTCTTTACCGAGATATCTGGCAGGCCTTTGCTGTTTTGCCGGATATCTTCAGCGTGGGGGTTAAAGGCGATCGCCGTACTTATGCGCATACTATAGTATTGCGCGCGGTTGCCAGCCGGGATGGAATGACTGCCGATTGGTATCCCATTCCTTACGAGGTGCTGGGGATTATCTCAAACAGGTTGGTAAATGAAATTCCTGAAGTAAACCGTTTTGTCTACGATTTGACGTCAAAACCCCCATCGACGATTGAGTGGGAATGAGTTAAAATAGATTGTGTAATTGCAGTTTTATTATAGGAGGTTGTCATGTCGGTAAAAGTAAGCGTAGTAATGGGCAGCGATTCGGATTTGCCGGTGATGTCCGCTTCGTTGAAAGCACTGGAAAGATTCGGACTGCCCTTTGAGGTTCAGATTCTTTCCGCTCACCGTTTGCCAGAAGAAACAGCGGATTTCGCCAGAAATGCTGCCGGCAGGGGTTTGCAGGTAATTATCGCCGGAGCCGGGGGCGCGGCCCATCTGGCAGGGATTATTGCTGCTTTGACCCCTCTTCCGGTTATCGCTGTTCCCTTGAGCAGTTCCCCTATCGGGGGAACAGATGCTCTTTATGCTATGGTACAGATGCCGAGGGGAATTCCTGTTGCTACCGTAGCAGTTGACGGGGCGTATAATGCCGGTATTCTTGCAGCACAGATTATCGGCGTTCATGAGCCTGCTGTTAGGGAAAAAATTATCTCCTTTAAAAAGGAACTTGCCGAAAAGGTCCGGGAGAAAAACGAAAGGTTGCAGAAAACAGGTTACAGGGATTATAAGCCTGGGGAAATAGAAGTATAAGCCCAATGTTAAGAAATTTAAGGAGGAAACCCAAAAAAATATGAGGTTTTTATTCGATAGTATAATAAGGACGGATGCTACCAGGCGATGAGCTCTCACCCGATATATGTGTTATTGAGATGCAGCTTCTGTGAAGAAGATGGGTAAGAGAGTTTGCATAAAAGTCCGGGAAATATCACGGAAGCTTATGAAGGAAGTTCTGGTAGGCCGGAAGGATTACAAATGAGGGTGGTGTTCATCATGGCGCTGGAAACGGCAGGGTTTGGATCAGGATTTTCTCGCAATACTCAACCTTATTTGAGGTGCGCACAAGATAAAATAGAGGAAGCCTGCGGAGTATTTGGGATCTATGCCCCTGGTGAGGATTTGTCCAGGGTTTCAACTTATGCCCTTCTTGCCCTCCAGCATCGCGGCCAGGAAAGTGCAGGAATTGCCATAAGTGATGGGGGATCTATCCATTTAAAAAAGGGTAACGGGTTGGTTTCCGAAGTATTTTCACATAATCCGGAGCTGGAAGGTATTCCGGCTGTTTCCGCTATCGGGCATGTACGCTATTCTACTGCCGGCGGCGGGTTTACTGAAAATGCCCAGCCGCTGCTTATAAGCTATCGCCATGGACAGCTGGCGGTTGCCCATAACGGTAACCTGGTTAACGCGGACGAGCTAAGAGGCCGATTGGAAAAAGAAGGCTCGATCTTTCAGACAACAACTGACAGTGAACTTGTTATGCATCTTGTTGCCCGTTGCGGATACCGCGATCTGAGAACTTCCCTGGAGGCAGTTTTGCCTGTTTTAAGGGGTGCTTATTCTTTTGTTTTTTTAACGGAAGATAGCCTGGTGGGTGTCCGGGATCCATTTGGTGTAAGACCTTTATCCCTGGGGAGCTGGAATGGTTACTATGTACTGGCTTCAGAAACCTGCGCTTTTGATACGATTGGTGCTGAGATAATCAGGGATGTCAATCCCGGAGAAATGGTTGTGATTAACAAAAACGGCTTAGAAGGCAAACAAATTTTGCCTTCTAGCCGGGTTGCTCTTTGCATTTTTGAATATATTTATTTTTCCCGCCCGGATAGCAATATCCAGGGAAGAAATGTCCATCTTGTGCGCAAAAAGTTGGGGCGGCAGCTGGCCCGGGAGCAGCCTGTCAGCGCGGATATTATAACAGGTGTTCCGGATTCAAGCCTGGCAGCGGCAGCCGGTTATGCTGAAGAGATGGGGCTTCCTTACGAGATGGGGCTGATAAAAAACCGTTATATAGGCCGTACTTTTATCCAGTCCGGGCAGGAAATACGCAGCTTAGGAGTACAGTTGAAGCTGAACCCTGTGCAAAAATTGGTGCAAGGGAAGAGGGTAGTAATAGTCGATGACTCTATTGTGAGGGGAACAACCAGCAAAAAACTGGTAAATATGTTTTTTAAAGCAGGAGCAAAAGAGGTCCATCTGCGTATTAGTTCATCGCCGGTAATTGCACCCTGTTATTACGGGATAGATATTTCGACTTATGAGGAACTTATAGCTTCCAAACGAGAGCTAGAGGAGATTCGCCGGGAAATTGGAGCTACCTCGCTGGGGTATCTGAGCAGGCAGGGAATGCTGGATTCCGTGGAACTTCCCGAAGAGGATCTCTGCCTGGCCTGCTTTTCCGGGAAATATCCTATTTAAGGAGTGTGTCCATGGACGAAGAAACTTTGAATTATAAAAATGCGGGGGTAGATATTGAAGCTGGAGAAAGGATAGTTAGCAGTATTAAAGATTTGGTTCGTTCCTCCTTTCGCCCAGAAGTTTTGACGCAAATCGGAGGGTTCGCCGGGCTTTTTAAACCGGACATGAGCCGGTACAATGAACCTGTATTTGCTGCCGCTACCGATGGTGTGGGAACAAAATTAAAGCTGGCCTTTATGCTAGACAAGCACAACACTATAGGCATAGATGCTGTAGCAATGTGTGTAAACGATTTGGTTGTCCAGGGGGCGGAGCCGCTCTTTTTCCTCGATTATCTTGCCGTGGGAAAGCTCGAAACAACGCGCGTTACAGAGATAATCGGCGGCGTGGTTGAAGGCTGCAAAATGGCCGGATGCGCGCTGCTCGGCGGCGAGACGGCGGAGATGCCCGGTTTTTATGCCCCCGGGGAATATGACCTGGCCGGTTTTGCCGTTGGTATAGTGGAGAAAAACAAAATAATTACGGGCCATAGTATTAAGCCGGGTGACAGGCTCATCGGTCTGGCTTCGAACGGGCTGCACAGCAACGGTTTTTCCCTGGTAAGAAAAATATTATTTGAACATGCCGGGCTGAAACCGGATCTTTTTCTGCCCCGGCTGGGTTGTTCGCTTGGAGAGGAGTTGTTGCGCCCTACGTTAATCTATGTACCCCTTATACTGTCCCTGTTAAGGGAGTTCGAGATTAAAGGTATTGCTCATATTACCGGTGGGGGGCTGGAGTTAAACCTGCCGCGTGTTTTCCCTCCGGGAGTGAAAGGTGTTCTCAAAAAAACAAACTGGGAGATCCCCCCGGTATTTCCTTTTATTCAAGAAATGGGCAGGGTGGAAGAGGAAGAGATGTATCGTACTTTTAACATGGGGATCGGTATGGTTCTAGCTGTTTCACCGCAGGTTTCGGGACAGGTTATGAACCGGATTATTAATAGCGGGTGGAAAGCATGGGAGATTGGTTTTATAGATGAAAACCGCGGGAGACAAGCTTTTGTGGAAATATCGTGAAAATGTATGCGGGGAGGCAATCCGGAAATGAAGCTTGCTGTTCTTGCATCGGGTAACGGGAGCAATTTACAGGCAATTATTGATGGAACAGAAAAAGGAGAGATCGATGCTCGGGTGGTATTGGTGATCAGCGATAAGAAGGACGCTTATGCACTGGAGAGGGCCAGAAAGCACCGGATAGAGGCTTGTTATTTGGATCCGAAAAAATATGCCGGTAGAGAGGATTATGACCGTGCAGTAATTTCTTTAATTAAGGAAAGGGATGTAGGACTGGTTATCCTTGCAGGGTACATGCGCCTGCTCTCGCCGGTCTTTATTAGTGCATTCCCGGGAAGAATAATGAATATACATCCCTCGCTTTTACCCTCATTCCCAGGGTTGGAAGGAGTAGGCCAGGCGCTGAGATATGGGGTAAAAGTAAGCGGTTGCACTGTACATTTTGTAGACGAGAACCTCGATACGGGACCGGTTATACTGCAGGAAGCCGTACCGGTTTACGATAATGATACAGAGGAATCTTTGCACCAGCGTATTCACGATGTTGAGCATCGTCTTTACCCAAAAGCTATCCAGCTGTTTGTTAAAGGGAAAATAAGTCTAGAAGGGAGAAAGTGTATTATTCATGAAAGGTAGAAAAGCTCTGATCAGCGTATCCAACAAAAATGGGGTATCTATTTTCGCTCAGGAGTTAGAGGCTATGGGCTGGGAGATTATCTCTACGGGGGGGACGGCTAAAACCTTAAGGGAAGCCGGGGTTAAGGTAAAAGACGTCAGCGAGCTGACCGGGTTTCCTGAAATTTTGGAAGGGCGTCTTAAAACTCTCCACCCGCTGGTACACGGGGGGCTGCTCGGCCGGAGGGGACTTCCGCTTCACCTTCAACAGATGCAGGAACACGGGATAGAACCGATAGATCTTGTAGCCGTCAATCTCTATCCTTTTCCGGAGGTTATCGCAAAAAAAGGCGTTACTCTGGCGGAGGCGGTTGAAAATATTGATATAGGCGGGCCGACCATGGTAAGGTCTGCTGCAAAGAATTATCATGATGTTATTGTTATCGTGGATCCTTCAAATTACAGTTTGGTCATAGAAGAGCTGCGCAACAACGGGGATGTATCTTCAGCCACGCGTTACAGGCTTGCTGTTGAAGCTTTTTCCCACACCGCCTATTATGACAGTATTATCAGCGGGTATCTTAGGGAGCAAATGGAAGGCGGCATGCAGTTTCCATCTATGATTACCCTGCCTTTTATAAAAGTTCAGGATTTGCGCTACGGGGAAAACCCCCATCAAAAGGCATCTTTCTACAGGGAGCCGTTGCCGGAAAAATCCGCCGTGGCTGCGGCAAAGCAGCTCCAGGGTAAAGAACTCTCCTTTAACAATATTAATGACCTTAACGCTGCCTGGGAGCTGGTAAAAGAATTTGATGAACCTACTGCCGTTGCCGTGAAGCATGCCAATCCCTGCGGCGTAGGCTCTTCAGAAACGCTTGCCGGTGCTTATGTCAAAGCTCACGATGCGGATCCGGTTTCCATATTTGGCGGGATAGTGGCTTTGAACAGGGAAGTGGATCGGGAGACGGCTGCGCTAATGTCCAAAATTTTTCTGGAAGTTATAGCTGCTCCTGCTTTTTCTGAAGAAGCCCTGGAAATTCTCGGAAAGAAAAAGAACGTTCGCCTGCTGGAGATAGAGCTGGAGCCCCTGGCGAGTGCAGGGCAGGGTCGTGATTTTAAGAAAGTAAGCGGGGGATTGTTGTTACAGGATGACCTGCGGGAAGAATATCTTCCCCAAAATTGGCGCTGCGTTACCAGTAGAAAAGCTACAGAAAAGGAGATCGTTGACCTTCTTTTTGCCCTCAAGGTTGTTAAACACGTGAAATCCAACGCCATTGTCATTGCCAAGCGCCGGCAAACCCTGGGGATAGGGGCAGGGCAGATGAGCCGTGTAGGAGCGGTGGAAATAGCAGCTAAACAGTCGGGAGAAAATATGAAAGGCAGCGTGCTCGCTTCGGATGCTTTTTTCCCGTTCAAAGATGGTGTGGAAGTAGCTGCTGCCGGGGGAGTGACAGCGATTGTCCAGCCAGGCGGTTCCGCCCGCGATGAGGAAGTTATTGCAACCTGTGATAAATATAATATCGCGATGCTCTTTACCGGAAAACGGTATTTTAAACATTAATGCTGATCCGTTTGCTGCGTTGTACAAACCTTGCGGCGTTCTATGATTTATGGAGCTAATTTTGTTTCTAAAATCGCTTATTATACACACTTTATAGATTACATGGTTCTTTGTTGCTCATCTGGTTTAATCTGAAACGGAGGAGGGTTTTTACAGTGCGCGTTTGTGTCGTGGGCGGTGGAGGGCGAGAGCATGCACTGGTCTGGAAGCTTTCCCAGAGCCCGGAAGTTGAAAAGATCTACTGTGTTCCGGGCAATGCGGGGATCGCCTCCCTGGCCGAGTGTGTTCCCATTGAAGCGGAAGAAATAGAAAAAATACTGGATTTTGTCCGGGAAAAGGAAGTTCATCTCACAGTGGTCGGCCCGGAGGCACCCCTTACGGCGGGGATTGCTGACCTTTTTCAGGAGCACGGAAGGTTAATTTTTGGCCCTTGTAAAGAGGGAGCAAGGTTGGAGGGGAGCAAGGCCCGGGCAAAACAATTTATGATGGATTACGGTATTCCCACCGCCGCCTTTGAAGTGTTTGACAATGCTGCAGAAGCCTACCGGTTTCTGCAAAAGGCTTCCTACCCCCTGGTGGTGAAAGCTGACGGACTCGCTTCCGGTAAAGGCGTTATCATTGCGCAAGACTACAGCGAAGCAAACGAAGCAGTCCGCCTCATTATGGAAGAAAAAGTCTTTCAAAGCGCAGGCAATAGTATTGTAATTGAAGAGTACCTTGAAGGAGAAGAGGTGTCGGTCTTTGCCATTACCGACGGTGAATCATACATAACATTGCCTTCTGTCCAGGACCATAAAGCCATATACGAAGGGGATCGAGGGCCCAACACCGGGGGTATGGGGGCTTATTCCCCTGCCCCGGTTTTGACTGAAGAACTGGCGAAGATAGTTGAGCAAAATGTATTCAAGCCGCTGATCAGCGGCTTGAGAAAAGAGGGCATATCTTATCGGGGGGTGATTTTTGGGGGGTTGATTATTACCGCTGACGGCCCCAAAGTACTTGAATTTAATGTCCGCTTTGGCGATCCGGAAGCGCAGGTGCTCTTTCCGCGACTCCGCTCCGATTTGTGTCCCCTGCTTTATGAGGCAGCCAGGGGTAATCTCTCTGCTGCACCCGCCCCTCGCTGGTTGGATGATGCCGCTGTATGTGTTATAATGGCTTCCCGGGGTTATCCCGGAAAGTACGAAAAAGGAAAAGAGATCCTGGGGCTAAATGACGTATCAGATCTTCAAAAAACGATGGTCTTCCATGCCGGGACCGCTTTTGAAGGTAATAAAATAGTAACTGCCGGGGGAAGAGTTCTGGGAGTTACCGCCTGGGAGCCTTCTTTAAAAGATGCTGTGGGTAAAGCCTACAGGCTTACGGAAATCATAAATTTTGAAGGTGCTTACTACCGCAGGGACATTGCACACAGGGCCTTATGATCTGCAACAGGAAAATAGGCAAAAAAAGGGGCGGTTCTTTTTTTTGCTAAAAAGAGAAACTGAGGGCAAAGAAAGGGGCGGTTCTTGGCAAAGAAAAGGAACAGTTTTTTATCTTGCACAGAAGAAGGAACCGCGATGGGGGACGATTCATGCTTTTTACTAATTGCGACAGGGGGAACTGCCCCTTTCGCGGGGAAGGAAAGAAAGGAAGTTAGCGAATTTATGGAGAAAAAAGAAGCTGCCGGGCGTTTGGAGGAACTAAGAGAGCTGATTAACAGGCATAATTATTACTACCATGTCCTGGATAGTCCCCAGATCAGTGATGCGGAATTTGACCGTTTAATGAGGGAGCTTTTGGCGCTGGAAAAGCTTTATCCGGATCTGGTTACACCTGATTCTCCATCAAAGCGCATTGGCGGTATGCCTGTTTCGGCTTTTCAGCAGGCCAGGCATTTTGCTCCGATGCTCAGCCTGGATAATATTTTTTCAGAGAGCGAATTAAAAGATTTTTATCGCCGCATAGGAAAAGTTTTTTATACCGGGACTATTTGTCTGGTAGGCGAGCCTAAAATAGACGGGCTTGCAGTATCGCTCTATTATGAAGACGGTGTTTTTAAACGAGGGGCGACGAGGGGGGACGGCCGCATAGGAGAGGATATTACTCACAATCTTTTGACGATCTGGAGCCTTCCCCTGCGGCTAAAAGAGAGTATAACCGCCGAAATAAGAGGTGAAGTGTTTATTCCCCGCAGCGAATTTTTGATGCTAAATAAAAAACGGGAATCGCAGGGATTATCTCTTTTTGCCAATCCCCGTAATGCTGCTGCCGGTTCGCTGAGACAGCTTGATCCCCGAGTTGCTGCGGAAAGGCCGCTTGATATTTTTATCTATGCATTAATTGCGATTTCCGGCACTAAAGAACTGAATACGCACTGGGATTCGTTGCAATATTTAAGGGAGCTGGGTTTTAAAGTCAATGAAAATATTTCCCTGTTAAACGGTTTGGATGATGCTGTGGAGTATTGCCGCATGATAGGTGCCAAACGGCTGGAGTTACCTTATGAAATAGATGGTGTTGTTTTAAAGGTGAACGACCTGGAGCGGCAACTGCAGCTTGGCCATACCAGCAGGGCTCCCAGATGGGCTGTAGCCTTTAAGTTTTCATCCGAGGAGGAAATCACCCGGATAAAGGATATAGAGGTAAATGTCGGCCGAACAGGAACGGTAACACCTGTTGCCGTGCTGGAACCTGTTCTGATAGCGGGTTCGGTGGTTAAAAGAGCGAGCCTGCACAATGAAGATATCTTGAAAGAAAAAGAGGTTATGATTGGCGATGAAGTCGTCGTTCACAAGGCGGGAGATGTTATTCCGGAAATTGTAAAGGTATTAAAGGAAAAAAGAACAGGAAATGAAAAAGCCTTTTCTATGCCTGCTACCTGCCCTTCCTGTAATCGGGGCTTAATACGCTTGGAAGGCGAAGTGGCTTTAAGATGTGTAAACCCGGCTTGCCCTGCGCAACTGATTGAGCGAATTATCCATTTTGCCTCCAGGGGAGCCATGGATATTACCGGCCTTGGGGCTTCTCTGGCTGTACAGCTGTATGAGTCAGGGCTTGTAAAAGATGTTGGGGATTTATATTATTTAAAAAAAGAGGATTTGGTTAAATTAGAGCGAATGGGAGGGAAATCCGCTGACAATTTACTTGAAGCACTGCAGCGGAGCAAACAAAATGATCTTTCCAGGCTTTTAGTTGCCCTCGGGATTCGCTTTGTTGGTGAAAGAGCAGCACGTATTTTGGCCTTCCACTTTAAAAACCTTTACCGGATCGCTTCAGCTGCCTTTGAAGAGGTTATCATGCTGGAGGAAATAGGTCCTAAAATAGCATTTTCTTTACAGGAGTTTTTTAAACAAAAAGAAACAAAAGAAATTATCCATAAGTTGGAAGAAGCTGGAGTAAACTTTTCTTTGCTGGAAGAGGAAAGGGAGGTAGAAGGAGAAGGAATATTTGAAGGATATACCTTTGTTCTTACCGGTACACTTTCTGGTTATACGCGTCAGCAAGCGAAGGAGCTTATTGAGTCAAAAGGGGGTAAAGTGGTTAACAGCGTCAGCAAAAAAACTGATTATGTTTTGGCAGGGAAAAGCCCCGGCTCCAAACTGAATAAAGCGATGGAATTGGGCATAAAAATATTGTCGGAGGAAGACTTTAGCCGGTTAAGCAATAGCTAAGAAGTGGCTGAGGTTGTTCTAAGCAACTCGCAGCAGGTTAAAGTATATTATTGAACTCGAATGCTTATTTTGCAGGCTTTTTAATGTTATGTCGGGGATGTTCTTTAACAAGCTTAATGGCCTTGGTAATTGCCCCGATTACATCTACATATTTCTGTAATTCCAGCAGATCTGCCCGCGCATAGGAGGCTCCCTTGGGAGTAACTACATAACGAGAAGGAAGGTTGTTAAGCGCTATTGCCGCAACATCGAGCCGGCACTGTTCACATGTGCACATGTTCTCTTTATTCATTAGCCCTTCTATCGCCTGCAAAACGGTTTCTTCCATCAAATTTTGCAAAACAGGCATTGTTTTTTCCTCCAATCAGGACATCTATAGTAATAAGGTATATTCGACATGCTGCTTTCTGACTCCTGCTATTTATTTACTGGGAGAATTAAAATTATTATGCAGGCCGCATATTTTAAAGCGGACCGGGCTGGGTTCTGGGTTGTTATGGAGATCGTCGGAGATCGCCGTTTTTAATTATAGCAACTCCGGAAAATATTATTTCCTGCGATAGCAGGGGAATCCTGCATCGAGGCAGAAATGATATAGAAGAGACGCAAGTGGAAAAGTTGAAAATTATTGAGACAGCGAATGCAGAGCAGCGAACCGGAGAAATTCAACAGGCTATGGAAGGTGCGGATCTAGTTATTGCCCTTTCCAAGCCGGGACCGGGAACACTTAAAAAAAGAAATGGGTTAAGCTGAGGGCCGGGGATGCCATTGTGTTTGCTTGTGCAAACCCTGTCCCGGAAATATGAACATGGGAAGCAAGAGAAGCCGGAGCCGCCATTGTATCTAGAGGGCGTTTGGATTTGTCGGGAATTTTGGCAGACGGCTTGGCCTGTATTGTTTTAAGGAGATTCAATATTCTAAATGGAGCAAAAGGCAACCAGTGAATTGAAAACGTTAGATAGGGAAGTTAGGAAGTCTTATCTCGATAAGATATTAAGACTCCTGGAACGGGAATATCCCCATGCCCGGACGGAGCTGCAATATGGTAATAATTTCCAGATGCTGCTGGCGGTTATTCTCTCCGCTCAAACGACAGATAAGCAGGTAAACAAGACTACTAAGAGGCTTTTTCAAATTATTAAGAAACCCGAAGATATCCTGGAAATGAATATAGAGCAGCTGGAAAAGGCACTTCAGGGATGCGGACTGTACAGACAAAAAAGCCGGCAAATTATGGAAACATCTCGAATTTTGTGCCAAAGACACGGGGGGAAAGTACCGGGAACGTTTGAGGAACTGACGGCACTCCCCGGCGTTGGTCGCAAAACAGCGAATGTGTTATTAAACAATGCTTTTGATATCCCTGCTTTTGCCGTGGATACTCATGTAGCTCGGGTGGCACGCCGCCTCGGTTTAACCGGGGAGAAGAATCCGCGTAAAGTAGAAGAAGATCTTTGCCGGTTGGTTCCCCGGGAACTCTGGGGAGAGACGCATCACAGACTGATTACCCATGGGCGCCGGATTTGTCGTGCCCGAAAACCATTATGCAATAGCTGTTTCCTTTTACCGTATTGTTTTTATGGGGGGAGCTTAGATAAGAATTCTTTCTCGTGAATATTAAACCATCAAAGTTGTATTTTTATATGAAATTCCTCTTGGTTAGATATCATAGGAAAAGAAAGATATATTCTAAAGAAAGGGGTTTATAGTATGCAATTAAAAAGCGCAGAGAGGTATTGGAACCCTCATTTAGAGACGCTGCCTCCAAGACAATTAAGGGATTTCCAGTTTAAGAAATTTAAGCGTATAGTTAAATGGGGATACGAAAACTCCAGGCTTTATCGACAACTTTATGAAAAAGCCGGGTTTAATCCGGACGATCTCCAGGACTGGGAGGATATTTCCAAAGTGCCTGTTGTGCAAAAAGAAGATTATCGCACTGCTCAGGCAAAAGAACCGTATCCGTACGGTGATACTCTTTGTGTACCAATTGAAAAAGTCACAGAGTTTCACCAGACCAGCGGTACCACCGGCCAGCCGGTTTACCAGCCGGATACCTGGGATGACTGGGAGTGGTGGAACGAAAGCTGGGCATATGTGCTCTGGGCTATGGGTTTTAGAAATACCGATCGAGTATTTATTCCTTTTGGATACAATGTATATATGGGTTCTTGGGCAGGACATTATGCCTGTGAAAAAATTGGTTGCGAAGTGGTTCCTGGAGGTATTCTTAATACGGAGGAACGCTTGTTAAAAATCAAAGAATTAAAAGCTACAGCTTTGATGGCTACTCCGACTTATGTTTTAAGCCTGGCAGAGGTTTGCCAGAAAAAATTGGGTATTAATCCCAGGGATCTGAAGATTAAAAAAATTCTGTGTGCGGGGGAGCCCGGTGCCAGCGTTCCGGCTATTAAAAACCGCATGCAGGAGCTCTGGGGAGCAAAGGTGTATGATCATGTCAATGCTACGGAGGTCGGCGGATGGGGTTATGAATGTACTTTCCAACCAGGGGGTGTGCATGTCAACGAAGCCTTGTTCCTGGTGGAATTGGTCGATATAAATACAGGCGAACCTATTGAAGGCCTGCATATGCCTGGTAAAATAATAATTACCGCTTTTGATCGTTATGCCCAGCCCTGTATCAGGTTTGATTCCAAAGACATTGGAATGTGGGGAAAACCATGCGAATGCGGGCGGACCTTTCGCATATTAAAGGGCGGTGTTCAGGGCAGGGTCGATCATATTACAAAAATAAAAGGAGTATTATTTAACCCTGCCTCGGTTGAGGAAATAGTCAGCGGCATACCCCAGCTTGCAGATGAATACGAACTTATTGCAACCAAAAAAGGAGCTACGGATTTAATTACTTTAAGGATAGAACTGCTTCCGGGAGCCGAGCCGGACCAGGAGGAGGTTCGGAAAGCGTTGTCCAGGCAACTGCGCATTAAGACAAACCTCTCTTTTAAAATAGAATTCCTTAAGTATGGAAGCCTGCCGAGACCCGAAATAAAGATCAACCGTTTTAAGGATTTAAGGGATAAAGTGGAAAATTATGATGGTGGCATGGAATTATAGGGCTTCTATTATTGGGTTTTTTAGATAATATTGGGGAGCTCCGGATTCCATGAATATCGACAATTTAATGTTTTTTAACCCGCTAAAGTAAAGCGGGCTTTTTATACCATTTTAATATTTCTATTTATTTTTTTATGACTTTTTAATATTTGTTGCAATAAAATTATCTTGGCTGAAGCTGGATGTCGAACCAGGAAGGAGTGAAACAATGTCCAGACAGTTGTCTGATGTAGAAGACGTTCTTCAAAACGCTCTGAATAAACATGGATTATCTGTGGTCCCACTTTTGCAGGAAATCCAAGAACATTTTCGTTATTTACCGGAAGAGGTGCTGCGCATGCTTTCCCGGAAAACTGGAATTCCCCTGATAGAAATCTATCACGCTGCAACATTTTATAATTCACTATCTTTAACGCCGCGGGCCAGGCACCAGATCAAGATATGTGCCGGAACTACCTGCCATATTCGAGGCGGCGGAAAGCTGATTGAAGAGATTTTTCAGGTGTTGGGAATAAGGCCCGGGGAAATTACTCCTAATGGGGAATTCATGCTTGAGACAGTAAACTGTCTCGGTTGCTGTGCTTTTGCACCTGCTATGGTGGTCGATGGGAAGTATTACGGGAACCTTACGCCCGGAGAGGTACGGAAAATTCTCAGCAAGCTCAGGGAAAGGGCGGCGCTGATGGAAAAATAATGTTCCTATAGCTCTGATTTTTATAAAACTGAAATACAGTCATAAAAGCGTATAGAGCGGTAACTTGTGTTGTGTGGGGCTTAGCGCCGGGGTAATTGATTATATTTTCCCAGGTCCTAGTCAGCCAAGTACTTGCTACAGGGGGGTGTGTTAATGAATACAAATACGAGAAGTAAATTAGCAATACCGGATGACCTGACAAAGCGGCGAGAGATGCTAAAGGACAGGCTGGATCCCAAAAAGCAGCGCATAGTGGTATGCGGTGATACGGGATGTACTGTTTGCGGTTCGCGCGAGCTTGTGCCGGTAATTGAAAAAGTGTTGCAAGAACGCGGATTGGCAAAGAAAGTAGAACTTAAGATAGCCGGTTGCCTGGGTTTCTGTGAAAATGGGCCTCTGGTGCTTGTTTTCCCCGGGGCGGTTTTTTATCAGCAAGTCCAGGCGGAAGATGCCGAGGAAATTGTGGAGAAAACAGTTCTGCAGGGGGAAATTATTGAAAGGCTATTATATACGGATTCGGCTGATGGACGCAAGATTACCTGTGCCTACGATATCCCCTTTTATAAGTTGCAGAAGCGTGTCCTGCTGGAAACGGGCTGGTATATTGATCCGCTCGATATCGATGATTATATTGCCCATGGCGGTTATGCCGCCCTTGCTAAAGTCCTGGGAGAGATGACCCCTGAAGGTGTGATCGCCGAGATGAAGAAGGCAGGCTTGCGCGGAAGAGGAGGGGCAGGCTTTCCTACAGGACTCAAGTGGGAATTTTGCCGCGCTTCCGCCGGAGATGAAAAGTATATCCTTTGTAACGCCGATGAGGGAGACCCGGGCGCTTTTATGGATAGAAGCCTGCTGGAAGGTAATCCCCATGCCGTCCTGGAGGGCATAATCATTTCGGCATACGCGGTCGGGGCAAAAGAGGGAATCATCTATATCCGCATTGAGTATCCGACCGCCGTCTTAAAGATCGAGCAAGCGGTACGGCAGGCTCGCGAGTTGGGGCTTTTGGGAAGGGATATCCTCGGTTCCGGCTTTGATTTTGAAGTGGCAATCAGCAAGGGCGCCGGTGCATTTGTCTGTGGTGAAGAGACTGCCCTGATCCGTGCGGCCGAGGGGAAAGTCGGCGAGCCGCGCCAAAAACCTCCTTATCCTGCAGATGTGGGTTTCGGGGGGAAGCCTACCGTGATCAACAATGTAGAGACGTTTGTAAATGTACCTCTGATTATCAATCGCGGGGCTGCTGCTTATCATGAAATCGGTACTGAGAGCTCCGGCGGGACGAAAATCTTCTGCCTTGTCGGTAAAGTTAAAAATTCAGGCCTTGTAGAGGTACCCTTTGGTACCACATTGAGGCAGATTATTTTTGGTATTGGCGGCGGCATAAAAAATGGAAAGCGGTTCAAGGCTGTGCAGACCGGCGGTCCTTCCGGCGGTTGCCTTCCGGAAGAGATGCTTGATCTAAAAGTTGATTTTAAAGATCTTGCTCAAGCGGGTTCGATTATGGGTTCCGGCGGTATGATTGTCATGGACGAAGACACGTGTGTGGTGGATGTAGCGCGTTATTTCCTACAGTTTCTAAAAAGCGAATCCTGCGGAAAATGTTTTTCCTGCCGGGTAGGCATCCAGCGAATGCTGGAGATTTATGAACGCATAACGACCGGCGCCGGTTCCATAGAGGATCTCGATCTTCTGGAGGAACTAGCGGTGACTGTAAAGGACGCCTCCATGTGTGGGCTGGGGCAGACTTCAGCCAACCCGGTTTTGTCCACGCTTCGTTATTTCCGTGAAGAGTACCTGGCCCATGTTAGGGATAAACGCTGCCCGGCAGGGGTTTGTCGCCCCCTTTTCCGTTACAGCATTGATAAAGAACTGTGTATCGGTTGTGGTTCCTGTGCTGAACAATGCCAGGCAGAGGCTATTGTGGAAACGGAAGAAGGCAGTTATAGCATTAATCCTGAACTGTGTACCAGGTGCGGGGTTTGTATGGAGATCTGTGTAGCTGATGCGATTATAAAAGGATAGAGGTGAAAAAAGTGGTGCAAATAGCGCTGAACGGGCTCAGAGTAGAAGTGGATGAAGGGATGACTATACTGGAAGCTGCCCGATTTTACGGCATTGCCATCCCGACACTCTGCTACCTTGAAGGTTTAAGCCCCTATGGAGCCTGCCGGCTTTGCCTGGTTGAAATCGGCAGCCCGGGGCAGTCGAAGCTCGTAACCTCTTGCACATACAGGGTGGAAGAGGGCCTAATTGTAAGAACCGATTCCGATTGGGTGATAAAAAGGAGAAAGATGCTTATTGAGCTTTACCTGGCGACCTGTCCCTCATCCAAGGTAATCCAGGATTTGGCTTCCAAATATCATGTTACAAGTGTTCGTTTTACACCCTGGTATGAGGATTGTATCCTCTGCGGTCTCTGTGTACGTATGTGTGCGGAACAGATGCAGGGAAAGGCCATAGGGTTTGCCCACCGGGGGAGCAACCGCAAAGTAACAACGCCGTTTGACAAAGAATCCGAGGTATGCCGTTTGTGCGGAGGTTGCATGTATGTCTGTCCTGCTTGTCAGAGCAGGTGTCAGGGCCCTCAGGAAGAGCAGCCGGTATGTAACGCTTGCCTTAACCTGCAACAGCCCTGTTTGGATTATTTTGATGATAAAATGTGCTTTATGGATCCCTGTGTGGCGTGTGAATTAGATACAAATAGAGAGCTTAAAGTAAAAAGGAGGCTATAAGATGAGTTTTTCAAGAATTAATTCCAGTGCTGCTACTCTTTCCAAAAATCGTACTGAGGATTCCATTAATCGCCTGAGCGGGATGTGCGCAACCTGCATTGACGGTTGTATAGGAATGTGCGAGGTTGGTAAATCCGCTTACCGCGGGCATGAAGTGCTTTACCCGCAGCCGTTTGGGCTAATCAGTACGGCTTCAGAGAAGAACTACCCTGTCGATTATTCTCACTTTTCTATTATGGGGACAACAACCGGGGCGATGGGCATAGAACCGGATAGCGACAAAGCCATTTTTTCTTCAGTAAACCTGGAGACGAGGTTGGGACACGATAAGGGAATTAAGATGAGATTTCCGATGGTTATATCGGCTATGGGGTCGACCCGAGTAGCCAGTATAAACTGGGACGGCCTTGCGGTGGGAGCAGCGCTGTCTGGAGTAATCGTTACGATTGGAGAAAATGTTTGCGGTATGGATCCGGAAGTGAAAATTAAAAACGGGAAGGTTGTAAAAAGCCCGGAGTTGGACAGGCGGGTAAAACTCTTCCAGGAGTGGCAGACAGATGGTTATGGAGACATAGTTGTCCAGGCAAATGTGGAGGATACGAACCTGGGAGTGCACGAGTACGCCATACAGGAGCTCGGGGTCCGCACCGTGGAGATGAAATGGGGACAGGGCGCCAAGGATATCGGCGGTGAGGTCAAGATAAACGATCTCGATCGCGCTCTTACTTTGAAAAAAAGGGGATATATTGTGCTTCCCGATCCCGAAAACCCACTGGTGGTAGAAAAATTTAAACGGGGTGAGTTTAAGGAATTTGAACGCCATTCCCGTGTTGGCATGGTTGAACTGGAGTCTTTTGTCCGCCGCGTGGAGGAGCTGCGCAAAGCAGGTGCTAAGTACATTTCCCTGAAGACAGGCGCCTATCGGCCGGCAGACCTGGCCCGGGCTATTAAGTTTTGCTCTGTGGCAAAAGTAGACATCCTCATCCTGGACGGAGCGGGTGGTGGAACAGGCATGAGCCCTTGGAGAATGATGAATGAGTGGGGTGTTCCGCCTGTTGAACTTCATTCTCTTGCCTATAATTTCTGTGACACTTTGGCCCGCAAGGGCGAATATGTGCCGGATCTGGTGTTTTCCGGAGGTTTTACGATGGAAGATCAGATTTTTAAAGGGCTGGCTCTCGGTGCGCCGTACGTGAAATGTATCGGTATGGCCCGCGCGCCTTTGGCTGCGGCAATGGTGGCGAAGACAATCGGCCGGCATATTGGAGAAGGGAATCTCCCTGTTTATGTGGAGCGTTTTGGAAGGAACAGGGAACAGATCTTTGTGACCGCTGCAGAACTAAAAAATATCCTCGGCAAAGAAAGGTTTGAGCAGGTTCCAACGGCTGCTATGGGTGTTTACACCTTCAGCGAGAGGTTGTCACAGGGACTTAAGCAGATCATGTGCGGAAGCCGTAAATTTGCGCTGGAGTATATTTCCAGGGATGATATTGCTTCTTTAACCAGAGAGGCAAGCGAAGTTAGCGGGATTTCCTACATCATGCAGACAGATCAGGAAGAAGTAAGCAGGATTCTGGAAGGTTAAATACAATTTAAAGGTTCTAATTCCAGTATCCAATGAGTATTATTTTGATTACTTCCCAGTTTCGCATGATGCTGGTTAAATAAAGGGACCGTCCCTTTGTAAGGAAGGAGGCGTACACATGTATACGAAACTGGTGGACCGCGTTGCTGATATGCTTGAGGATTCCTTGCGCTATTCCGAGAAAAAACTTGGAAAAGCGGGGGCCATCATGGAACTTCTTAAAAAAAATGATGCCAACGCCCATAGTTACTTTCGCTACTGGCTGGCGAAACAGGTTGGTATTTATTTAGGGGAAACCAGTGAACATGTTTTGGAAGTATTTATCTATCCCGAAATGTTAGTAGAAGAAATATCGGCTACCCTGCCCCTAACGTTAATAGTTTATGTAGAAGTATATACTGCTGCACTCGAATCGATCGTAGATGCTTTGCAAAACGCCCTTCTTGCCGAGTATCAGACAATGTTTTCTCCAAGCGCCGACGGTTTATCATTTATATTAAATATTTATTTTGTAGATAAGGACGACTTTCTGAGACGAAAAGGTCTTTCTGCAGCTATTGGCTCTCTGCATACGCCGGCAATTCGGGTGTGGAACCGTTTTTCGGATTAGTTTTACGTAAAATAGTTCTATGATATAATATAAAGTAAGATAATTTATTCTGGAAAGATAAAAATAAAGCTTTAAGGTAGTGATGCTCGATATGAGGCATCAAAATAACCGGCGCCGCAGTGTCTCTGGGAGACGATCAACGTCTTCTCTTTACAGAAAACTGCTTGAGGCTTTTGATCTGGACAGTTTTCTTGTGAATACAGCTTTTCTATTAAAAAGTGACTTGGCCGGAATTGATGCGGTTATTGTTTACCTCTATGACGATTCAAAAAGGCAGCTTGTTCCGGTTTCCGTCAGCGGTTATGAGCACCGATACTTTTGTGAAATATGTGTCAAGAAGAAAGCGGGTTTATCCCCGGTTGCGCAAGCCTTTATAAAGGGAAAGGTTATTATTTTAGCAGGGAAGAGGGCTGTTAAGGGGCTTGCAAAGTGTATTACGACTGATTATACAAATAACTGCCAAATTAAATTTCTCTTGTGTGTTCCTATGGTTATTAGAGGCGGTACCCGTATCGGGTGCCTTCTGTTTTTGAGCAATGTCGCTCATCCTTTTTCCTCGCGAAGCCTAAGCATTTTCAGGAAAATAGCCAAAACGTTAGGGCCATTTGTTTATAAGGCAGAAACTTTGAGACAAAGCCAGGAGAAAAAGTATTCTAGTTTAGTTTGCACTCTTTCTCACGAGCTACGTACCCCGCTTACCTGTATCAAAGGATATGCTACTACATTGCTTGATCATAATGGTCAGTGGAAGCGGGAAGATAGCTATGATTTTTTAAAAATTATAAATGCCGAAGCCGACACAATGAAAAAACTGATCGATGACCTTATAGATTCTTCTATGATAGAATCAGGGCTGTTGAGCGTGAAAAAAGAACCCGTTCTTCTCTCGCCTATCGTTATCAAAGCTGTTGACGATGCCAGGATGCGTACCGCGAAACATAAATTCGTTGTCAGTATACCGAAGGATTTACCAATAATTGAGGCTGATCCCGTGCGTACCAGGCAGGTTTTGGATAACCTTCTGGATAACGCGCTGAAGTATTCCCCGGAGGGAGGCCTTATCGTTATACAGTGCAGTATCGGTAACGGGGAAGTAACGATAAGTGTAGCTGATGAAGGGGTGGGAATAGCGCCGGAACATTTAAACCGCCTTTTTGAAAAATTTTATCGTGTTAAGTCCGATCTTGCCGGAACTGGGCTGGGTTTGCCCGTAGCGTGTGAGATTGTCGAAAAACAAGGCGGGAGAATATGGGCAAGGAGCACCCCCGGCAAGGGGAGCACATTTTATTTTACGCTACCTTTTGACGGGACAAGCCTTAAACAAACCCATGATGGCTGGAGCAGCTAGAGCGGAGCTTGCTTGTAGGAGGTGCATTGTTTGAAAAAACCGACTATCCTGGTAGTTGATGACGAAATGCGTCTTGTAAGGCTCGTGCAGGCAAATTTGGAAGCAAAGGGCTACAAGGTATTATGTGCTTATAAGGGGAGCGAGGCTGTACGTAAGGCTGCGGTTGAAAACCCGGATTTAATTATTCTCGATATTATCCTTCCCGGTGAATTGGATGGATATGATGTTTGCAAGCGAATTCGCTCTTTTTCCAGAGTGCCGATTATCATGCTCACTGCAAAGGCCCTGGAGAAAGATAAAGTTAAGGGATTCGATGCCGGGGCCGATGATTATATGACCAAACCTTTTGGTTCGCAGGAACTTCTATCACGGGTAAAAGCGGTACTTCGCCGTTCGGGTGGGGAGCTGCATTCTAAGGTTAGTACTTCTTTAAAATGTGATTATTTCGAAATAAATTTTGCCCAGGCGTCTGTAAAAAGATTCGGGAAAAAGGTGGAGCTTACTTCTACTGAATTTAGACTGTTAAGCGTACTGGCGAAACGCCCAAATGAGCTCATTTCTCATGAGGAGCTTCTTACCCAAGTCTGGGGTCCCGAATATCGCGATGAAAGAGATTATTTGCGTGCTTATATCTGGCACCTCCGTAAAAAGATAGAGAAAAATCCGGCCAGACCGGAATATATTATTTCTCGAACCGGATTGGGATACATGCTCAGATGCCCGTTTTCCTAAAGCCCATATAATTATTTTTTCTAATTTCATATTTTCATAAAAAAAAACACCATCGGGTTGTAATACCCGGGTGGTGTCTTTTTTAAACTTATTTTCCCTAACTATTATTATTTTTGCGCTCAGTACAAATACTATAAGAATGCATTTCTTCATCGATTTTTTCCCACCGGCAGTGTCTTGATACTTCATTTTTAATAAGGTTTATTGATTCGGTATCATCCGGTCGAATTTGCTTGGCGATACCCTGCAGCATATTTATGGCTGTATATGTATCGTAATGGACAAGAATTACCGGTATTCCTTTCTCGCTTGCCTGCGAGATTACCCGAACATCGGGGTATAATCCCCCGGTAAGAATTAGCACAGAGGTACTGGATTCCAGCGCACACAATGCCATATCGCTGCGGTCTCCTCCAGTTATTACCGCCTTGTTTAGCCCGCGTCTCAGATAGCGCAATGCGCCTTCAGTAGTCATTGCACCAATTTCTATACCCTCTACGATAGCTCCCATATTTTCTTCACCGGTTAAAATTTCTCCCTGAAGAGCTTTTTGGTACTCTGCTACTGTCGGAAAACTTGTTAGCGGGTTTGACGGAATAATGCCGAGCACCGTGTAACCTTTCTCTTTCATGATGGGAGCATAAACATTTCTAACCTTATCCATCTTTTCTGGAGATACATCATTTAGTATGTTTCCGATCAGATATAATCCTTTTGCCTGGATATAATTATTATAAAAAAGAATCTCATCCAGGTCATTATCTCTTCGTAAACTGGTAATATAGATTACAGGGCATTTCCATTTTTTTGCGAGGCTAAAATCATCAAGCGATATTGAGAAACATATGCTGGGGGAACTGCTTCCCTCGATTAGGGTAATATCTACATTATCTGATATTTCTTTGAAACAATCATCTAGCACTTCAACCATTTTATTGACAAAAAGCCTGGAGTGGTCTGATTGCCCAAAGATGTATGTAGACTCTTGGCTTAGCGGCCCCATGCGTTCGGGTTCCCAGGGCATGTTCAAAACCTGCTTAAACAACATGATATCAGCGTCATGGTTTTGTTGCAGGCTGTTCCCTGCTGTTTTTGGCTTAAAAAAACCAACCTTATTGCCTCTTTCTTTCCAGAGTAACGAAAATGCCAACCCAATTGCTGTTTTACCCGCTCCCGACTTACCCATTAAATATAATTTTTTTGACAAATTATGATCTCCTTTCAGCAAGCTGGTTGAATACAAGTTCCTTTTTTTCCTCCGTCGGTTGATGCTGAATACCGATATCGTGTGAGAGTGTAATTTTTACATCAACTGCACAGACACCTTTTTCATAAACCAGCAGGGGGTTAATGTCCATTTCTTTGATTTCCGGAAAATCTGATACAAGGCGTCCCAACCTGAGAATGGCATTCTTTAAAGACTGAAGATCGAGGGGGTTTTTGCCTCTGTAGCCTTTTAAAAGGCGGTATGCTTTAGTTTCCATGATCATTTCATCCACATCATTTTCAGTTAAATTTTTTGCCAGCCTTAAAGAAACATCTTCAAAAAGGTTTACATAAATACCTCCCAGCCCAAACACCAGTAAGGGCCCGAACTGAACATCATAAGATGAACCGATAATTGTTTCTGTTCCCGAAGGCATCATTTTTTGTACTTCTACTCCATAAAGGGGCGCATCCGGTAGGAAGTGTCTTGCTCTTTGCATAATATCTTTAAAACCTTGTATTACTCCATGTGTATTATCCACTCCTACCAACACTCCACCGATGTCGGTTTTGTGCAAAATATTCGGAGAGGCAATTTTGAGAACTACAGGAAAGCCTATTTGGGAGGCAATTTGGGCAGCATCCTCAGGGCTTCGGGCTAAATAGGTGGGTGCACAGTTGATCCCAAAAGCTTCAAGAATTTGCGCACCCTCATGTTCGAGGAGGACAACCCTTCGTTCTTTAAGGGCATCATAAAAAATGGCTTTTACCTGGGTTTTTTGCGCGTGATTTGTATTATTAATCTCCTCTTGTTTTTCTTCAGAAGCCTTGGCCGAAATATATTTTTGACGTAGAGCTTCCGAGTTATG
>DUQX01000099.1 GCA_012837615.1 Bacillota bacterium | reverse complement strand
CTCTTGGTAGCGGGCAGACGGCCCATGCTTACTTGTTTTCAGGCCCGGAAGGATATGGTAAAAAAAGCCTGGCACTTCTTTTTGCCCAAGCCTTGAACTGCAACAGAGAACAGGATCCCCCCTGTAAAAGCTGCCTTTCTTGCCGAAAAACCCTCAGCGGAAATCATCCGGATTTTTATCAGGTTCGGCCTGAGGGGGCATCTTTGAAGATTGGACAACTGCGCGAATTAAAGGAAAGACTATATTATCTTCCCAGGGAAGGAAGAAAAAAGATCTGCCTGATTCATGATGCCGATTTAATGACTTTGCCGGCAGCCAACAGCCTTCTACAGATTCTGGAAGAGCCCCCGGGGGATCTGGTTTTTATTCTGCTCAGTTCCAGGCCATGGGCTCTGCTGCCGACAATTATTTCCAGATGCTCACATTTTGCTTTGAGGCCCCTGCTGCCGGAGGAAATAGATCTTGTTCTAAGGAAACAAAGCATACTGAAGCAGCAGGAGAGGGAAATTGTCGCTGCCCTCGCAGAAGGGAATCCCGGCAAAGCTCTGGAGTTGTCCCTAAAGGGTGGGTGGAAAAAGAACTTGGAAGAGGCCTTAACGTTGTTGGACTGCGTAGAAAATGAATCCCTCGAAAATGTATTTAATAAAGCGGAAGAGCTTTCCAGAAGGGAAAATTTAAAGGAATTAATAGACCTTTTTTTAATCATCTATCGTAACAGGCTGTTAATAAAACTGGGCAGCCGGCCGGAAATAAAGCTATGTTTCCCGGGAGGGAAAAGTCTTGGTGCCGGTGATAATATTTATTTTTTGGAGAAAATTTGTCGTCATCTGCTGGATCTTCAGGAAGAATTGCTCAACAATATTAATAAACGCCTTGCTGTTGAAGTATTGTTTTTGCAGATGAGAGGAGTTGTTTAAAATGCCAAAGGTAGTGGGAGTACGCTTCCGGCGGGCGGGGAAAATATACTATTTTGATCCCGGCAACTTAGAATTGAAGCAGGGCCAGGGCTTGATTGTAGAAACAAGCCGGGGGCTGGAATTTGGAGAAGTGGTACTGGAGAATAGGGAAGTAAGCGAGGAAGAGATAGTGTCTCCTTTAAGGGTTGTCCGTAGGATAGCTACTGAGGCAGACTATAAACAACTGGCCGAAAACAAGCAGAAGGAGAAAGAGGCCATTTCTATCTGTCAGGAAAAAATAGAAAAGCATAACCTGCAGATGAAACTGGTTGATGTGGAATATACTTTTGACCATAACAAAATTATTTTTTACTTCACCGCCGACAACAGGGTAGATTTTAGGGAACTGGTAAAAGATCTGGCATCAGTTTTTCGCACCCGCATAGAGCTGCGCCAGATCGGGGTTCGGGATGAGGCCAAAATGCTGGGCGGGCTTGGGCCTTGTGGGAGAGGGCTTTGCTGTGCCACTTTTCTTGGTGACTTTGGGCCGGTTTCTATCAGGATGGCCAAAGATCAAAACCTTTCCTTAAATCCCACAAAAATATCCGGTATCTGTGGTCGTTTGATGTGCTGCCTGCGTTATGAAGCCGATCATTACGAGTATGTCCGAGGAGAATTTCCTCCTATAGGGGATTTAGTGCTCACCCCTCATGGCGAAGGGAAGGTCTTAAACCAGAATATGGTTAAAAAAACAGTTCTTGTAGACTTGCTGGAGGTATGCAGGCAGGAAGAGTTCCCCATCGAGGAAATTGAAAAATTGCCTTCCGGTAAGGAAAAGTAGCTATGAGAAAAACTGGAAAGGATAGTGACGTTAAAAAAGGCACACTTTATATCTGCGCTACTCCCATCGGCAATTTAAAGGATATAACGCTAAGGGCCCTTGAGTATTTAAAAGAAGCGGATTATATTGCTGTGGAGAATATTGATCGTTCCAGGAAGCTCTTTCATTATTATGGAATAAAAACCCCCCTTATTTCTTTTAGAGAATCCAACAGGGATAAAAAGAGCGCGGAGATTATCCAAAAACTGAAGGACGATGCAAGAATTGTCCTCATAAGTGATGCCGGTATGCCTCTTATTTCCGATCCCGGTCGCTACCTGTTAAACCGGCTTTTAGAAGAGGGAATTCCCTATACCGTTTTGCCCGGACCATCTGCTGTGCTTACTGCTTTAGTTATCTCCGGTTTCCCTGGAGATAAATTTGTTTTTTGGGGGTTTTTGAGCAGAAACAGGGCAGTACTGGAAAAGGAACTTGAATCCATTGCTAAGGAAAAAAAAGCGGTTATCGCTTTTGAATCTCCCCACCGCCTGATCAAGACCCTGGAAAAAGCAAAGGAGATCTTGCAGGGAAGAGAAATAGCCGTATGCCGCGAGCTGACCAAGAAATTTGAAGAGGTGCGGCGTGGCAGCGCCGCTCAGCTTCTTCATCATTATTACGATACTCCGCCTCGGGGAGAAATAACCCTGGTATTCTCCCCGCAGGATGAAAATAACGGCGTGGGGGAGGAAAAAAAAACCAGCAACGAGCTGGAATTTTTGAAAGAAGAATGCAAAAGGAAACTTTTACAGGCTATTGATGAGGGCAACTTGCCCAGTGAAGCCGTAAAAAAAGTCGCCAGTAGCACTCCTCTCAGTAAAAATGAAGTATATGCTATTTTGTTGCAGCTTAAAAGGAAAGGAATAATCAAAAAGCATAAAAGATAATTCCGTAAAAATTTTTTAGTGAATATTAACGCTCCATTTTATCAATGCACTCCTGGCAAACAATTCTGCCGCTAAATTGCCTCACGTTGTCAGCGCTGCCACAAAATATACATGCCGGTTCGTATTTTTTTAAGATAATCTTTTCGCCGTCGACGTATATTTCCAGGGCATCCTTAATGTTAATCCCCAGAGTACGCCGCAATTCAATTGGAATAACGACCCTTCCCAATTCATCCACTTTCCTGACTATTCCTGTAGATTTCAATCCGTAATCCCCCTCTTTTACAGTATTCGACATTTCTTTCAAGTTATATTATACCAGTAATTCCCATGAAAAGCAATACTTTACTTGCACAAAAAAGTAAAAAATGTCTAAATAAGTACATCCTAGCAATTTTTAATAAAATAAAGTCGACTGTGCGCCAATAAAAAAGGAAGCTTCAACAGCAGGCCCGTAAGCTTTGGGGTTGCACGAATGCCGTTTTCTGCGAGTTTTCTCGTTTTACGGGGTTTCTTGGGTTTCGGGTTGCTTGGGGGGGGTATGATTTTGTTTGAAAACAATATTAATCCTGTCACCGGGCTGAAGTTCGTACTGTAAAGACGATGGGTGTTGATTAACTTTAAACAAAATGTTCTCGGGATTTAGCTCGGCAATTTTAAAAAAATCCCCCAGTGTACCCATCCCCTTATAATCCAATTTATCCCCGTCTTTTAAATTTTTTTCGGGGTTTGCCTTTTTACCGTTTAAATAAAGAGAGGGCCATAAAGATATGCGTTCATCGTTAAGGTAAACGTAATACCTTTCCGGGGGGAAAAAATCCCGAATTTTAACGAGCGGTGCTTTGCCTGCAGAAGCTTCAACAATTTCAATTTTATCGTTGTTATTAACAGCTGTTTCCAGTGAGGCTTCTTTTCCGTTGAGAAGTATACGGGCATTTTCCCCGGGTGTTCCTGGGAGAATTTTTTCTTTACCGTCAATATAAATTTTAATGCCCGGGCCGCGCTGTCCCAGTAATTTTTTTGAACTGAAGCCTGCAGCAAGTAGAGCGTTTCCTACCTTAGGTTCCGTATCAAGGAGTCTTACTACTTTACCGTTGACGGTAATGTAGGAGAAACCAAAGTAATCTTTTTCTAGGGATGATACGGCAATGCCGAAAGGAGTAATCGATTCCGGCCCCTTTAATTTCCGACCCGAATATTTAATTTGGTTCACTATTTCTCTGCCGCGGATGACCACTTTTTCCAGGGGCAGGCCCATCTGTTCGGCCAGTTTTTCACGTAAAAGAGGGGTCTGGCTACCTCCCCCAATGCAGAACAATGCTCGCGTCGGTCCCCTGTTTAATTCTTTAATGACAGAGGCAATCTCAGCAGCAATTTTGTTAGCCGCGGGTTCTATTACCTCAATAATTTTCTCTAAGGGCAATTTATGGTGGTTTCCCAGGATATCGTTAAAGGAGATATTCGCTTTCTTCCCGGTAAGCATTAGCTTTACTTTTTCAGCGGTGTTGAAATCTAAAAGAAAAGCATCGGCGATTTGTTCGGTAATTTCATCGCCTGCCAGGGGTACCATAGCATAGCCGACTACCGTTCCTTTATGCGTTATAGCTATATCCGAAGTTCCTGCTCCTATATCCACCAAGGCAAGGTTGAGCGAGCGATATTCCTTTGGTATGGTAACATTCAATGCGGCAATGGGTTCCAGTGTAAGGTTGTTTATAGTCATTCCCAGGCCTTCTACTACGGTCAGAAGGCTGTCTATTACCACCCTAGGGAGAAAAGTGGAGAGCACTTCAACGCCTATTTTGTTTCCTTTCTGCCCTAATAAATTGGTAATCGGATAATCATCGAGGTAATAGGCGACAGCTGTGTACCCGATGCAGTAGTATGCATCATTGGCATTTGTTCCTTCATTTATAAGTATATCCTGCGATTTTTCAACTGCCTCCAGCTCGAGTGAGGCGATTTCTTCTTTGCGGATTTTGTGCCCGCTTTCCACTTTTCTTTCAGCGAGATGGCGGCAGGTTTTCAACGCCCTTCCGGCGGCTGCAAGGGAAACTTTACGCAGGGAAACGCCGAGCCTATTTTCCAGTTTGTTTTTTACCTGGCCTGCTGTTTTTATAACTCCTTCAATATTATGAATCTGTCCATCCAGCATATCCCTCTGAGGATGATAGGCGACCTCGGTTGCCAATACACGCAGCTTTTCTTTTTGAGGATAACAGACAACCCCAATAACGCTTCTGGTTCCTATGTCCATGACGAATATCAACTGTTCGGGGGTTATTACGATACTGTTTTGGGCCAACTCAAACCACCTCTTGTTGATAGAAAATCGAACAACAAGTATATTTTTTAGTTAATAACTGATAACTTGTTTAGAAAGATATTCAAAAGGCCTGCTTTAGGCCATGCTTTATGCCTGCTTTTTTTTATCTTTATCACTATTTCTATTTTTGGAGGCAATTTCCTGCAAAATAATACAATTACACCTGTATAATTTAATGGCTTGCAAGATGAAACCAACAATTTTATATATTGGTGACAACATGGATGGCCCAATTATTCTAAAATTTTGTCTTATTTGCCTAAAATATTTCTTTGTGATATAATAAAAAGCTGAATAAAATAGCATAAAGTTGCTAATGGACGGTGTATTATGTCAAAGAATACATATTATATTACCACCCCGATTTATTATCCCAGCAATAAGCTTCATATTGGTAATTCTTATACTACTGTAGCTGCCGATGCCCTGGCCAGGTTTAAAAGGCTTACCGGGTATGATGTCAGGTTCCTTACGGGAACGGATGAGCACGGGCAGAAGATTCAGCGCAGCGCAGCGGAGGCCGGGAAGGATCCCCAGGACTTTGTCGATGAAATAGTTGCCTGGATCAAGGATCTCTGGTCGGCTCTTGATATTTCTTACGATGATTTTATTAGAACTACGGAACCGCGCCACAAAGAGGCAGTTGCAAAGATTTTTGACAGGCTTTATCAGCAGGGGGATATCTACAGGGGTAGGTATGAGGGTTGGTACTGCACACCCTGTGAATCGTTTTGGACAGCAAGGCAGGCGGAAGATGGAAACTGCCCGGATTGCGGGAGACCTGTTGAAAAGGTGGCGGAAGAAGGGTATTTTTTCCGTATGTCAAAATACGCCCCCAGGCTCCTGGAGCATATCAACGCAAACCCCGATTTTATCCAGCCAGTTTCGCGCAAAAATGAAATGATCAATAATTTTTTGCAACCGGGGCTGGAAGATCTTTGTGTATCACGCACTACTTTTGACTGGGGTATTCCGGTGCCCTTTGACAGGAAACATGTTGTCTATGTCTGGCTGGATGCTTTGAGCAATTATATTACCGCTCTGGGTTATGGGAGCGGCGACGAAAGCCTCTTCCAAAAGTACTGGCCGGCTGATGTGCATCTTATCGGCAAAGATATAGTCCGCTTTCATACTATTTACTGGCCGATCTTTTTAATGGCGCTGGGGCTACCCCTTCCCAGGAAGGTTTTTGGCCATGGCTGGCTTATTTTAAAGGAAGGGAAGATGTCAAAATCCAAAGGGAATGTTGTTGACCCCATGATTCTCATTCAGCGTTACGGTTCAGACAGCGTACGTTATTTTTTGCTGAGAGAAATACCCTTTGGGGCTGACGGGGTTTTCAGTAATGAATCTATGCTGCAGAGGATAAATACGGATCTGGCAAATGATCTGGGGAATCTGCTCAGCCGGACAGTAACCATGGTCGAACGTTTCTTTGGAGGTATTGTGCCGGCCTACAAAGTTGAGGATAATGCTTATCCCAGTGATAGGGAGCTTCGTGAGACGGCTTTAAACACTCCGTCAAAAATGGCCGAATTTATGGAAAATCTCCAGCTGAGCAGTGCTCTAGAAGCTCTCTGGGCCTTGGTTCGGCGTTCCAATAAATATATTGATGAGAATACTCCCTGGGCGCTTGCAAAAAAAGAGGAAGAGAAAGAGCGGCTGGGCACTGTGCTCTACAACCTGTGCGAATCGCTGCGTTTTATCAGCGTACTCCTTTTGCCTTTTATGCCGCGGACACCGGAGCGTATCTGGTTGCAGCTCGGTATCGGGTCCGAGGTTAATTTGCACACGTGGGAAAGCCTGCAGGAGTGGGGGCAGTTAAAACCGGGGAGCAGAGCTCTTCGTGCCGAGGATCTTTTCCCGAGGCTGGATCTCGAACGGGAGTTAAGCTTTTTATCGGAGAAGATTGGCGGTAAAGCGATAAAAGAAGGAGTAAAGGAGAGAAGCACAGTGGAAGAAAAGGCGGACAAAAATGTGGAGCAGATTTCTATCGGTGAGTTTGCCAGGGTCGATATCAGGGTTGCTGAAATCCTTTCCGCAGAGCCTGTGCCCAAGACCGACAAACTGCTTAAGCTTATTCTACATGTCGGGGAAGAAAAGAGACAGGTTGTGGCGGGTATCGCCCTTCATTACTCTCCGGAGGAACTTATTGGGAAAAAGGTTCTCTTTGTATCCAATTTGAAACCCGTAAAGCTGCGCGGCTTACTATCCGAGGGTATGATTCTGGCCGCTACCAGCCCCGAAGGAAAGGTCATCCTTACTACTGTTGACGGCGATATTGCTTCGGGGAGCAAAATTTCATGAACGCTATCAACATGATCGGTACAAAAGTATATCCTTCTCTGGTTGACAGCCATGCGCACCTCGATTTTAGAGATTTTGATAAGGACAGGGAAAAAGTCCTGGAGCGTGCTGAAAATCGCGGTTTAAAGCTGATAATAAATATCGGCTGTGATCTGCAATCCTCGCAAAAGTCAATTCAATTGGCGGAAAAATATTCTATTGTATATGCTACTGTCGGGATTCATCCCCATGAAGCTGCCAAAGTGCCTCCGGATTATCTGGAATTATTGCGGGAGATGTCTGCCCACCCCAAAGTCGTCGCTATTGGCGAAATTGGGCTGGATTTTTATCGGAACCGTTCTCCGCGAGAAGCGCAGGAAGAGGTTTTTCGCAGGCAATTGCAGCTTGCTCGGGAAACAAATTTGCCGGTGGTACTTCATGATCGCGATGCCCACGGGAAAATGATGTCGATCCTGGAAGAAGAAGGATTGCCCCTTTCAGGCGGGGTTATGCATTGTTTTTCCGGAGATTTATCCCTGGCAAAAAAATCTGTGGAGATGGGTTTGTATATTTCCATAGCGGGTCCTGTAACTTATCCCAAAAACAAGGTCTTAGGCCAGGTTGCAGCCACAGTGCCTGCCAGCAGGCTTTTAATCGAAACCGATGCTCCTTTCCTGACGCCCACTCCCAGGCGCGGTAAAAGGAACGAACCGGCCAACGTAGCTTTTACAGCAGAAAAAGTTGCTGCATTAAGGGGTACTAGCGGAGAGAGAATTGGCCGCATCTGTTTGGAGAATACGAGGCGTTTATTTTCTATAGAATGATAGAGTTATATAAGAGTTATTATATTATAGAGTTATTATATTATATAGTAATAATTAAAAATCATTAATAAAAGAAAGTTTAAAAAAAGAATTAGCATACATTGTCTCTTAAAGGGTTAAAAAATTATTTAAGAAAGTAATGCTTTTTACGAGTTATAATTTTATTACTTAATGATGGAAATTTTAATAGTGTTAGCCATTGGATACCTGAGCATACATAAAAAGAAGCGTGTGCTCAGTTTTTATTTGTACGGCATGCCTGCCGAGCCGATGGGTTAAAGAGACCCTGACTCCAGGCCGGAGGTAAGGCACCCCTTGCGTGAACAAGGGCACCGCTGCAATGCGGAGCTTGAAGGAAACCAGAGCAGGGGGACTTAGGATATTGAATAAGTGAAACGGGTTGGGTAGCGAGGGCGTTACAAAAAGTGGTAAGTTCCTTAAGCCGCATAACTTGTAAGGTTAGGATGGACCCATTTAAGTTTAGGCAGGCAGATTTAACCTGAGCATAAAAGGGGGATGTTTTGTTTATAATAGTTAATGTTTGTTACTACGAGATAAAAAAAGAAGAACTAGCGGAGATAATATTTGGAGGGGGTAATATGGAAGAGAGTGGTACTATTCCTTTATGCGGCGGAGGGAATAAAAGGTGGCAGAGTGGCAAGGAAAGAAAGAATAAGGAAGAAGATAAAACCCGCAGCCGGTACTATGCAAAAAGCAGAAAGAGAATAGCGGCATCAGTTGTCACTATGGCAGTGCTGACAACATTATTTTTTATTCAGTACTGCAGAACAGAAGTGACAATTGAAGAAGAGAAACCTCGGTTTTTATTGGCGGAAGAGGGGAAGGCATTAGTAGATCAAGATAGACTCAAACAAATGGACGAAGTATTAAAGGCCCCACCTGTATTTGAAGAAAAACAAAAGGTAAGGGAGATCCTTCAACCCACGACGGTAAGAATAAGCAACCCGGATTTGGATTATGGTATTGTACGGGTAATTGAAGAAGGATCAGAGGGATTAATTGAACATGTTGTCGAAATAAAGAAAAGAGAAGGCCGGGAGTTATCGAGGAAAATTGTTTCTAGCGAAGTAATAAAACCTCCTGTTAACCGCGTCCTGGAATACGGGGGAAAAAATACCTTTTCCCGTGCAGGCAGGATCTATGAGTATAAAAAAGTGCTCTATGTAAACGCTACCGCGTATTGTCCGGGAACTCCCGGTTCCGGCTGCCCAATTGATGAGCGGGGGGCATCACAATGTACAGGTTTTTATAATGACGGCTATACGTATACGGGTAAAAAGGCTGTTGCCGGTGACGGCAGCATAATAAACCCGCATATTATCGCCGTTGATCCCGCGGTTATACCTTTGAAGGCCATGGTTTATCTGGAAGGATATGGGTTTGCTATAGCAGAAGATACAGGCAGCGCCATAAAAGGTAGCAGCATTGATTTGCTTTTCAACCATCATGATGATGCGTGGAAGTTTGGCAGAAAACAATTAAAAGTATACCTACTAGCGAATTTTGAATAACGGCTTTGATTCTTTTCAATTGACAAGCTAATTTGAATATGATAGAGTACGTATTGTGAGTCCCAACCTCACAGATTTAATATTAGGAGGTATGTTATTAATTATGTTGGGTAGAGTTAAGTGGTTTAATAAAGAAAAGGGATACGGGTTTATTGAACGAGAGGATGGGGATGATGTCTTCGTCCACTACTCTGCCATTCAAGAAGACGGTTTTAAAAGCCTGACCGAAGGGCAAGAAGTAGAATTTGAGATTGTGGAAGGGAGTAGAGGCCCTCAGGCGGCAAATGTAGTGAAGGTGTAATCTGTGAGGGATGGGCGGGATAACCGTATAAAAATTGCTTTATTGCTTTTAAAGTAATACCTAACCTCGAAAGTAAAGAAGAGGGACATATAATGTTCCTCTTCTTACTATATATTTATATAATTTGTAACAAGGGAAGGATTTATTTACTTTTTAGGGAATATTATAACACTACAGCTCAAGTATAAGTAAATATGCTATTAAGATTTGGATAGGAAAGGGGAAAAATTTCATGCATTTTATAACGCGGGGCAAAAACATGGAGATTACTCCGGCGTTGCAGGAATATGTTGAAAAAAGATTGAGCAAGCTTGATAAATATCTGGGGACGGACGATACGAATATTAAAGCTCAGGTTACCATGAGCGTGGCCAAGGGAAATCATATCGTTGAAGTTACAATTTCAATTGGCGGCCTGCTGTTAAGAGGGGAAGAGGAGACGCAGGATATGTATGCTTCTATAGATCTGGTAGTTGATAAAATTGAGCGCCAGATACACAAGTATAAAACCAAGATTAACCGAAAACTGCGCCAGAAAGGTCTTAAGGAGCTTAACGAACAATTTGTCAGCAGTAAACGAAAGGAAGAGGAGGAAACTGAGCCTCGAATTGTCAGGACAAAAAGATTTATCATGAAACCAATGCCCGAAGAAGAAGCAATTTTGCAGATGAACCTTCTCGGACACGATTTTTTTGTTTTTACCAATGCGGAAACGGAAGAGATAAACGTAATTTATAAGCGTAAAGATGGTAATTACGGATTGATTGAGCCTGAAGAATAAGCTGCCGTTGCTTTATGGGATTTATAATTTGGGAGGGATAAGCAATAACCTTCCCTGCCATACATAATAAAGCTTCCTGCGGATATTTAGGCGGAACGGGCTTGTTTTTCTGCCCTTCGGTTTTCCTGGGTTTTTCCGGTTATTTATTTAATCAAAATGGTTAGAACACCGGCGATTGCCGGTGTTTCACTTCCCTTTTAGTATAGTTCTAGCGTATGGAGGAGGACGCTAAATAATGAACAATGCTGTGAATGTTGTTCTTTTTGAAGGGGGCAGCCCGGCTGGGGAAATAGAAAAAATGCTTGTCAGGGTCCGGCATGCTGTGCTGCTGGACAACATCGTCAAGATGAAGCAATTGAAGGAGATCGGTGCACTCTATCTGCTGACTAATTATTCCTTACTGGCCGAAGAAGCTGAAGCTATGGGGGCGAAAATAATAAAAACCGAAAATGGCGACAGTTTTCATTTTGGCAAAGCGCTTTCCGAATTGATAAACAGGGAGAGGCTGCAAAATGTTCTCTACATGGGCGGCGCGAGCATTCCCCTGGTAACGGCAGACGAGCTGCAGGAGATCTGCCGCCGTTTATTGAATTCTGAGGCTGTGATCTATTCGAACAATGCTCAGTCGGCCGATATTGTTGCCTTTACCCCGGGAGAGCTTATCAATAAGATTGATCCGCCCCGGATAGATAATATTCTGGCTGTATCCCTGAGGGATGGAACGGGTGTTGTGCATAAACTTTTCCGTAACAGCGCCGGATTAACCTTTGATCTTGATACTCCGGCTGATTTGCTGATTTTGGCCGGGAGCCCGTTTGCCGGTCAGCGGGCGCGGAAGGTGCTGGAGAAAGAGGATCTCGATCTTTCGCGACTGGAAAGGGCAAAGGAAGTTCTTAGGGGGGATTACGAGGAAGTCCTGCTTTTAGGCAGAGTAGGGGCACCGATCATTGCACACATCAATCAAAATCTAAAACTGCGTTTGCGTGTTTTCTCCGAAGAAAGGGGAATGAAGGCCCTGGGAAGGGAAGAAAAGGGAAACGCTATTTCCCTGATGGGCTATTTCCTGGAAGAAGTCGGTCATGTTAAGTTTATGAAATATCTGGAAAAGGTTGCGCGTTGCGCTTTCCTGGATACCAGGGTTCTCATGATACATCTTCTTCATGGAAGGCTTTCTACCGAAGAGCGTTTTCTTTCCGATCTCGGCCTCTGGCAGGAAATGAAAAACCCCGTTATGAGAGATTTCACCAGGGCTGCGGTGGAAGCAGAGATTCCCGTTATTTGCGGCGGGCATTCCCTTGTCCTGGGAGGTTTGTGGGCCCTTGTTGATGAAATAGGCCCCACGCACAATTTTGGGCAGGTTTATCAATTGTAGCTTTTTGCCTGAAGGAGGTTATTATCAAATGAAGTTTTATCGATTATCTCAACTCTCATCAGAGGAATACCGATCGCTGCTGCGCCGTTCCGAGGCAGATATAACCAAACACTTAACCCTTGCCGCGGAGGTAATTAATCGCGTGCGGGAGGAGGGCGACAAGGCCATCCTGGATTATACATTAAAATTTGATGGTATTTCCCTTGAAGATAAGGGTTTTAGGGTTACGGATGACGAATTAGAAGAAGCATACGGCAGGCTGGATGCAAAATCCAGGGAAACTCTGGAGTATGCTGCGGCAAATATTAAAAAATTTCACCAGGAGCAGCTTCCCTCAGAGATATGGCTGAAAGAGATTGAAGGAGGATTGCTGGCGGGGGAGAAGACAACCCCTGTTGCCGATGTTTGTTTATATGTTCCCAGGGGTAAGGGGAGCTTTCCTTCTGTTATGCTGATGCTGGGGGTGCCGGCGGTTGTGGCGGGGGTTCCGCGTATTGTTGTCTGCACCCCTCCCGGTCCCGAAGGGGAAGTGGATGCGGCTACCCTTGCTGCAGCTTACATTCTTGGAATCAAAGAAGTATACAGGGTTGGGGGAATGCAGGCACTGGCGGCCGTTGCTTTCGGTACGGAGAGTATCCCGCGCTGCCATAAAGTAATCGGCCCCGGTAACGCTTATGTAAATGCCGCCAAACGGATACTTTATGGAGTGCTGGATGTAGGTCTGCCGGCGGGCCCCAGCGAGGCGATTATCCTTGCCGATGAGTTTGCGGATGCGCAGACTGCAGCGCTGGATTTGTTAATTGAGGCGGAACACGGCCCAGATTCAGCTTCGCTGCTTGTGACCCATTCAGGGGAGCTGGCGGAAAAAGTTGCTCAGGTTATCCCCGGCTATCTTGATAAGTTACCTGAAGAAAAAGCAGCTTTTATTAATAAAGTATTTAATAATTATGGGGGTATTGTTCTGACCGGGAACCTGGAAGAATCGATAAAATTTATCAACGATTACGCACCCGAACATCTGGAGATATTGACCGCCGATCCCTTTTCGCTGCTACCCCGGATAAAAAATGCGGGGGAAATATTGCTGGGTTCGCACACCCCAATCACATTCTGTAACTTTCTTTTGGGCCCAAATGCTATTTTGCCGACAGGTTCATTTGCTAAAACTTATTCCGGGGTATCGGTACATGATTTTTTAAAACGCTCTTCTTTTGGATACGTTACCAGGGAAGGGTTCGAGAGGGTTAAGGAGAAGGCGATCCATTTTGCGGAAATGGAGGGATTTTTTGCCCATGCCATGGCGGTCAGGGAAAGAGAAATTTAAGGTATACCCTTAGTATGTCTGCTATAAAAATAGTATGTCTACTTTAAAATTATGCTTTACCATTTTCATCCGCCTGATGGTGAAGCGAGGTTTCATGGTTGCGATATCGCAATTCTTATGCCAAAGATTTGTTCCTGATTTGGCGTGAATAAGATAGCTATTTTGATACAAGGAGGTTTTTGATTAAACATGCAGGTTACAGCCCGGAGGAAAACTGCCGAGTCTGAAATCACAGTAAAAGTGGATTTTGGCCCCCGTTACAAGAATCCCAAAAAAGGATTACAGACAACGATGCCTTTTTTTAACCATATGCTGGAACATATTATCGCGCGCGGGGAATTCAATTTGGAGGTTAATGTCGAGTTAAAAGAGATATATCTCACCCATGTTATTTGCGAAGATGTAGGGATTACGCTTGGGAAAGCGATAAAGGAATATGTTGAATATAGATTACAGGACGGAATTGTAGGATATGGATCGGCTTTCGCTATTATTGACGAGGCCCTTGCCCAGGCCGTAATCAGCTTTGAGAACAGGGCTTATCTTGATTTTTCCCATTCGGGTGTAAAGATCCCGTTAGTGACGGAAAATACAAACTCAGAAGATCTGAAGACATTTTTTGAGGGTTTTGTGCAGGGAGCTTGCTGCACCCTGCATTTAAACATTAACAAGGGAAATAATGGTCATCATATCTGGGAGGCGCTATTTCGGGCTTTTGGGGAAGCTCTTTTTTATGCGCTGGAGTTGAGGGAATGGAGAAAGGGTATTACCTCGGGCGTGGCCGGCGCTATTCAAACAGATGTATTGATAGAATAATCGGGGGCGGCGCCAGGCTTCTTTAAAGAGTTCACGCTGATAGTTCTGCTGCTTATATTTAGCTGGAGTGAGGGAAAAACTGTGCCGGATTATCTAGGGAAAATTATTTTTGATATGGACGGTGTTATAACGGAAGAGGAGCGCTATTGGGATGCGGCGGCGTTAACCGTGTGGGAACTATTATACGGAAAACACTATCTGGGGCTTTCTCCGGGAGGAGGACTTCCGGCCTTTAGCGTTATTCCAGATTCCCGGGATATCAGTAGCATTAGAAGGGTTATTTTTCAGCGGGACAAGGTGATCGCGTTATTAAAACAGAAAGCAGTAAATTCAAACTGGGATCTGGCTTTTTTGTGTTTTGCCTTTCAATTAATGCTCGTTTTACATGAGTTATCCCGCCACAAGCCTGGAAAAAATGATTTTATCTCCCAGGCGATGGAGAAAGGCATTACGCCTGAGCTTCTTCACGTTTTATCTGCGTTGTTATCGCTGCCGAAGGACTCCTGGCAGCCTTCATTCGAATCTTTCCTGGGAGAATGGCCGGGTGACGCCTGCGGAAGGGATTTACCGGAGAGGCTTGCTTTACCTTTTACCGGGGAGTACCTGCAGATTGCCCGCAAAACGTTTTCCCCATTTTCCTCATTATGGGAGGGCGTAAGAGATATTTTCCAGGAGTGGTACCTGGGGGAGAGGATTTTTATAGAAGTATATGCCAGGAAACCCCGTCTGCCGGGCAAAAAGGGACTTATCGAAGATGAAAAGCCTTTATTGGATATCAGTAAAATAAGGGATGCTTTAAACAAGCTGTCCGGTAAAGGATGGGGCCTGGGGATTGCGACGGGGAGACCTTTTAGCGAACTATATCTTCCTCTAAAAAAAATGGGGATCTGGAACTGTTTTGATGCCGATTCAATAGTAACTTACGATGATGTGTGCAAGGCTGAAGAGCACCTGCGGGGTTGCTTTTCTCAAAAAATATCCCTGGGTAAACCTCATCCTTTTTCTTTTCTCAAGTCCTACTGGGGAAAGAAGCTCAGTAATAAAAGAGCGCTTTCGGGGGATGGCCTGCGGCCGGAGAAGGGAAGGTGCTGGATTGTCGGGGATTCTATGGCTGATCTCCTGGCCGCCAGGGAGATGGGCGCTTTATTTATCGGCGTTTTGACCGGGCACGGCGGTGTTGATAGCGGTGATTTATTTGCGAGGGCGGGGGCGAGGGCAGTGCTTGCGGATATGACCGAGATTCCCCGTTTTCTTGAAGTAAGCGGCGCAGAAATTTGCGATCTATGAACTATGAGTAAAATTTGGGGGGTGCGGGATCAAAAAGCTGCTTTTAAAGCAGGAAAAGGGAGACCTCGCCCCACCCGGCGCTTGTAATTTTGCTCTCTTTTTAGTAGAATTATTCTACATCAAAGAGAAAAAGTCCAGGAGCTTGAGCTCCAGGAGGAGATATTATGGGATTATTTACAAAAATTTTTGGGGATCCTCACGTAAGGGAAGCGAAAAAGCTTTGGCGTTTTGTTGAAGAGGTAAATTCTTATGAGGAACGCATGAAGAAGCTAAGGGATAGCCAGTTTCCGGAGATGACCGCTCATCTGAAAGAAAGACTGCAGGGCGGAGAATCCCTTGACGATATCTTGCCGGAGGCTTTTGCCCTGGCCCGGGAGGCCGCCTGGCGTACTCTGGGCATGAGGCCCTTTGACGTTCAGGTGCTGGGAGGTGTGGTTTTACATCAGGGACGGATAGCCGAGATGAAAACCGGTGAAGGCAAGACCCTTGCCGCGACGATGCCCGCATATCTTAATGCCTTAGCCGGGCGGGGAGTTCATATCGTGACCGTGAACGATTATCTTGCCAGAAGGGACAGCGAATGGATGGGGCCGGTTTATAGATTTCTCGGGCTTGAAGTCGGTCTTATCGTTCATGGCTTGAATTCCCGTGAACGCAGGGAGGCCTATAACGCAGATGTTACCTTTGGTACCAACAATGAATTCGGTTTTGATTACCTGCGCGATAATATGGTCCTGCATCAGGAACAACTTGTGCAGAGGCCCCCTTATTACGCTATTGTTGATGAAGTGGACAGTATCCTGATCGACGAAGCCAGGACGCCTTTGATTATTTCCGGTGCGGCGGAGAAGCCGACCGAGTATTATGATAAATTCGCCGCTTATGTTCCCCGCCTGAAAAGGGATATCGATTATACCGTCGATGAAAAAGCGCATACCGTGATACTGACGGAGAGCGGGGAGGAGCGTGTAGCAAAATTTTTGGAAAAAGAGCTCCATATTAAAAATATAACCGCAGAAGAAAATACAACGCTGCGGCAGGAAATGGAAAATTATCTTCAACAGGCTTTAAAGGCACATGTGCTCATGAAAAGGGATAGGGATTATGTTGTCAAAGACGGCGAGGTAGTCATTGTTGATGAATTTACAGGCAGGCTGATGTTCGGCAGACGCTACAGCGACGGGCTGCACCAGGCGATTGAAGCAAAGGAGAAGGTTAAAGTCGCCCGTGAAAGCCGCACCCTGGCCTCCATTACATTTCAGAATTACTTTCGCATGTATGAAAAGCTGGCGGGGATGACAGGGACCGCCGTTACGGAAGAAGAAGAGTTCAGGAAAATTTATGGAATGGATGTAGTGATTATTCCTACCAACGAACCGATGATCAGGGAAGATCTCCCGGATTTAATTTACCGCACAGAACAGGCCAAATTCAAGGCTGTGGTGGAAGAAATAGCGGAGCGGCATGAGAAGGGTCAGCCTATCCTGGTGGGCACTATTTCCATTGAGAAATCCGAAGAACTGAGCCGCATGCTCGCTAAAAGGGGTATCCGGCACCATGTGCTCAACGCCAAGTTCCATGAAAAAGAGGCGGAAATAGTAGCCCAGGCCGGGCAAAAGGGAGCGGTAACAATTGCTACTAATATGGCCGGGCGGGGGACCGATATTGTCCTGGGCGGCAATATTGAACCGGAAATTGAAAAAATACAGGCCGATGATGAACTCTCCCCTGAACAAAAAGAGGAGAAAATTAAACAGATTACCGCGCTATGGAAAGCCCGCCATGAAGAAGTAGTCAGGCTTGGTGGACTGCACATTATCGGAACAGAGAGGCATGAATCCAGGCGCATAGACAACCAGCTCAGGGGCCGTTCCGGCCGCCAGGGAGACCCCGGTTCATCGATTTTTTACGTATCCCTGGAAGACGATTTGATGCGGCTTTTTGGCTCGGATAATGTGAAGTCGATTATGGAAAGGCTCGGCATGGAGGAAGATCTCCGCATTGAGCATCCGATGATCAGCAGGGCCATTGAAAACGCGCAGAAAAAGGTTGAAAGCCGGAACTTCGAGATCCGCAAGCATATTCTCGAATATGACGATGTGCTCAATCAGCAAAGGGAAGTAATCTACAAGCAGCGCCGTCAGGTCCTGGAAGGGGAAAATCTGCGGGATAATATTATGCACATGGTAGAAGATATCATCGATGCTTCTCTTGCGATTTATGCCGGTGAGAAACACGACGGAGAGGATAGAGATTTAAAAGGATTATTAAGGTATGCGGAAAAAGTATATCTGCCTGCGGGACGTCTCAGCATTGAAGAGTTAAATTCCCTTGATGATGAAGATTTGAAGGAAAAACTTATCCGTGAAGCTACGGATTACTATCAGGAACGGGAAAAGGAAATGGGCGAAGAAGTAATTCGCGAGCTGGAGAGGGTTGTCCTGCTGCGTACCGTTGATAGCAAGTGGATGGAACATATCGATGCCATGCATGAGCTGCGCCAGGGAGTATGGCTCAGGGCTTTCGGGCAAAGGGACCCTCTCATTGAGTACAGATATGAGGCTTATGAGATGTTCCAGGAGATGATCCACTCTATTCAGGAGGAAGTGGTACGTCTTCTCTTCCACCTTAAGGTAAGCCGGGCCCCGGGAAGGGAGAGGGTTGCTATACCAACAGTGAACCGCAAGCAAGAGAGCACGGGTGCGATGAATGAAGCAAGGGGGACAAAAACAGGAGAGAACACGCCTGTTAAGAAAAAACCCGTTACTGTTAAGAAAGTGGGAAGAAATGATCCCTGTCCCTGCGGCAGCGGCAAGAAATATAAAAAATGTTGTGGAGCAGTCGCTAGACGCTGATGTTAAGGAGGGTTGCTATGCTAAACGGATTAAAACAACGCTGGGAAGAACAAAAAAAAAGGTTCGAAGAATGGGGGAGGTCTCTTTGACCTCGATAATAAAAGGAAGAGAGTTAAAGAAATCGAAGAGGCGGCCGGCAGGCCTGATTTCTGGAACAATAGCGAAGATGCTTCCGCGATGATGCAGGAGATAGGCCTGTTAAAAGAAAGGCTCGAGGTCTATGATCGTTTGGCCGGGCTATTTGAAGAGTGGGAGGTTTTACTACAGCTATACGAGGAGCTCGATAAGGAGGAAGATGCTCCGGCGCTTCTGCAAGAAGCTGAGGATCTGGATAAAAAAATTGATGCCATGTTGCAAAAGGAAGAGCTGAACTTACTCTTCAAGGGTAGCTATGCTGAAAATAATGCCATTGTCGCCCTCCATCCCGGCGCGGGGGGGTTGGAGGCCCAGGACTGGACCGAAATGCTTTTGCGCATGTATACGCGGTGGGCGGAGAAGAAAGGGTATGCCCTGGAGGTGCTTGATCTCCTACCCGGTGAGGAGGCCGGCATTAAAAGTGTCACTTTTCTCGTTAAGGGCAAAAAAGCTTATGGTTATCTGGAAGCAGAACGGGGAGTTCACCGGCTGGTGCGCATATCCCCTTTTGATACCGGGGGCCGCAGGCATACTTCTTTTGCTTCGGTGGATGTTTTGCCGGAGGTGGAGGAAGGGAAAGATGTAGATGTTAGCCCCGAAGATCTGCGGATAGATACTTTTCGTTCGCATGGAGCAGGCGGGCAACATGTAAACACAACTGATTCTGCCGTGAGGATCACGCATTTGCCTACGGGGCTGGTTGTAACCTGTCAGAATGAGCGTTCGCAGCATAGTAATAAAGAAAGAGCCATGCACATACTTCTGGCAAAGCTGGCGGATCTGGCGCAAAGACAGCAGAAAGAGGAGTTGAATTCTCTAAGGGGTGAGCAGAAGGAGATCGCCTGGGGCAGCCAGATACGCTCTTATGTCTTTCATCCCTATTCCATGGTTAAAGATCATCGTACGGGGGTAGAGATCGGTAATATTCAGGCCGTAATGGACGGAGAAATTGACCCCTTCCTGGAGGCTCACCTGCGCTACAGTTCAGGCCTGCAATCTTCTAATCAGAATAAAAAATAATTATTTTCAGGGAATAATAAAAGCAAGAAAGAAAAAATAGTTATTTGCTGCTTTTTTTGCTGTTCTTATTAATGAGGGGTTGGGGCATTAATAATGTCAAAAAGAATCTTATGGGAACTGCTGGGTGTTATTTTGGGAACGCTGCTTATGGCTGTATCTTTCACGATGTTTCTTATCCCCAACAAACTTGCAGCAGGCGGTATCAGCGGTTTGGGTGTTATCCTTTATCACCTTTACCAGATCCCGGTAAGCATGACCGTTTTTGTGGGCAACGTTCCCCTGTTTGTTCTGGCATGGATTATTTTGGGGTGGAAATTCGTTGCCCACAGCGTTATCGGTACGATACTTTTGCCTTTGATGCTGGAGCTGACAGCTTCGATGCCGGTGGTTACCAGCAATCTGCTTTTAGCCTCGGTTTTTGGGGGTATAGGGTCAGGCTTGGGGCTTGGGCTTGTTTTTCGCTCGCGGGGCTCCACCGGAGGAACAGCGATTATAGCTCAACTGATCAACCATTTTGCCGGCCTTAGCAGCGGAAAAAGCCTTATCGGTGCGGATCTGGTCATCATTGTCGCTGCAGGGTTTATCTTTTCCCCCGAGGTGGCAATGTTTGCACTCTTATCCCTTTTTGTGAGCAGCAAAGCTATAGATTTCGTTCAGGAAGGGTTTTCGTTCTCCAAAGCGGCGATAATTATCAGCGCAGAAAAAAGCGATATAATAAGTCAGGGTATATTGGATGAACTGGGGCGTGGAGCTACTCTTTTGAAAGGCCGGGGCGCTTATTCAGGGGAGGATAAAGGGATAATTCTTTGTGTGGTATCCCAGGCACAGGTGAGCCGTTTAAAAAAAATTGTGCAGGAAGCGGACCCGGAGGCTTTTGTAATTGTCAGTAATGCGGGGGAGGTTCTGGGGGAAGGTTTTGGTCCAAACCAGTAAAGTATTTAATCTAAGGGGGTATGAAATTGCCGGCAATATCGGCTGCGGCATTAGAGGAACTAAGGATAAAAGCCAGAAAGCTGCGCAAAGATGTCGTTACGATGATCTACGAAGCTGGTTCCGGTCATCCGGGAGGTTCTTTATCGGTACTGGATATATTAATAGTTTTGTATTATAAAGTAATGAATATTGATTCTCAGAATTACAAACATCCCCATCGCGACAGGCTGGTGTTGAGTAAAGGACATGCGTGTCCTGCGCTTTATGCTGTTTTGGCGGATAAGGGGTTTTTCCCGTCCGCTTATTTGTCGAGCCTGCGAAAGATCAATTCCCCCCTTCAGGGCCACCCTGATATGCGTAAAACTCCGGGAATAGAGATGTCAACAGGTTCTCTGGGACAGGGGCTCTCCGTGGCAAATGGTATGGCGCTGGCGGCCAGGCTTAATCAGTCTAAATATCATACTTATGTTATCCTGGGTGACGGGGAGATCCAGGAAGGGCAGGTATGGGAAGCAGCTATGACCTCTGCCCACTACCGGCTGGATAATCTTACTGCTTTTTTGGATTATAACGGTTTACAGATCGATGGATGGATTCGTGACGTAAAGTTACCGCAACCCCTGGCTGGAAAATGGCGGGCCTTTGGGTGGCATGTAATGGAGGTTGACGGGCACGATTACGCAGCGTTGCTCGAAGCCATAGGAAGGGCACGCGCTAACAAAGGCGCTCCGACGATGATTATCGCTCACACTGTAAAGGGAAAAGGGATATCTTTTATGGAAAATCAACTAGACTGGCACGGCAGGGCTCCGAATAAAGAGGAATATGAGAAAGCTCTGGCTGAGCTAAGCCAATAAGATGGAGGGGGATACTTTGACGGAAGAAATGGCTACCAGGGAGGCATATGGTAAAGCCCTTGTAGAGCTGGGGCGAAAGAATCCCAGCATTGTTGTGCTCGATGCAGATCTTTCTAAATCCACGAAAACAGTTCTGTTCGCCGATGAATTTCCTCTGCGTTTTTTTAATATGGGGGTTGCTGAAGCCGATATGATAGGAACGGCTGCGGGGCTAGCAGCTTCGGGTTTTATTCCCTTTGTGAGCACTTTTGGCGTATTTGCAACGGGGAGGGTTTATGATCAGATTCGCAACTCCGTTGCCTATACAAAAATGAACGTCAAAATAGCTGCCACTCACACCGGAATTACCGTAGGCGAGGACGGGGCATCACACCAGTCGTTTGAAGATATCGCCCTCATGCGTGTTTTACCGAATATGACGGTTGTTGTGCCGGCTGATGCGCGACAGACATGCCAGGCGGTGGAAGCCGCAGCAAAGCATGAAGGCCCGTTGTACCTGCGCCTGGGCAGGCCAAAGGTTCCCCCCGTTATATCGCCAGAGGTGCCTTTTGAACTGGGCAAGGCACAGCTGCTCAGGGAAGGCGATGACCTGGTATTTATTGCTACAGGCATAACGGTAGGGATTGCGCTTGAAGCCGCCTCCCTTATGGAAAGGCATAATATCAGTGCCGCAGTTGTCAATGTACATACTATCAAACCTCTGGATGAAGTGCTCTTACTGCAATTGGCCCAAAAAACAGGAGCAATCGTTACCATAGAAGAGCACAGTATTATCGGGGGGTTAGGGGGGGCAATAGCGGAGCTTGTCTCTGAAAATTGCCCTGTGCCGGTTATAAGGGTTGGGATTAATGATAGCTTTGGGGAATCGGGATCTCCGAAGGAGCTGCTTCAAAAGTACGGTTTAACCGTAAACAAACTGATCAGCGCCGGCAAAGCGGCCGTGGAGAAAAAAGTACGGGCTTATTGATTCGTCCTGCAGAAATTGTTGTTATATATTGTCGGTTTTACGCCAGTCCCCTTTGTTATTTTATATTTAGGAATATACTAAAACTTGGTTGACAATATAACGAATGCCAATATGATAATGCGTTTAGATTACGATTGCAAAAAATACGGATAAAAATACGGATATAATAAAGCGTAGCAAAGCCCCGGGAGTTTGTTCCCGGGGCTTTGCTACTTTCCATAAAAAGGAGTATTCATTTGAGAATTAAGAAGAAAAAAAATGTAAATTATAGCACCGAAAAGGGTTTTTTGGCAGGGATTACGAAACAGACTGTCGAATAGTATGTTTCATCTATCATTATCTTACATCTTAGTGTAAAAAATGTGTTATTGATACAGGAGGTGAAGTGCCTGGTGCCAATTATTGATCAAGAACTGAGATCATAGATTGCAGCCGGGCAAAATATGGCGACAATTTTTTATGACAAGGATGCGGATCTGGATCATCTGAAGGGAGAAAAAATTGCTATCCTGGGATACGGGAGCCAGGGTCATGCGCATGCCCAGAATTTGCGGGATAATAACCTTGATGTTGTGGTCGGGCTTCGTAAAGGGAGTAAGAGTTGGCCGCGTGCAGAAGAAGATGGACTGGAAGTTAAGACGGTAGCGGAAGCTGCCAAAGAAGCACAGATTGTCATGCTCCTTATGGGCGACAGTGACCAGCCGGCCGTGTTTGAGCAGGAAGTGCTGCCCAATCTCCAGGAAGGAGACGCCGTGGCCGTTGCACATGGGTTTAATATTATTTATAACCAGGTTATTCCCCCTTCTTATGTCGATGTATTTATGGTGGCTCCGAAAAGCCCGGGGCACCTTTTAAGGCGAATGTTCGAGCAAGGCAACGGTGTGCCTTCTCTGGTCGCAACACATCAGGATTTTACGGGGCGCTGTTTGCAGCGGGCGCTGGCCTACGCTAAAGGGCTCGGCAGTACCAGAGCCGGTGTGATTCAGACTACCTTCCAGGAGGAGACGGAGACGGATCTTTTTGGTGAACAGGCGGTTCTCTGCGGTGGTGTTTCCGCTTTAATTAAGGCCTCCTTTGACACGCTGGTGGAAGCCGGTTACCAGCCGGAGATCGCTTATTTTGAATGTCTTCATGAACTGAAGCTGATTGTAGACCTTATTTATGAAGGCGGCATTTCCATGATGCGTTATTCTATAAGCGATGTGGCGGAGTACGGCGATTTAACCAGGGGGCCGAGATTGATCGATGGGAAAGTGCGCGAAGAGATGAAAAAAATGCTGGCGGAAATTCAAGACGGCGCCTTTGCACAGGAATGTATTACCGAATTTAAAATAAATCGCCCCTGCTTTACCGCTTTAAGGAGGAAGGAAGCCGGTCATCTTATCGAAAAAGTGGGCGCTGAGCTGCGTTCCATGATGCCCTGGCTAAAAAAATAGGCCAAGGGAATATTTTCCTGGTATAAAAACGGGAGGGTTTTTTGAAATCTTGTCGAATTAAATACCTTAGGTTTACATTTTCACCCATTAGATTATTGTATTTCCTAAAATAACAAGGATTGGGCAACAAAATGATCGAAATTTATCACCTTTACAAAGAATACGAGCGTAATGTTGCCGCTCTGAAGGACATTAATCTGGTTATTGATCGCGGTGAGTTTGCTTTTATCGTGGGTGCCAGCGGTGCCGGTAAATCGACCTTGCTAAAGCTTATTATTAGGGAGTGCTTACCAAGTAAGGGGACTATTAAAATTTTTGGAAGGGATATCGCGCGTTTAAAAAATCGGGAGATTCCCCTGCTCAGGCGTAATATTGGTATGGTTTTTCAGGATTTTCGCCTTTTACAGGATCGCAATGTGTTTGAAAACGTAGCTTTTACTTTAAGGGTCACCGGAGCGTCTTCCAGAGAGATTAGAAGGCGGGTTCCCCTGGCTCTGGGCCTGGTTGGGCTAAAGGAGAAGGCTTTCAAAAAACCGAGCGAGCTCTCCGGGGGCGAGCAACAGAGGGTTTGTGTCGCGCGGGCTATTGTAAACCGGCCTGCTGTATTGCTTGCGGACGAGCCTACAGGTAACCTTGATCCGGCAACCTCTATGGAAATTATGAACTTACTGCACGATATTAATGTCAGGGGGGCAACGGTTATCGTCGCTACCCATGCTAAGGACCTCGTTGATCATTTTCAGAAACGGGTTATAGTCCTGGAGAACGGCAGCCTGGTGAGCGATCAGGAAAGAGGGGTTTATATTAATGCGCGTTAGGAGCCTCTGTTATTTTTTAGGAGAGGCGCTGAAAAGCATATTGCGCAACGGATGGATGAGCATAGCTTCAATCGGGGTAGTTGCTATTACTCTGCTCATTTTGGGCAGTTTTATGATAATTAGTTTTAATGTAAACCTCTTTACCCAGGATGTCAAGGAACAGGTCCAGATTGTGCTCTATATTGATGAAGCGGCGGGAGAGGAAACGAGGCTGGAACTGGAGAGGCGCCTGGTATCACATCCTAAGCTGCAAGAAATGCGTTTCGTATCCAAAGAGGAGGCTATGGAACGCCTGAAGCGGAAAATGGGCGATCAAGCTTACCTTCTGGATGGATATGAAGGCGAGGAGGACAACCCCTTACGCGATTCTTATGAACTGCGCACAATAGTACCGGAGGATATAACAGCGGTAGCTAAAGAAATTGAAAATTATCCCGGTGTGGGTTATGTAGATTACGGCAGCGGGATTGTTGAGCCGCTCTTTCAGTTTACCGGGTTAATTCGCTTAATCGGGCTGGCTTTTATGGTGGGTCTCGGCGTTACGGCTGTTTTCCTTATAGCGCATACCATAAGGCTTACTGTTTATATCCGGCGTAAGGAAATTATGATCATGAAGTATGTTGGAGCTACCGACTGGTTTATCCGATGGCCTTTTATTTTTGAAGGTTCGTTTCTAGGGATGATCGGTGCGATAATCCCGGTACTGATTATTTATTACGGTTATCAGGCTGCTGTTTTCTGGATCCAGAGCAATATTCATTTTATTCCTATGATGCCTCCCCAGGATGTTACAACGGAGATAATCAAGCTGCTTCTTCCTCTTGGTATAGGGCTGGGGATGCTGGGGAGCGTAATTTCCGTGAGGCGTTTTTTGAAAGTTTAGCGTAATGCGAGCTGTAAATCTTATACAATTTACAGGTTGTTAAATCCGAAATTCTAAAAAACTAATTCCTGTACGATTGTACAATAAATCTTTATAAGTGGACAGGTTCTATAGTGGACAGGCTCTAGCAGGATATTTTTATTTTCTTACATACAGGAGGTAGCTGCTGTGTCTTTCTTTAAATCTCGGAATATTTTAATAGTATTGGTTATAACCGCCTTTGCTTTTTCCAGTATCCTGCCCGGTTATGCCAATACGCTTGAAAATCAAATCAACAGGTCGCAGGGTGAACTATCGGCGATAGAAAAAGATTTGCAGAGCAGGGGGAAACAGCTGGAGGAATACCAGAGCGAGGAAAAAAGAATTCAAGGAGAACTGTACAAACTTGAAAACAGTTTGGCTGTCCTGCGGCAGGAAATTAATCAGCTGGAAAAGGACATAGAAAATACAGAAAATGAGATCGAAATTACCGAGAACGAGCTGGTCGAGGCTCAAAAAGAGATAGAATTGAAAGACGAGCTGTTAAAAAGGCGCCTGCGCGCAATCTACGAACAGGGAGAAAGCGGGTATCTTGAGGTTCTTTTTAATGCCTCCACATTTTCAGAATTCTTAACAAGGCTGAACGATCTGAAGATCATCGCTGAAAACGATTTAAAGCTATTGGAACAGGCTTATCAGGAAAAATTAGTGATAGAGGAAAAAAAGCGGAAGCTAGAAGAAGAGAAAGTTCGATTGCTGGATTTGAAGGTTGAAAGGATGGAGCGCCGGGAGGAGCTAAATTCTCAGCTTGCTGAAAAAGAAATATTGGTTGAAAAACTGCAGGAGAATATCCAGGCTACTGAAAAGGCAATCAAGGAATTGGAGCAGGAAGCCGCAAAAATTGAACAGCTAATCAAGAAACTCCAGGAAGAGATGCGCCGCCAGACAAAGCACCTTACCCCGTCAGGGAAGTTGTTGTGGCCTTTGGCTGAGTTCGGCACATACTGGATAACATCGGGTTACGGTTACCGTACCGATCCGATTACGCGGCAGCCGGGCGCTTTTCATGGGGCTATTGATATTGGAATTCCGAGGACGCGCTGGCCGGCATCGCCGAATTATAACGGAAATCCCGTTTATATCAGGGCGGCAGAGAACGGTATCGTGAGTTATGCCGATATTAACGGAAGCCTGAGCTACGGTTACGGAAGGTTGGTTATCATCGACCATGGAGTGGGGGCGGATGGAAAAGGGCTCTCCACCGTTTACGCTCACGCACATACCCTGCTGGTGGCTCCCGGCCAGGAAGTTGCAAAAGGGCAGAATATTGCCATCGTGGGTTCAACCGGTTCCAGCACGGGGCCGCACCTGCATTTTGAGGTAAGGGTGGACGGTGTAAGACAGAACCCGATGAATTTCTTCTAAAGCAGAAAGATAAAATATAAAGTTAATAAATATGGGAGACCCTGTTGATTTTTAAGGCTTTGCCGCTGTCAGGATCCAGCTCTAACAAAACGCCGTTGAAAATGACTTTGCCGGGGGCAAGATCAAGGTTGGACGGCAGCCCGTAGATGAGCTTTCGTAAAGCTTTGTCAGGATCCAGGCCCAGTACGGAGTTATAAGGGCCAACCATCCCGGCATCGCTGATATATGCCGCTTTTTCAGGATAAATTCTTTCATCGGCTGTTTGAACGTGAGTATGGGTCCCGATTACAGCGCTGACCTTATCCCGCAGCAGCCAGCCCATGGCCAGCTTCTCTGAGGTAGCTTCGGCGTGAAAATCCACTATTATATTAGGTGTTTCCCGACGGACATTTTCAACTT
>DUQX01000098.1 GCA_012837615.1 Bacillota bacterium | reverse complement strand
CCAAAAAGGGATACGGCCTGGCTGGATAAAAAGATGAATACGTTCTTTTTCCACGTTTCATTTAATTTTATCATGTTCTCTCTCCAATCTGTTCCGTATCTAGAATTATAGACATTAAAAGGCTGCCCCACTCATCATATTATCAAATAAAAAAAGCCGGAAAAAGACAGTCGTTTTATTTCACCCGGGGAAATTTTTTCAGATTCAAAGGGCTTAATCATTTAGAAAGCTCAACAAGAAATAAATTACTGCGGGGTTTAAATAAGATGAAAAACAGGAAGAGCGATGCTTCCGATACTGTTTCTTTGTTGCTGCATTAATTCCTCAGCTAGAGCTTTTGCCGGTTGAGCCTTTTTCAGGAAGCATCGCTTGAATCTTTTTTGAGAGTATCCCCCCATTTTAGGTCTTTGATGCCCATCCCCCAAGCTCGAATCAGAAGGAAAGTAAGGGTTTGACATTGAAATTAAAGTCAGGATTAAACCCTTTCAAGAGGGCATACAAGGGAGCATATAAGGGTATATGAAAGATTTGATTACTAATCACAAAAGTCGAAAGGGGTAAGATCTATAGCTATGAAAGCTGCAAGAACCGATTATCACATCCACCCGAATTATTCTATTGATGCTTCTCCGGTGAGTATAAAGGAGTATTGTTACAAGGCTATTGAATTGGGACTTGTCGATATTTGCTTCACCACCCATCTCGAGCTGGACCCCGTGCGAAAGGATATTGATAATTATGCTGTTTTAAATGGGGAAAAGGTATCGGTATATAACTATGCCTGGCTGGATAATTATTTTTACGAAATTACACGAGTCCAGGAAGAATTCAGGGCGGACGGTCTAAAGGTTAAGGCCGGTATCGAAATCGGATACTGCAGGGGTACTGAAAAAGATATTGAAAAAATTATAAACAATTATCCCTTTGATTTCGTCCTGGGCGCTATCCATTGCATTGACCACATAGCCATTTCCTCCAAGAAGGAAAGCCCGCAGTATTTCCAGTCCAGAAGCTTATCCCAGGTTCGTGCAGATTACTTTTCGATTCTGAGGGAAATGGTTGAATCGGGGCTTTTTGATTCGATAGCTCATATCGATCTTTACCGGCGCTATGGCATTAGCCAATTTGGTTCTAAAATCCTGACCATTCACCGCGGTGCAATAGAGCCGATCTTTATGGAAATGGCACGCAGGGAGATGGGCTTGGAAATTAACACCTCCAGCTTACGCAGGGGATTAAAAGAATTTCACCCCTCCAGGGAAATAGTAGCCCTGGCTGCTAAATCAGGCGTGAAGATTTTTACCATTGGCTCCGATGCCCATTCCCTGGAGCAACTGGGTGAGTACCTGGATGAAGCTCATGCCCTGCTGGAAGAGTATAACCTCGTCAATCATGTCTACAGCTGCAGGCGGGCTATCCCGTTTGCCTGAGAGGAGGGTGCCGGGTAATGGTTCCGGGGCAGGTTATGCTGCCAAGGAGCCAACGTAACGGTGCGGAAAGAAGATTCCTCCCTTTGAAGATTATCGCCGGATTAGATGAGCTTGCGGACCTTGTAAAGGCGTAGGAAGGTTTGAAGATGAGCAACAACCGCAAGAATAATCAGTGTTGCGGGGAGCAGATTAAAGATGCCGCCAAGCATAACAATAAACAGCCTGCCGTCACGGTTGGCCGGGAGATAGCGAAATACACCGTCGTGTAGTTCCGGCAGAAAAGGTTTTCTGGTAAGGGAATGGTATTTTTCCTTAAAAAGCATGGACATAGGCATTCCCGCCAGGGCAGCTGCGGAAACCAGTAATGCCGTAGTGGAGTTAGTAGCAGAGTACCATGCGCAGGCCATTCCAATAACAATGAGAAAATCCGCATAGCGGTCAAGTACGGAGTCGAAGAGTCCCCCGTAATTGCTTTTTTGAAATTTTAAACGGGCGACCTCTCCATCAACCCCATCGATTATTGAACTGAGCTGTGCCAATACCCCTCCGTAAAGAGGCCCCCCCGCGGCAAAGCAAAAAGCTGCGGCTACGGCGATCAAAAAAGAAAAGAAAGTAATCTGGTTTGGTGTTATCCTTGTTTGAGCCAGGAATCTTGTAATGCTGAGGGAAAACCGGCGGTTCAGGATCCGGGAAATAAAACCGTCCTTGGCAGGCACCAGAGACCGCAGGAGAATTTTTTCAGCATAATGATAGCTGGCCTGATCGTCTACATCAATCCACTGGCCTTCTACAAAATGCAACTTTACCTTGCGCAGCCCGGCAAGGATGTTTACCCCATCGGTAAGGGTGTAGCGTCCCTGGGAGATTGCTTTGGACAAAGCATCCAGAAGCGCTCCGGTACCGATGAAAAGACCGCAATCTACGGCGTTAAAATCTCCGAGCTTTTTGCCCAGTATCAGGGCATTATTTCGCTCTGCCTTTACCTTGGTACATTCGTCCAGGTCATACACTTTTTCCAGCCGCCTGTCGGCGGCGAGTAAAATTTCATCTTGCCTGATATTTTGTGCCCCGGCGATAAAATCCTTTAGAAGATCGATGCTAAATAAATGATCCGACATCATTAAAATAAATTTTTCATCTTGTCGGTAATCCCTGTGAAACGTATATGCGGTTATACCGTTGCCCGGTTCCCAGTCCTCATTATGCAGGTATTTAATCTCTACTCCAAGTTTTTCCCCGTTACCTAAATAGTTCTGAATTTCGCCCGCATAACAACCCGTAATAATGACAAATTCCTTAATGCCGCACTCCCGTAAAGACAGTATATTCCGTTCTATTAAGGAAAGGCCCAATAAATGCACAAGAGGCTTCGGCCTGTTAAAATTAGGCCTGAGCCTCCTCCCTTCACCGGCGGCAAGAAAGACAGCTCTCATTAACTTTCTCTCCTGCCGGCAATAAATTCCTCCACCATCTTTTGGGCTTCCGTGTCGGTGTACTGAACCGGTGGCGACTTCATGGAATAAGCGGAAATCGCGCTTAAGATACCGCCGGTTTTACGATCGAGAGCCAGTTTCATGCATCTGATAGCATCGATCATGACGCCACCGCTGTTGGGAGCATCTTCTACGGATAGTTTGACGTCCACAGTAAGCGGCACATTGCCGAAACCTCTTCCCTCCATGCGTATATGGCAAATTTTATTATCATTCAACCACGGGATATAATCGCTGGGACCAATGTGAATATCATCATCAGCCAGAGCGACCTTTAGCTCCGATTGCACGGACTGGGTTTTTGATTTTTTCTTGGATTTAAGCCTGCTGCGATTCAGCATGTTCAAAAAATCAGTATTTCCCCCGAAATTTAACTGGTAAGTATGATCGAGAATTACGCCGCGATTTTCAAATAATTTGGTTAAAGTACGGTGAATGATGGTAGCTCCTACCTGGCTTTTCACGTCATCGCCGATCAGCGGAATATTTTTATCGCGGAACTTCTTAGCCCAGTTTTCATCTGAAGCGATGAAAACCGGCATGGCATTAATAAACCCGACATTGGCTTCCAGACAGGCTTCGGCGTAGAATCTTACGGCGTTTTCAGAGCCCACCGGCAGATAGTTGATCAGTATTTCTGCGCCGCTTTCCTTTAAAACCTTAACTACATCGCAGGGTTCCTGTTCGGCAACCACAAAGCTTTTATCCTGATCATAATCCGCCATGTGTTCGGATACACCGTCCAAGACAGGCCCCATGTGTACCTCAACAGGGTAATCCGGCAGCTGATCATAGAAGACGGTAGTGCAGTTTGGTTTGGAGAATACCGCCTCTTTAAGTTTTTTCCCTACCTTGCGCTTATCCACATCAAAAGCGGCAACTACATCAATATCACCCGGTTTATAACCACCGAGTTCATAATGCATAAGTCCGATGATGTTTTCCGGGGAGTTTTTATACATTTCGATCCCCTGCAATAATGAGCTGGCACAGTTTCCGACACCTGCAATAGCTATCTTTACCTTAGACAATAAGAATCTCCTCCTT
>DUQX01000097.1 GCA_012837615.1 Bacillota bacterium | reverse complement strand
TTATTGTTTTAAACTATTATCAGGCGGGGGTGATTTGATGGACCGCAGCGATGAACTTATTACAGCTCAGGAGTTGGCAGATTCCCTGAGTCTTTCAGTAGATACAATCTGGAGGTATACCCGGGAAAAGAGAATACCTTGTGTGGAAATTGGCAACAGGCAGTACCGGTATAATAAGGAAAAAGTACTAAAAGCGTTGTCCGGAGAAACGCCTTCTTCTCTGTTAAAAGAAGATTTTGCTTCTTATCAGGGCAAAAAAAAGTTAACCTATCAAGATTATGCCAGGATTCCCGAAGAGCCCGGCTTTCAGTATGAAGTTATTGACGGGATACTTTTGCGGGATCCCTCTCCTTCTTTTCACCACCAAAGAGTATCCAGGCGGCTGCAGCGAATACTTGAAGATTACTTTAACGAAACAGATCCGCAAGGGGAGGTCTTTAATGCCCCTCTTGATTTAAGTCTGACTGTGCATACCGTAGTACAGCCAGATTTGATGTACTTTCCCGGTAGTCGGCCGGCCCGAAATGATCCGGTGGACAGTGTTCCGGAGCTAATTGTAGAAATTTTATCTCCTTCTACCAGTAGAAAGGATCGGGTACTGAAGTTAAACCACTATCAATCATCCGGCGTACCGCACTACTGGATTTTAGACCCGGAAGGCGGCTTTATTGAGGCCTATGAGCTACGGGATGAACGTTATGTATCTATGGTACGATCTGCTAACGGCATTTTTTCTCATCCCAGTTTCCCGGGCCTTTCATTTGATATTGATGAGCTGTTTAGCAAACCGGGTTAGCCATCGAACAACAATGTCGGAGACAGAAGCTTACTTCCCACCCTCCTGCCAAAACCGCAAGATCTCTCGCAATGTCTTCCCCAGCCTTTGATAAACAACTTTTATTTGCTCCTAGCCGGCATCTTCACTTACTCCATTATAAACAAAAAACATCTTCCCCCAATACAACCATATTGACCCAGGCAAGAAACGTCCCGGACTTGCGCGCCGCGCCGGGCTTGCGCGCTCGACACATTATATTCTATCTGTTCTTTCAAAATAAAGTTCGGGTAAAACAATTCTAACCTCGTATTCTGAGCCTTCTTTCTGCTAGTATACGATAAATCTGATTTTCGCCGTTTTTGGCATATAGCCTTTTTCCAAAGGTTCAAGATAAAACATGCTTACGCACTTATCGCCCTCCCCAACTCCGGCCATATTTCTTCCGGATTGACACCCATCGGTACCGCTGTCAAGATCAGTTCTACTCTACGATTTCCGGCACGCACCGATGCTTTATGAAATATCCGTTGACGATTTAAGAGGGAGTACCAGGTCCGTTCTCGGCATGGGTAAGCGAGGCAACAGACTACCCTTTTACTTTCTGAGGCAGTTGAGTAAGCTAATACTTGCAGAAGGTCTTCCCGGTGCTGCTCTTGCAGTTCCTTTTCTAATCCAGCCCAGCTTTCTCGATTAAGTTCCTCCCAATGGTTCTTATACTTTGCATCAATGATTATTGTTTCTCGTCAAAGCGTTCTGCTTCTTGTTCATCTATCTCAAATACAGGACTTTTTCATGTCCCTGTCCCAACGGTTTATCACTTATTTTATTTGGAATATTCCTGTGTCAACAATCACATAGATAGTAGTATGACAGCAAGCAAAGTAAAACCGAAAAATAACATCTCCGCTTTAAAAATAGGCGCGGTTTATATCGGCGCTGTTATTGGTGCGGGTTTTGCGTCAGGGCAGGAAATACTCCAGTTTTTTGGTTATTTTGGCCTGTGGGGAATAGCCGGCCTGGCTCTGGCAACATATCTTTTTGGTTTCTTAGGAATGAAGGTTATGTTTGTCGCTTGGCGAATCGGAGGACGCTCTTACAAACAGGTAGTTGATGAGGTTGGCGGCCGCCGCTTTGGACCGCTGATCAACTTTATCATAACTTTCTTTTTGTTCGGCGTTTTGGTGGCAATGGTCTCCGGTACCGGCGCTATATTAGAACAGGAGTTCGGTTTTCCTTTATATACGGGCCTGGCAATCATGGCAGTGCTGGCCGGAATTACGGTAATCTCAGGCCTGGGCAGGGTAATCGATGCCATCAGTATTTTGGTTCCCTTCTTAATTATCGCTGTGTTAGGGATCGGCCTTTACATAATCTTATCCTGTCCTCTGGATTTAAGATGGTCATCCCCGGCAAGTGCAACATTGCCACGCTGGTACCTCTCCGGGCCTGTTTATGTCTCCTATAACCTTACCCTATCTATACCTATCCTGGCGCCAATAGGCGCTTTGGCTACACCTCAATCGTTAAAGAAGGGGGCTTTTTTAGGAGCATTGGGGTTGGGAGTTTCTGCCCTGGTAATCTTGCTTACGATTCTTGTCACAGCCCCTGAGGTTACCGACTTTGAAATACCGATGCTGGTCGCTGCCGGTAAAGTATCCCCCTCGATTAGGTTTCTTTATACACTGGTCCTAATTTCCGAAGTGTACACAACGGCAATCAGCAGCCTCTACGGCTTTGTTGCTCGCCTATTCCCCGAAAACAGCCGCTGGTTCAAACCGTTCACGATAATCGTTGCCGCATGCTCTTTCCTTGCCGGGCAATTAGGATTTTCACAAATAGTGGCAACAGTCTATCCGGTGGCCGGCATAGCCGGTTTTATCTTCATTGTCGCCCTGCTATGCGAGCAGCAGGCTCAGGCTTGAAATATTCATTACCTATTCATTTATTCACTTATTCACTTATTTAAGATTTACGGGATATTTTTCTGATCCTGATCAGGCATACAAGGCGAAGGCGATGCTAGAGATTATAATAAGTGAAATTTTATTTTGAATACCGCAACATCATTTCAAGCCTGACCCCGGCCGGACCCGGCAGGATTAATCAACTGCATCAACCCTGCGCACTATTTTTTATTTCATCTTTAATCTTCACCAACTCATCCATGACAATAGCCGCTTTAATGTTAATCAGCCCGAGGTTCTCTTCGTCCAGCGCCCCCCGCAGGTTATCTATACTCATGTTCAGACTATCAAGCTTTTTTTCTCTTTCCTTTAAAGAACTTGTTACGGCTTGACTGTGCTCCATTATATAATTTAAGCTACCCCGCGCTTCTTCAAAGTTATTATTTGCGGCACTGAGTAAAATATTTCTAACATGGTATCTTTGCTCATTGACTGCGGGAATAGCATTTTGTGCGAAAGGAGCAGATATTTTCGATAAGTATCCGGTAAGCTCATTCGCAAAAGATAAAGTGTCGAAATAATTATGCTCCGTGATTGCCAGCGTTAAACTTTCCAGGGCTTCTTCAAGGGAATTAACTGTATCAGAAGGTATATTTTCTTGCATAACCAACGGTTCTAATTTATTCCATTGGTCGTGCAATCCTGTTACGGTTGTTTTTATATTGTTCCAGATTTCCTCAGTATTCCCAGGTATTTTATTAATTTCTTCGTTATTGCTGCCTTCAGCTTTCATTTCTCTTTTTAATACTTCACCTAAGATAGTTTTTTCAAAAGTAAGTTTTATATCCTGTTTTTGGCCTTGACCTCCTCCCCCGCCGGCTTCCTGTTCTCCTCCACCGGAGCCTTGTCCTCCGCCTTCGCCGGATTCCTGTCCCCCGGCTTCTCTGCCTGACTGCCGGGACATTAGCTCCACCAGCGGTATTAAATCGGCCTGATGCATAATTTTTAAAACGGAAACCTCCATATCCATTATTTCCTCCGGCATCTCTTTATTTTCCTGAGCATTCTTATCCGAGTTTTTTTCGGTAGTACCGCATCCAGGAAATCCGCCGCATCCGGCAATAGAGATTACGAGAAACAGGATTATGATTAAGATAGTTTTTTTATTATTAAAAAACATACTATCACCTCAGTGATAGTATTTCCTGGTATACAAAGAGAATACTTTGAAAGGAGACTTATCAGCCTCTTATTTCTGGTAGTATTTACAAGCCGATGCTATAACTTCAAGGGGGCTATTATAGCTATGCTTAGAATAAAATATGTCACCCGGTTTATTATTGACACTGTAATGGTATTTCCCCGGAACAAGATAGTTTTGTGCCTTTTTGGTAAATAATCCGGCACTTCTTGAAGTTTCCGTATTCAATTTCAAATAACAGCTAAGGGATAAAATACTGCCATCACAATTGCGACGGCAGCCAGTGTCTTCATATTCATTATTCACTAATCGTTAAAGCTTCAAATAAAGCTTCAAATTTCTGCCTAGCCCTAGATCATATCTCTGTTTGCTCTGCCACCAACCTTGCTGCGTTATACTTTTCCCTCAAACGCGGTTTTTCAATTTTGCCGGTGGGGTTGCGCGGCACCTGATCAAAAATAATTTTACGCGGGCGTTTGTAGCGCGGCAAAGAAGCACAGAATGCGTTAATCTCTTCTTCAGTGCACTTGACGCCCGGTTTCAGCTCGATAATTGCAGCCGCGATTTCACCCAACCGCTTGTCGGGCAAGCCGATAACAGCTACATCCTTAATCGCTTCATGCTCGCGTAAAAAATCCTCAATCTGTACCGGATACAGGTTCTCCCCACCGCTGATAATGACATCTTTTTTCCGGTCAACCAGGTAAATAAAACCGTCTTCGTCCATGCGAGCCATATCTCCTGTCAATAACCAGCCATCTTTGATCGTCTCAGCAGTTGCCTTCGGATCGTTATAGTAGCATTTCATCACGCCCGGGCCTTTGACAGCCAGCTCCCCAACCTGCCCCTGAGGTACAGAGCGCCCATTTTCATCGACAATCTTAGCTTCCCAATTGTAACCCGGTATTCCGATAGCACCAACTTTATGGATGTTTTCGACACCAAGATGGACACATCCCGGACCGATAGATTCGCTCAAGCCATAGTTCGTATCATAAAGATGGTGGGGAAAAATTTTTTTCCAGCGGTGAATCAAGCTGGGCGGAACCGGCTGCGCACCGATATGCATCATTCTCCAGTGTGAAAGGTCATAATCTTCCAGCTTCACCTCTCCTCTGTCGATAGCATCCAGAATGTCCTGCGCCCAGGGAACTAAAAGCCATACAATAGTAATTTTTTCTTCTGAAACTGTCCTGAGTATCCAATCCGGTTTAATCCCGCGCAGTAATACTGCTTTGCTCCCCGAGAGCAAGCTCCCAAACCAGTGCATCTTGGCGCCGGTATGATAAAGCGGTGGAATACATAAAAAATTATCATCCCGCTTTTGACCGTGATGCTTTTGTTCTGTATAACATGCCGACATAAGACTGCCGTGCGTATGCAAAATAGCTTTTGGAAACCCTGTGGTCCCCGAGGAAAAGTATATTGCCGCATCATCTTCGTCGGTAAGTTTAATCTGCGGCGCTTCAGAAGAACAATTGGCGGTAAGGCGGTCATAGTTTTCAGCAAAAGAAGGACGGTTTTCCCCTGCAAAAAGGAGCGTCTTCACCTGAGGAAGTTGATCATAAATGGTTTCCAAACGGCTGATGAATTCGGGTCCAAAAATCAAACAAATAGATTCGGATAATTCTAAACAATATTTTATTTCTTCAGCCGTATAGCGAAAGTTTAAAGGAACTGCAACGGCACCGGACTTTAAGATCCCAAAATAAATAGGTAGCCACTCCAGGCAGTTCATTAAAAGAATGGCCACCTTATCTCCTTTTTTTATTCCCCGTTTCAAAAGTAAATTAGCAAGGCGGTTTGCTTTCTCGTCAAAAACACGCCAGGTCATCTCCCGCCGGTATTCACCCGCAGGGTTGTTTTCAATTAGTTCGTACTCACGCCAGGTTACATTGTGTCTTTCCTGGAGATCTAAATTAATTTCCGTCAGGCATTTTTCCTGTCCATACAACTTGGCATTACACGCCAGTATTTCTGTAATAGGCATTTTTCATTCCTCCCGTTCTACCAATCTACATGATGCCGGAAAATAATCAAATCACCCCCGAAACATTCCCGGCATTTTGCCTTAAACCCTTATACTGTTACCACTACACAACAACTTATTATATTTAATGCATTAACCTGGATCTATATTACTAAAATAATTAAAATTAATTTCCCCGCCGACAATGCTTTGGACAGGTTCCGCATTCTGTAACATTTATTTGTATTAAGGTTACTTCGATATCGAATGCAAATATTCCTCTAGAAAAACCACTATTAAGCAAACAAAACACTCTAATATTTTCGATTCTACAACAGGTTGGTTTAGCTGTAATTCTTTTATTGCTTGCAGGGGTTAATTTACATGTTAGTTGCTATTTGCAGTAATAAACTAACCATTATACTTCTTTCGTTAATGCTATATAATAAAGCAATTAATATTCCTCTGCATCATTAACATCCTGCATACCTCCCCATATATTAATAGTAAAAACAATGATACCTGCTTTCTAATCGATCGACTATATCTGCAGGATAAAGACTATATCAGGAATAAAGTGAGGATATTACAATGAGTAAAAAATCATTTAATAAGCAGTTTTTGTTGGAAGTACCGGGAGCTGCAGAGATTAATTCCATAGCTTTGAAGGGACAACCACAAGCAGCAGACTTTGAAAAACACGAAGCTTGTTCTGCTCATCTTCCATCTGCAGTAATTCAATATGAGTGCGGTGATTGCTACGTAGAAGCTTTAGGGATCAATTTCCTTTCCAAGCGCTTTTATAAAGACAGGGTTAAGCTTTTAGCACTCGACATTATTACAAAAACATATCATGACGGCAGAGTAATCGATAAAGAGCTTTCTCACAAAATAACCACCATCTCGCGCGAGCATTTCTGCATGATTGAATTTTATACTCGGGAACTTAACCCGTGTACCCCGTTAAATATAGGTGTTAGCCCAATCGTCCTTAAAATTGGTTGTATCAACTGCTTAATCAAGGTTATGAATGTTCGAACTGTAACCCGCTCTGCTGCCCCGGGCTTATCCCTGCTCCTGCCACCATCGAACCAAATGCTTTATATAAAGACATTTAACCGGGGGAAAATAATCGGCGTCCGCAGCGCAAAGTACGCTTATGTACAAACCAGCCGTATGTGCAGCCGTGAAGAAAATGTCATTGAACCGGAACCGCTATGGGGATGCGGATGTGCATCATGCGAATGCGGGTATGGGTGTGATTGTGAGCGTGAGGGGGGTGAATGTGATTGTAAAGGTTAGTGTGGAAATGCATATATAGATTCAAAAATGAGAGGAGAGTCCTTTAATGATTAATAAAGAGGATAAAACATTTGATGGGAAAGCTTCCCCCAAAACCCCTGATGCTGCAGGAGCTGAAGCCAGCACAAACCAGGCCACTGTTTTCCCCATCGGTGTTATGTTATTTGATTGCGGCAACTGTTGCAAGGAAGCTATCGGTTACGGTTTCACACAATTAATTGTTGGAGAAGCGGAAATAGACTTCAGGGCAGAAGATATTATTACCAGAGCTTACCAGGGCGGCAGACTGGTGGAAACACAGTTCTCACATACTGCAATTACCATCCCGCGGGAGCGTTTCTGCTATAGAGCAAGGACGGTCAGAGACCTTAACCCTTGTACACCGTTAAACATCGGCGTTAGCCCGCTTACCTTTGAAATCGACTGCGGCGCATGCTGTACCCAGTTTTTGAATGTCGAAACGACTGATACTCCTGTTCCGGGCTTTTTATTAATTTCACCGCCGGAGGGTCAATTAATATATATAAAAACATTCAGCAACGGGAAGTTGGTCAGCCTGCGGGCTACGGATTTTGAGGTCAATATTGCTGAAAGCCGTATCTGCATCCGTAAGCAAGACGTCATCGTAGTAGATCCGCAGCTCAAGTACACATGCGGCTGTGCGCGTTCTGTGTCTTGTTCCCCTTTCTGCGATTGCAACCCCTGTCATAGATAAAAACGGCAGCATTGTACCCGGCGCAACCTCATTTTATTCGGCCGCCCCGGATAAGAAACCCGCTTTCTTATCCGGGGCGGTGGTATAACGCTCCTGGATAATGAATCCACTTTTTATTCCAGTTCAAAGGCGCCGGTATAGAGCTGATAATACCTTCCTTTTTGAGCGATCAGCTTTTCATGGTTTCCTCTTTCAATGATTTTTCCGTCTTCCAGAACTATGATCACGTCCGCGTTTTT
>DUQX01000014.1 GCA_012837615.1 Bacillota bacterium | reverse complement strand
AGCAGCAATAATATCATAACAACCGCCGCCAACCTGCCGCAGCCGGATTTATTTCGGCGCCTTTCCGATAAAGGAAACGATGGAAACGATAGGGTCCCCCCCGCTCTTTTTCCGGTAATCATGAAAAAACCTCCTTTTTAATGCTTCAAATATTTTTTCACCGACATAGTTTTTTATCAAAAAGGAATCCAAGACTCTTCACTACGTTCAGAGTGACAAGTCATTTTTCATGCAATTGACTTTTACACACCCTGCCGTTCCCTATACCCTGTTGATGTTTTACTCTGAGTGGTTACAATATTTAATCCCCACTTGCAATAAATGCTGACCAATAAGTTGTAGTGGAATCAAACATTAAATAATCCGACTACTAAACTATTCATCATCAGCGTCGGTTAGCATGAAGAGCTGCCCTGTTTTAGGGTCTTTATAAACCGTACCCATCCGTTGATAAAGTTTACCCTGATCCCGGGTTTTAATCAGATCTTCACGTATCTCAGGAGCTTCCGTCACCTCCCGTCCGCGGGTTACATCGATACGCTCTCCCACCGGCCCCAGATCGATATTCCAGTAAACGGCCAGGGCGAGCATCAGCCCGCAAGCAAATACCAACATGACATCCACAATATTGACAACCCCCTCCAAAGGGTTGACATCATCAAATACCCTGGGTTTTCCGTACTTCCTGCTTCTCAATCCCCCGCTCACGGTCAAACACCTCCAACAGGCTCTCCATCAGCGCCTCCAGAGAACCTAAATATTCTTCGTACCACCTTTTGCGCAGCCGCGAAATGAAAAAGGCAACACCGGCAGCGGCCAGCCCGGTTACCGTCGTGTCAAAAGCGATGAGCAGGGAATCAGCCAACATCTGCGTATCTCCCTGGCCAAGGGCGATCATCCCCGGGCCGAGCGGGATAAGCGTGCCCATCAAACCAAACATGGGCGCCAGGCGCGCCACCAGGTCAGTCCTGTCGGTTATTCTGGAGTAATGCCGTTCCTCGTCGGCAAGCAGGCGGCGTCCCAACGCCTCCAGGGTGGCGGCGGGCAGTTTAGCATGGCTGATCAGCTCGCCCAGGGCCGCTTTTTGCCGGCGGAAGAGGCGGCTTTGCTCGATCTCCTCCGTAATCTGTTCGGCATTTTTTCCCTGAATAGCATCGATCAGCTCCGGCAGATTATTATTTTTACTGCGCCGTTCTGTAAATACTTCCACCAGCAGGGCACCGAGCTCAAAAGCCGATAGAGCCAGAAGCAGCAGTAGGATAATAATGGTGGGTATTAGCAAACCGGAAGAGATACTATGCAGCGTATCTTTTAAGGGTATTAATATAGCTTCGATCAATTGTTATTACTCCTTTGCATATTCTATGTACTTTTTGCTTGCACCTGAAAGAACGAAAAACAAGAATATTGCTGCAGCAAAAAGATCCAGATCCTTTTGCTGCTCCGGCATGGGAAGAGGCACAGTATGGCCGAGCGACATTTCAAATACCTGCACTTCGGAAAGGCTGCTTTCCGGCTGGCCTGTGGATTCGTCGGAGGTTGTGACGGCAGCTGACAGATCCTCCTTTTTTGCCAGATACTCCCAGATGCCTTCCGGCAGCGGCGATTCATCTTCGGCTGTGAAAGCGGGAGATACCGGATCCTCTTCTTCAGGATACTGCGGATCTGCCCTGTCTTCCGGTTCCGGCGCCTGGGCGGGGGTCTCCGGCTCTTCAGCAACGGTTGATGCAGGAACCCTGGCGTCCTCCTCTACAAAGCTCTGCTCATCAACCTCCGGCAACTGCTCCGGAGGGTCCTCCGGTTTCTCTTCCTCCGGAAGAATGTCCTCTTCTGCTGCTGCAATACCCGGCTCATCTGCCTCACCGTCCGGGCCGTTGATCACACAGGTAGCCTTGAAGCTGCCGTCTACCGTTTCTACGGTAATCACTGCCGAACCGGGGCCGACAACCGTCACCAGCCCCCGGGTATCCACCGTGGCTACGCTGGTATCGCTGGAACTCCAGATCACGTTTTTATTGATGGCATTAAACGGTTCTACAGTTGCCTCAAGCTGAAATGTGTGCCCAACCGGGAGATCAAGCGCGTTTTGATCAAGAAATACGCCACTGGGCGGCCCGCCAGGGGTTTTCGTCGGATCAACCGCTTCGGGATCGACGGTAAAAGTATAGGTGGCCACCTCACTGTCCTCCCTGCCCGGGCCGATCGTTTTCATCTTGAGGACGACCACATCACGGCCGTCAATACTATCACTGATCATCTCCTCTACAATCTCGATGGGGATATTGATACTATCCACATCTTCCCTTT
>DUQX01000096.1 GCA_012837615.1 Bacillota bacterium | reverse complement strand
GGGTGATAACGTAAACATGGAGATTGAGCTGATTACTCCCATTGCGATTGAAGAGGGTTTGCGGTTTGCAATTCGTGAAGGCGGCCGCACCGTGGGAGCAGGCGTGGTTACCTCGATTATTGAATAACTTATTTAAAGCTGAATCCGGTTTAAAGCGTTGTTACGGCATAAAGGCAATAGTTAAAATGATGTTGGGTAAGTGTTATATTTTATATCAATATTTTAGATTAGCTGAACAGTGATGAAGTAAGAGGTTGCCGCCTTGGAGGCGGGTAATTTTTACGGAGCAGTCTGCAAAAAGTAATCAGACGAAAAGGGGGAAAAGCATGTCCAACCAAAAAATTCGTATCCGTTTAAAAGCTTTTGATCATTATCTTTTGGATCAATCTGCAGGTAAAATCGTGGCAACCGCCAAACGTACGGGGGCTAATGTTTCAGGCCCTGTTCCGCTTCCCACGGAGAAAAGTGTCTATACTGTAATCAGGGCTCCCCATAAATACAAAGATTCTCGTGAGCAATTTGAGATCCGGACGCACAAAAGATTAATAGATATTTTTGACCCTACACCCAATACCGTAGATGCTTTAATGAGGCTGGATTTGCCTGCCGGTGTAGATATTGAAATTAAACTTTAGGATCTATTGCAATAAAGGGGGGTAGATGTATGAAAAAAGCTATTCTGGCAAAAAAAATAGGCATGACACAGGTATTTGATGATGAAGGACGCGCTATTCCGGTAACGGTCCTGGAAGCGGGGCCATGCGTTGTTGTCGCGAAAAAAAATCCGGACAAGGACGGTTATAGTTCTATTCAGATTGGGTTTAAACCGGCAAAGAAAAACCTTCTGAATAAACCGCTGTTGGGACACTATGCCAAGGCAGGCGTTGCTCCTTTAAAATATTTACGGGAGATACGGCTTGCAGAAGTTGATAAATATGAAGTGGGCCAGGAAATCAAAGCCGATATATTCGAAACAGGAGAATATGTGGATATAACTGGTATTTCCAAAGGAAAAGGATTTGCCGGAAGTATTAAAAGGCATGGACAAAGAAGGGGAGCAATGACGCACGGTTCCCATTATCATAGAGGGCCCGGATCAATGGGTGCAGTCGATGCGGCGCGAGTGTTTAAAGGAAGGCCGCTGCCCGGAAGAATGGGTGGGAAAAAAGTAACATCGCAGAGGCTGAAGATTATTAAAATAGATGCTGATAAAAACCTGCTACTGATAAAGGGGGCCGTACCCGGTCCTCGTAACGGACTTTTAATTGTAAAAAATTCAGTGAAAGCCAGTTAAATAAGTAATGCCTTTGTAGAAAGGGGGCTTGTGACATATGCCCACAGTAGAAGTATATAACGTTCAAGGTGAACAGGTAGGCGAATTGGAACTCAGCCCGGAGATCTTTGATGCTCAAGTAAACGAGAAGCTTCTTTTTGATGTGGCGCAAATGCTTTTAGCTGCACGTCGGCGCGGTACCGCCAGCACCAAAACGAGGGGGGAAGTGCGCGGCGGAGGGAGAAAACCCTGGAGGCAGAAAGGTACAGGAAGGGCCCGTCATGGAAGCATCCGTTCACCCATCTGGACTGGGGGAGGTATTACGTTTGGTCCCAGACCGCGGAAATATCGCTATTCAATGCCCAGAAAAATGCGGCGTACCGCTTTGCGATCTGCACTTACCTCCAAGTTGGCCGCTAAGGGGATATTGGTATTGGACGAATTAAAGCTGACAGCTCCGAAGACGAAAGAAATAGTGCAAATTTTAAATAACCTGGGATTAGATCGGTCCGTGCTGCTGGTTACCGGAGAAGCGGATACTAACATTTATAAGTCTACCCGTAATATTCCAAGAGTGAATACAGCAGTTGCAGACACGCTTAATATCCTTGATATTCTGAATCACGATACGCTTCTTCTTACCAAAGATGCGGTAGCCAGGATCGAGGAGGTGTTTTCGGATGAAAAATCCGCGTGATATTATTTTAAAGCCGCTTATAACAGAAAAATCGACAGCACAGGCAGAGGAAAAAAAATATTCCTTTGTGGTGGACAAAAGGGCCAATAAGATCCAAATTAAAAATGCCGTAGAGGAAATTTTTGATGTTAAAGTGAGGGCTGTGAATACCCTTTCGGTAAAAGGAAAGCCCAGGCGGGTGGGGGTACACAGGGGTTACCGTCCCGGCTGGAAAAAGGCCATAGTAACTTTAACCGAAAACAGCAAGCCGATAGAGCTTTTTGAATAAATAGCAGCAGTTTAAGAGGAAGGAGGTTTAAGAGATTATGACAATAAAAAAATTCTTTCCTACATCTCCCGGCCGGCGCTCTATGACCGTTTCAACATTTGAGGAGATTACTAAAAAAAAGCCTGAAAAATCCCTGCTCAGGCCCTTAAAGAAAAAAGCGGGTCGCAATGCGACAGGGCGGATAACCATCAGGCACCGCGGGGGAGGGCATAAACAAAAATACAGAGTAATTGATTTTAAAAGAGATAAGGATGGTGTTCCGGCCAGGGTTGCCGCTATTGAATATGATCCCAATCGCTCTGCCCGCATTGCGCTTTTACATTATGCAGATGGGGAAAAACGTTATATATTGGCCCCCCAGGGCTTGAACGTGGGCGTAACGATAAGTTCTGGGCCGGATGCCGAAATCAAGGCTGGAAACGCACTTCCTCTACAAAACATTCCCGTAGGAACCTTGGTTCACAATATTGAAATGATACCCGGAAAAGGCGGGCAATTGGTTCGTTCTGCCGGAGGCGTTGCACAGCTAATGGCTAAAGAGGGGAAATATGCCCATATCAAGCTTCCATCCGGGGAGGTTAGGTTGGTTCCCTCCAGATGCAGGGCAACTATTGGCCAGCTGGGAAATGTAGAGCATGAAAATATTACTATCGGTAAGGCGGGACGCTCCAGGTGGCTGGGTATAAGACCTGCTGTCAGGGGTTCTGCGATGAACCCGGTCGACCATCCTCATGGTGGTGGTGAAGGAAAGGCCCCCATTGGCAGGAAAAGTCCCCTCACACCCTGGGGTAAACCTACGCTGGGTTATAAAACCCGTCCCAAAAAGAAAAAATCGGATGACCACATTCTTAGAAGGCGTAAGAAGTAAGCATTAGTTATTATTAAAGGATTTATAAATTCGAGGTGAGGTGATTAGATGGGACGTTCTCTTAAAAAAGGCCCGTATGTAGAGGCCAAGCTCATGGCCAAAATTGAAAAAATGAACAGCAAAAACGAAAAACGTGTCATTAAAACCTGGTCCCGGCGATCTACCATATTCCCCGAGATGGTCGGTCATACAATTGCTATCCATGACGGCAGGAAGCACGTTCCAATTTTTATTACCGAAGATATGGTAGGCCATAAGCTGGGCGAATTTGCTATAACGCGTACTTTCCGCGGGCACGGTTCGCATACCGAAAGATCAACTGCGTTAAAATAATAACCCGGGGGCTCATGTGCCTTACTTGAAAGGGAATTTTAATCAGGTTGCAAGAGTTGTAAGGGAGGATATTATTATATGGAAGCGAAAGCACAGGCTAAATTTGTCAGAATAGCCCCCCGTAAAGCCAGGATCGTTATGGATTTGATCAGGGAAAAAAATCTCGATGAGGCTTTGTCCATGCTGCGTTTTATACCGAAAAGAGCTTCTGGGATTATTGAGAAGCTGCTTCAATCAGCAGCAGCAAATGCAGAGCATAATTATGAAATGAACAAGGATGATCTTTACGTTTATAAAGCTTATGTTGATGAAGGGCCAACCTTAAAAAGATTTATTCCACGGGCTTTGGGAAGGGCAACACGTATTCGTAAAAGGACCAGTCATATAACTGTTATACTACGGGAAAGAGAGGGGGATTAAAAAGTTGGGACAAAAAGTTAGTCCTATTGGTTTCCGGGTTGGTATTATCAGGGATTGGGATGCCCGCTGGTATGCCGAAAAGGACTATACGAAACTGCTTCATGAAGATTTACAGGTTCGCAATTTTATCAGGAAACAATTGGAAGGTGCAGGTGTTTCGCGTATAGAAATAGACCGCGCTGCCAACAATGTGCGGATAAATGTTCATACAGCCAAACCGGGTATGGTTATCGGCAAAGGTGGAGCAGGGGTGGATCAGCTGCGCCGCAACCTGGAAAAGATCACTCAAAAAAAAGTGCATGTCAATATAATTGAGATTAAGAACCCGGAACTGGACGCTTATCTGGTGGCGGAAAACATTGCTCAGCAGCTTGCTAAGAGAATTGCTTTCAGGCGAGCGATGAAACAGGCTATTTTCAGAACCATGCGTGCAGGCGCAAAAGGGATTAAAGTAATATGTAAAGGAAGGCTGGGCGGGGCGGAGATGGCCCGCACAGAAAGTTACCACGAGGGTACGGTTCCCCAACAAACATTGCGCGCCGATATTGATTATGGTGCCGTTGAAGCGCATACCACCTATGGACGTATCGGGATTAAAGTGCTGATTTATAAAGGCGAGATCCTTCCCGAAGCCAAGAAAAAAGAAGAGGCGGAGGGGGTGCAAAAGAAAGATGTTGATGCCGAAAAAGGTTAAATTTCGCCGCCACCAGCGCGGTCGGATGAAGGGCGTATCCAAGGGAGGTACGGAAATAGATTTTGGAGAATACGGCTTGCAGGCGCTGGAGCCTAAATGGGTAACCAGCCAGCAGATAGAAGCAGCCAGGATAGCGATGACCAGGTATGTCAAAAGGGGCGGTAAAATTTGGATTAAAATATTCCCGCATAAGCCTGTTACTGCAAAACCTGCCGAGACCCGTATGGGAAAAGGAAAGGGTTCACCGGAATACTGGGTTGCCGTAGTAAAGCCGGGGCGCATTATGTTTGAAATCGCAGGCGTTCCTGAGGAAACGGCACGGGAGGCTATGCGTCTGGCGGCACAAAAATTACCCATGAAATGCAAATTTGTTAAAAGAGAAGAAATAGGTGGTGAAGCCCATGAAGGGGAGCGAAATTCGTGAGCTTTCAGATAAGGAGCTTCAGGAGAAAATCCGGGAGCTAAAAGACGAGCTTTTTAATCTGCGATTTCAAATGGCCACGGGTCAGCTGGAGAATACAATGAGGCTCAAAGAGGTGCGCAAATCTATCGCTCGGATAAAAACGGTTATGCGTGAGCGGGAATTGGCTGCAGCCGTAGATGAGTACCCCGAAAGGAGGCGGCGGATTGGAAAGGGGTAGTCGTAAAACTAGAACAGGCATAGTTGTAAGTAACAAAATGGATAAAACTATTGTGGTGGCTGTCGAAAGGAGTACACGCCATCCTTTATACGGTAAAATAATCAGGAAAACCAATAATTTTAAGGTCCACGACGAGGCCAACGAATGTAGAATTGGAGACAAGGTCAGGATAATGGAGACGAGACCCCTGAGCAAACAAAAGAGATGGCGTTTAGTTGAAATCATTGAGAAATCACAGTTGTAGACCCGGCGATAAGGAGGGGCAGTTATGATTCAGAGTTCGACAATTCTCAACGTTGCCGATAATACCGGTGCCCGTAGAATATCATGCATCCGTGTCCTGGGCGGCTCTAAAAGAAAGGCTGCCAGCGTGGGGGATATTATTGTAGCCTCTGTAAAGGAGGCAAACCCGGGCGGTGTTGTTAAAAAAGGTGATGTGGTTCGGGCAGTTATTGTTCGCTCTAAAAAAGGATATCGGCGTAAAGATGGGACTTTTATAAGATTTGATGAAAATGCTGCTGTAATTATTAACGAGCAGAAAGCTCCCAGGGGAACGCGGATTTTTGGGCCGGTTGCCAGAGAACTTAGAGAAAAGGATTTTATGAGAATCATTTCCCTGGCTCCGGAAGTATTATAATGAACACTGTTTCTCATGGGATAGAAGGGGGTGTATTGTGTCTGTGGCAAAGATGCATATACGCAAGGGTGACAAAATCCAGGTTCTTTCCGGTAAAGATAAAGGGAAAAAAGGCAAAGTATTGAGCACGGTTCCCCGAAAAAAAAAGGTGTTAGTAGAAGGGGTTAATATTATTAAAAAACATGCCAAACCTACACAAAAAATTCCTCAGGGCGGTATCAGGGAAATGGAGGCTCCTATCGATGCGAGCAATGTAATGCTCATTTGCCCATCCTGCCAGCAGCCCACCCGCATTTTTCGGCAAAGTCTTGCCGACGGGAAACGGGTGAGAGGTTGCAAAAAGTGTGGGGAGCTGATTGACAAGTAGCCTGCTTGGGGGCACGAACCAGGGTTCAAAAGAAGGAAATAGCGGGTTTGTAGATATGGAAACAAAATAATCCGTAATTTTTGAGTTCTGAGCACCTGATTTTTATGAAAACAAATCGCTCCTGATTTGCGGGTAAGGTTTTAAGGAGGTGGAAAGAGTGTCCACTTTGAAGGAAAAATATCTCACAGAAGTACGTCCTGCCTTAGTAGAACAATTTGCTTATAAAAATATTCTCGAGGCCCCACAACTGGAAAAAGTAGTCATTAATATGGGTATTGGTGAAGGGAAGGATAACCCTAAACTGCTGGAATCAGCTGTGAAGGAGCTTTCTCTGATTGCTGGGCAGAAGCCTGTGATAACCAGGGCGAAAAAATCGGTAGCCAGTTTTAAGCTAAGGGAAGGGATGTCAATCGGTTGTAAAGTTACCCTGCGGGGAGAAAAAATGTACGACTTTGTCAACAAGCTGATCAATGTTGCTCTTCCTAGGGTTCGAGACTTTCGAGGTGTTTCTCCAAAATCATTTGATGGTCGCGGCAATTATGCCCTTGGTTTAAAGGAACAAATAATCTTTCCGGAGATTAACTATGATGATGTAGAAAAGATACTGGGTATGGATATAATTATTGTGACAACCGCAAAAACCGATGAAGAGGCAAGAGAACTGCTTAAAAAGTTAGGAATGCCGTTTAAAGCGGCATGAGCTATCTCTTAATTATTTGGGCCGAAAGGAGGTGCAGCCTGGTTAGGAAAAGGGAAACCAGGATTATTTGTGGCCAAAAAGTCATTAATTGCAAAAGCGAAAAGAGATCCCAAGTTTGAAGTCCGTCGTTACAACCGCTGCCAGATATGTGGCCGCCCGAGAGCTTACCTCCGTAAGTTTGGGATGTGTCGCTTATGCTTCCGAAAATTGGTTCACCAGGGAATTATCCCCGGTGTTAAAAAGGCCAGCTGGTAGCTGTGGGTAGAAAGGAGGTTAGTTTCTGAGATGATGACTGATCCTATTGCAGATTTGTTGACGAGAATCCGTAATATTTTATTATCAGGTCATGGATATGTTGAAGTACCTTCATCCAAGATGAAAAAGTCTATCGCTGCAATTTTAAAAAGGGAAGGTTATATTAAGGATTTTGAATATCTTGATGACGGGAAACAGGGGATTTTAAAAATTTATATGAAACCGAAAGCAGTAGGTGCCATTACTGGCCTCAAGCGCATCAGCAAGCCCGGTTTAAGGGTTTATGTTAAAAAAGATGAGCTGCCCAGGGTTCTGGGCGGGCTGGGGGTTGCCATAATTTCTACCTCTCAGGGCTTGATGACCGACCAGGAAGCCCGTAAAGCTGGCCTTGGCGGCGAAGTGATTTGCTATGTATGGTAGGAGGTGACAATATTGTCGCGTATTGGGAGAAAACCCATTATTAAACCGGAAAACGTGGAAGTAAAGGTAGAAGACGGAAATTTAGTGACCGTTAAAGGGCCAAAGGGGCAGTTAACCAAACAGCTTCCTCGCTGCTTGCAAATTAAGCTTGAAGAAGGTTATATCTCTGTTTTGCGACCGTCGGATAAGAAGGAACACCGTGCTATGCACGGGCTGGGGAGATCTCTGTTAGCCAATATGATAGAAGGTGTAACCAAAGGTTTTTCCAGAAAATTGGAGCTGGTTGGTGTAGGATACCGTGCTGCAAAGCAGGGAAAAAATTTAGTAATAAACGTGGGATATTCCCAGCCTGTACAAATTGAGCCGGAAGAAGGTATTGAAATTGAAGTCCCGGCACCAACTAAAATTTCCGTAAGCGGAATCGACAAAGAAACTGTTGGCGATACCGCTGCCAGGATTCGTAGTATTCGTCCTCCTGAACCATATAAAGGTAAGGGTATCAAATACGAAGGAGAATACATCAGACGCAAAGTAGGTAAAGCCGGCAAGTAAACAAGGCGGGAATCTGTAAAGGGGTGAATATAATAGTGGCACGAATAATTGAAAAGAGAAAAGCCAGGAAGCGGCGCCATCTACGGGTAAGAAAAAAGATTAGCGGAACTCCGGAGAGCCCGAGGCTGAATGTCTACCGCAGCCTGAAGCATATATACGCCCAGATTATTGATGATTCCAGCGGGCGCACTCTGATTTTTGCATCCACAATGGATCCTTCGCTCAGAGAGGAGATTGTTAACAAGGAAAAGAAAGAGGCTGCCCGTATGGTAGGTGAGCTTCTCGGAAAAAGAGCAGTTGAAAAAGGTATAAATAAGGTAGTATTCGACCGGGGAGGATTCCTTTATCATGGTAGAATCAAATCCCTGGCAGAAGGAGCGAGAAGCCAGGGACTTAAGTTTTAGCAGAAGAAGTGAAAGGAGGGTACGGTATTGGCCAGGGTCGAGCCCAAGGGTGAGGTTACTGAAAGAGTTGTAAAAATAAACAGGGTAGCCAAGGTGGTTAAAGGCGGCCGCAGGTTTAGCTTTAGCGCATTAGTAGTGGTTGGGGATGAAAACGGGACTGTGGGAGCCGGATTGGGTAAAGCCGGTGAAGTTCCCGAGGCGATACGCAAAGGGGTAGAAGATGCCAAAAAGAACATGATTTCCGTTCCTATGTCAGGGACCACAATCCCCCATTCTGTAACAGGAATTTTTGGTGCGGGTAAAGTGCTATTGAAACCGGCTTCCGAAGGTACCGGCGTTATTGCCGGGGGGCCGGTAAGAGCTGTTTTGGAACTAGCGGGAATAAAAGATATTCTAACGAAAAGCCTTGGTTCTTCTAATGCCTTGAATATGGTTAATGCTACAATGGAAGGGTTGAAATCCTTAAAAACGTTGGAAGAAGTCGCCAAAGTACGCGGCAAGCAGGTAGAAGAGCTTAAAGCATAGGGGGAGTTAAGCGTGAATAAGATAAGAATCAAACTTATAAGAAGCCCTTTGGGTTGCAAGCCGTCTCAACGCTTGACCATAAAAGCCCTGGGTCTGAAGCGAATGAACCATACTGTTGAGCACAACAATACTCCCCAGATCAGGGGCATGGTTGATCGCGTAAGACATTTAATATCCGTGGAAGAAATCTAGACCAATGATGGTAAAGGAGACGGCAGTTAGAATGTGAAAAATCGTAAGAAATTAATGCTACGCCGGCCGAGCGTTTCTTAGACATTAATGTTTGGCTGCTGTTAGCTTCTGGATACCTGATTTATTCATGCAAAACGCAGGTGGTGTTTTCATCAGTTTTTGAAGGAGGTGTTTAAAGATGCGTTTGCACGATTTAAAACCATCTCCAGGTTCACGAATTTCTGCTACAAGGGTCGGTCGCGGAATTGGTTCCGGCAAAGGGAAAACTTCCGGTCGAGGGCAGAAAGGGCAAAAGGCGCGCTCAGGAGGAGGCGTTCGGCGGGGATTCGAGGGAGGACAGATGCCGTTATTCCAGCGCCTGCCCAAGCGAGGTTTTAAGAATAGGTTTAAAAAAGAATGGTTTGAGGTAAATGTTGAAGCTTTGAACCGTTTTGAAACTGGTACGGTAGTTACACCGCAGCTCATGAAAGATACCGGCATGATTAAATCCTTAAAATCCGGGGTTAAGATCCTCGGAAAAGGTGAGTTGGGAAAAAAGCTGATTGTAAAAGCCCATAGCTTTAGCGCGCAGGCCAGGGAAAAAATTGAAACGGCCGGCGGGCAGGTTGAGGTGATATAATATGTTAGAAGCTGTCCGCAATGCGTGGAAAATAGGGGAATTGCGCAGGAGGATCATTTTTACGCTGCTCATGCTGGTTGTTTTTCGTGTCGGCGCTCATGTGCCTATCCCGGGTATCGATCCGGGAAAGCTGGCGGATTTTTTTCAAGGAGATAACCTCTTTGGTCTTTATAACGTAATCTCAGGCGGTGCGCTGAGCAACTTTACTATTTTTGCCATGGGTATTATGCCCTATATTAATGCCTCCATCATTGTTCAGCTCCTGACGGTGGTTATTCCAAAATTTAAGGAGTGGAGTGAAGAAGGGGTTGAAGGGCGAAAAAAAATGATCCAGGTTATTCGCTACGGGACCGTGGGTTTGGCTTTGCTGCAGGCAACCGGAATGACCTTTAGTCTAATTCAGCCTGCCATAACCGAACGCAGCACCTCTTCGTATTTAGTGATTATTATTTCCTTAACTGCCGGCACCGCTTTTTTAATGTGGCTGGGTGAGTTGATTACAGAAAAAGGTATCGGTAACGGTATATCACTGCTTATCTTTGCCGGGATTATTGCCGGTTTTCCTGCCGGAGCAGGGCAGATTATCGAATTGATACGGTTGGGCGAAACGCGCTTATTAGTGCTTTTCCCCGTAATTCTGGTTATGCTTGGCCTTATTGTGGGTATTATTGCTCTGGATGTCGGTAGAAGACGTATTCCTGTCCAGTATGCCAAAAGAGTAGTAGGAAGACGGATGTACGGCGGGCAGAGCACGCACATTCCCCTAAAAGTCAATCAGGCAGGAGTGATTCCCGTTATCTTTGCTTCGGCGATTTTAATGTTTCCGGCAACGCTTGCTATGTTTATTAACCATCCAATTACCCAGAGTATCGCTGAGGCATTAAGCTGGGGGACGATGCTCAATACAATTCTGTATGCGGTTTTTATAATACTATTTACTTTCTTTTATACGGCAATTCAATTTGATCCAATGAGGGTGGCGGGAGATATTAAGAAATACGGAGGCTTTATTCCCGGACTGCGACCTGGGCGGCCGACTGCAGAGTATTTGGGCAGGATTTCAAACAAGTTGACCCTGGTTGGAGCTGTTTCTCTGGCTTTTATTTGTGTCCTGCCGATTATATTACAGGGTGTATCCAGGTTAAACTTGATTTTTAGCGGCACCGGGTTGATTATTATTGTCGGCGTAGCGCTGGAGACGATGAGACAAATCGAAAGTCATATGCTCATGCGTAACTATCAGGGCTTTATGAAATAAGGAGAGAATTATATTGATTGTTCTCAAGTCACTCCAGGAAATAGAGCTGATGCGCCAGGCGGGGCGTATTGTGGGGGAAGTTCTGTATGAGCTCTCCCAAGCGGTCAAACCGGGAATAACCACCGCCCAACTTGACATCCTTGCCGTGCGCTGTATTAGAAAAAATAATGCTGAGCCGGCCTTTCTCGGTTATAACGGTTTTCCGGCAAGCATTTGCGTTTCGGTCAATGAAGAGTTGGTTCACGGCATTCCCGGTCTCAGGCGGCTTAAAAACGGAGATATCGTCAGCATAGATGTAGGAGTCCATTATAAAGGCTACTACGGTGACGCGGCGGCCACGTTTCCAGTGGGGAAAGTGTCGTCTTCAGCAGCACAGTTGATTGAAGTAACGCGTGAAAGCTTAAATCGGGCTATTAAGAAAGCTATTCCCGGGAATCGCCTGTATGATATTTCTTATGCTGTTCAGTCGTATGTTGAATCACAGGGTTTTTCTGTTATCCGCAGCTATGTCGGGCATGGAATTGGAAGCAGGTTGCATGAGGAGCCCCAGGTGCCAAATTTTGGTATGCCGGGGAAAGGTCCCTTGCTCGAGCCGGGGATGGTGTTGGCTATCGAGCCGATGGTTAGTGCGGGCACCTGGGAAGTGGAAACGCTGGGCGATCAGTGGACAGTAGTAACCAGAGACAGGAGCCTTTCAGCTCATTTTGAGCACAGCGTGGCTATTTTAGAGGATGGTCCGAAAATCCTGACCTCTTTTTCGGGGAGGTAATTAATAAATGGATATGGAATCAGGGCAGGTGGTAAAATCATTGGCGGGAAGGGATAAAGGCACACTTTATCTTATTCTAGGTTTTAAAGGTAATAGGGTACTGCTGGCAAATGGGCGCAACCATACAGTTCAAAAGCCAAAGAAAAAAAATATAAAGCACCTGCAGCCTTACCGCTGTGTTATCCCTGAGATAAAGGAGAGGATCCGGCAGGGAAATTTAAGCGATAATACAGTAAGGGATGCACTTAACATGATAATTTCCACTGAAAGAGGGCAAAACTACCCCTGTTGTCTCCGGACTTCTTCATCCGAGGGATGTTAGAGAAAGGAGGTATGCCGGGGTATGTCCAAGAAAAAGGATGTTATTGAGGTAGAGGGCACAGTGGTTGAGCCTCTACCCAACGCCATGTTCAGAGTCGAATTAAAAAACGGGGTTACAATACTGGCTCATGTTTCGGGTAAAATTCGGATGAATTTTATTCGCATTCTTGCCGGGGACCGTGTACTGGTGGAGTTATCTCCTTATGACCTGACCAGGGGACGTATCACTTATCGTTATAAGTAATTATAAGTAAAATCAAAGGGGGCTGAAGCAATATGAAAGTGCGCCCATCGGTGAAGCCAATTTGTGAAAAATGCAAAGTAATACGCCGTAAAGGGAAAGTAATGGTTATCTGCGAGAACCCAAAGCATAAGCAGCGGCAGGGATAGGGGCTGACCTTACAGGTTTGATATGTCATCAGCACAATATTTGAAATGCTATTAATGCTAAAGCAGACTTTCTACAGTTGCCCGTGTATAGTTTCCCTTCAAATAGGGTATTATATTTACGTTTAACCTTTTTAAAAGAGGAGGTGCAAGAAGCTTTGGCCAGGATTGCCGGAGTGGATATACCGCGAGACAAAAGAGTGGAAATTGCTTTAACCTATATCTATGGCGTGGGGCGAAAAAGAGCCCAGGAAGCTTTAAGATATACTAAAATAAATCCCGACACCAGGGTTAGGAACTTGACAGAAGATGAGATTAACAGGTTAAGGGAATATATAGATAAGAACTATAAGGTGGAGGGCGATCTGCGGCGCGAAGTTGCCATGAATATTAAGCGCCTAATAGAGATTAGCTCCTACCGTGGGATTCGGCATCGTCGCGGCCTCCCCGTAAGGGGGCAGAACACAAAGAACAATTCCAGGACACGCAAGGGTCCCAAGAAGACAGTTGGTGTTCGCAGGAAAAAATAAAGCGCAAGTTAAGGAGGGAGAAAAGAGATGGCCAAAAGGAGAACCACTACCCGGCCTCGGCGCCGGGAGCGTAAAAATATTGAGCACGGCGCTGCTCATATAAAATCCAGCTTTAATAACACTATTATTACCATAACGGATCTTCAGGGAAATAATATTGCCTGGGCAAGCGCCGGGACAGTAGGATTCAAAGGTTCGCGTAAATCCACACCCTTTGCAGCACAACTTGCAGCTGAGGCCGCAGCTCGTACTGCAATGGAACATGGAATGAGGCAAGTTGAAGTTTTTGTTAAAGGCCCCGGTGCTGGCCGTGAAGCAGCTATTCGTTCCCTACAGGCTACCGGCCTGGAGGTTAACCTAATTAAAGATGTTACCCCCATTCCCCACAACGGATGCCGTCCACCCAAGAGGCGCCGGGTATAAAGAGCATATTAACAGGGAGGTGTTGGAAAATATATGGCCAGGTATAAAGAAGCATCCTGCAGACTGTGCCGCCGAGAAGGCACCAAGTTGTATCTGAAGGGAGATAGGTGCTACAGCGAAAAATGTGCGTTTGTTCGCAAAGGATATCCCCCCGGTGCGCACGGACAAGGAAGACAAAAAATTTCCGAATATGGTCTGCAGTTACGTGAAAAACAAAAAGCTCGCCGCATTTATGGTGTTCTTGAAAAACAATTCAGGCGTTATTTTAAAGAGGCGGATAGACGTAAAGGAGTAACAGGCGAAACGCTGTTGCAAATACTTGAAAGCAGACTGGACAATATGGTTTACCGTATGGGGCTGGCCCGCTCCCGCACAGATGCCCGCCAGCTTATACGCCATGGACATTATTCCGTCAACGGTCGTAAGGTGGATATACCATCATATCTAACCAAGCCCGGAGATGTTATTGCCGTCCGTGAAAAAAGCAGAAACAATTCCTTTTTTAAAGAAATGGCTGAATGGGGAGAAGCCCAGGGAACTGTAGAGTGGCTGGAGGTGGATCGGGAAAATATGAGCGGTACAGTACTAAGATTGCCTTCAAGGGAAGAATTAGACGTTCCAATAGCCGAACACCTTATTGTAGAGCTTTATTCTCGTTAAAAATTCTCTTAATAAGGTAGGAGGGAAATATTTGGTGATTGAAATCGAAAAGCCCAAGATTGAATGGGTAAACAAGGACGGAGAGCAGCACGGTCGTTTTGTAGTAGAACCCCTGGAGCGGGGATACGGTATTACCCTCGGCAATTCGCTGCGCCGCATATTATTGTCATCGTTACCCGGGGCAGCGGTGACAAGTGTAAAAATTGAAGGGGTTCTGCACGAATTCTCTACAATTCCCCATGTGGTTGAAGATACTCCGGAAATTCTTTTGAATTTGAAATCACTGAGGCTAAAAATTCATTCTTCCGAGCCACAGGTGCTTATTTTAGATGTCGAGGGTGAGGGGGAGGTTACCGCCGGCGACATACAAGCGCCGGCAGAAGTTGAAATTTTAAATCCCGATCTGGTTATCTGTACACTGGAAGAAGGCGGGAAGCTCTATATGGAGATTACCGCCAGCCCCGGGCGGGGATATATTCCGGCTGAACGCAATAAAATTCCCAATCAACCTATTGGGGTAATACCGCTGGATTCCATCTTTACCCCGATTAAAAAGGTAAACTATTTTGTGGAAGATACACGGGTAGGTCAAATAACAGACTATGACAGGTTAACGCTGGAGGTTTGGACCGATGGCAGCATCCGTGCGGATGAAGCTATCAGCTTGGGAGCTAAGATACTCAGCAAACATTTAAACCTCTTTGTAAACCTGACGGAGAAGGTTGACGAAGTAGAAATTACAAGCGAGGAAGATGAAGATAATAAAGAAAAAGTTTTGGAGATGACTGTCGAGGAAATGGATCTTTCTGTTCGCTCGTACAATTGTTTGAAGAGAGCGGGCATTAATACGGTAGAAGAATTGATCCGCAAATCGGAAGAAGAGATGATGAAAGTACGAAACCTGGGCAAGAAATCCTTGGAAGAGGTACAGAACAAACTCCGTGAACTCGGTCTTAGCCTTAGGAAAGAATCGGAATAAATAGAAGCCCGGGTACTATTGGGTAAAGGGGGGTAGATTCCCGGTATTTTGCTTATAAATTTAAGAAAAATCCGGGTTCGCTATGAGTCATCGTAAATTTGGAAGAAAGATAGGCCCCAGGAGAGCTCTTTTACGCAATCTCGTTACGTCCTTTATCATTGCTGAACGTATCGAAACTACTGAAGCCAGGGCGAAAGAGATTAGCCGCCTTGCCGAAAGGATGATAACCCTTGCCAAAAAAGGAGATCTCCATGCCCGCAGGCAGGCGCTGGCTTACATGCTAGATGAGAATGCTGTTACCAAACTTTTTGAAAAAATTGGGCCACGTTATGAAGGCAGGGTTGGGGGCTATACGAGAATCATTAAAAAAGGTTACCGCAGGGGGGACGCTGCCCCAATGGTTGTCCTGGAAATGGTTGAAAGATGAACAAGGTTACCAGCGTACAGACGGGGTTAGGTCCCTTGTGGAAAGCTCTATGGCTCAGCTATCTTTGGGCATAGGGGACATTCCTCTGTAGAGGCGTGTCCCCCGGCCTAAAAAATGGCCTGCACGGCCATATACCCGTCCGCGGGGGGGGGCGTTTGTGTGAGTAATATTTTAGAATTAAAAAACGTTTCCTTTGATTATTTTTTAAATGGTGAAGCTTCTCTGAGGGCACTGGACGATATTTCCTTAACAATCGAAAAAGGTGAATATATCGCCTTAATTGGCTCTAACGGTTCGGGAAAATCTACCCTGGCACGGCTGTTAAATGCTATTTTACTGCCTACAGCAGGGGAAGTATGGGTTGATGGACTCCTTACAAGCAGGGATGAACATCGCTGGGAAATCCGCAGGAGAGTGGGTATGGTTTTTCAGAACCCTGATAATCAGATTGTAGCCACTACAGTAGAAGAGGATGTGGCCTTCGGTTTGGAAAACCTTGGCATCCCCTCTTCCTTGATTAAACGGCGGGTTTCTGAGGCCTTAGAGAGGGTTGGCCTTTCTTCTTTCAGGAATCATGCCCCTTACTTGCTTTCCGGTGGCCAGAAGCAAAGGCTTGCTATTGCTGGTATTATTGCCATGCGTCCTCACTGTCTGGTGCTAGATGAACCAACAGCCATGCTGGATCCGCGCGGGCGCCGTGAAGTCCTGGATACTGTTAAAAAAATGAATCGCCGGGAAGGGATTACTGTAGTTCATATTACTCATTTTATGGAAGAAACGCTGGAAGCGGACAGGATTTTTGTTATGGATAGAGGGAAGATTGTCCAAAGCGCTAAACCGGAGGAATTATTTAACGGAGAAACGGATCTTAATCAACTGGGACTGGAAATTCCCGTTCTGCCGAGGCTGATTCGCATGCTCCGTTCGGAGGGTCTTGATATACCTGCAAATATCTTGAATCTCAATGATCTGGTGAATATTTTATGTTAGAAGTAAAAAATCTATCCCATATCTACATGGCCGGTACTCCCTTTCAGGTAACAGCTTTAAAAGATGTATCCTTGAAAGTTGAAAAAGGGGAATTTATCGGTATTATCGGGGAAACAGGTTCCGGAAAGTCCACGCTGGTACAACATTTTAACGGTCTTCTCAAGCCAACTTCAGGGGACGTTCTCCTGGGGGGGGAAAATATATGGTCCGGCAAGATAAGCATGCGTGCCATTCGTTCCCGCGTTGCACTGCTTTTCCAGTACCCGGAACACCAGCTTTTTGAGGAAACGGTATATAAAGATGTAGCTTTTGGGCCGCGCAATCTCGGGCTTAGTGAAAAAGACGTGAAGGAACGCGTTTGCTATGCGCTGAAATTGATGGGGTTAGATTATAAAAGCTATAAAGACCGTTCCCCGTTTAGTCTTAGCGGAGGAGAAAAAAGAAGGGTTGCCATGGCGGGGATACTGGCAATGAAACCCGAAGTTATTATACTGGATGAGCCTACCGCAGGGATGGATCCTTCCGGACGGCGACATCTGCTGAAGCAGATAGAAAAGTTGCACAGGGAAGAAAATATTACAGTTATCATGGTAACCCATAATATGGACGAGGTGTCACGCCTTGCCGACAGGCTTTTTGTTTTTTCCGCCGGCAGGCTGGTATTACAGGGCAGACCCGCAGAAGTATTTAATTCTGCAAAGACAATCAAGGAGATTGGGCTGGAACTCCCAGTTTTGTCGGAACTTTTACAGAAATTAAGGAATTCCGGGAAAAACATTCGTACCGACCTTTTTTCCGTCGAGGAGGTGGGTAGGGAAATACTGGAGCACTACAGGAGGGGCTGACCATGCGGGCTATAACTCTTGGCCACTACCTTCCGGGAGATTCTCTTTTACACAAGCTTGACCCGAGAATAAAGCTTTTATGTTTGCTGGTACTCATCGTAACACTGTTTCTGGTAAGAACTTTCTGGGGTTTTATTCTTTTCGGCGCATTTATTTTTATTATTTTTTTAATTGCTAAGCTCCCCTGGCGGTATTTTCTGCGCGGATTGAGGCCGGTATTATATATAATCTTATTTACCCTGATACTCCATTTTCTTTTTACCAAAGGGGGGAAGGTTTACTGGCGTCTTGGTCCTTTATCAGTAGAAGAAGCCGGGATTTACATGGGCACGTTTATGACTTTAAGGCTTATTTTGCTGGTAGTTACAACGCTGCTGATTACACTGACGACATCGCCGATTTCCTTTGCTGACGGCATTGAATTTATGCTGCGGCCATTTCGCCGACTGGGCATACCCGGGCATGAGATTGCTATGATGATGACGATAGCGTTGAGATTTATTCCCACGCTGATGGAGGAAAGCGATAAGATCCGCAAAGCTCAGATAGCCCGCGGTGCAGATTTTGAAACGGGAAATATATTCCGACGTGCCCGGAACCTGGTACCGTTGCTGGTGCCGCTTTTTGTCAGCGCATTTCGCCGCGCGGATGAGTTGGCCATTGCAATGGAAGCCCGCTGTTACCAGGGAGGGAAAGGCCGTACTAAAATGCGTGAATTGCACACAAAGCCGCTGGATTATTTCGGATTATTTACCTCCTTTGGTATGATGCTGGTTATCTTGCTCGGCAGAGTTTGAAACAGGTGGTTTTATTGCAGAATTACAAGATCATCTTTTCTTATGACGGGACCTCTTATCACGGGTTCCAGGTTCAAGAAAATGCGCTGACGGTGCAAGAGGTACTGGAGAGGAGTTTGGAAAAGATCTATGGCAAAAAGACCAGAGTGGTGGTTGCCGGCAGGACAGATGCCGGCGCGCATGCCAGGGGGCAGGCAGCAAATTTTTTTGCTCCCGACTATATTTCACCAGAAGTGCTTCCGCTGGCATTAAACAGCGTCCTTCCAAGGGATATTGTTGTTTTTAAAGCCGAGAAGGTCGATAATAGTTTTCACGCCAGGCGAGACGCCTGTGCAAAAACTTACTCTTATACTATTTATAACGGTAGGTTCCCCGATGTGTTTTTAAGATTTTATACCTGGCATATTGCCGAACGGCTGCATGTTGAAGAAATGAAGCTGGCTGCCTCATTTCTTTTAGGGAAGCACGATTTTAAGGCTTTTCAGGCTTCCGGAAGCAGTGTTAAAACCACAGAACGGGAAATATTTAACCTCGAGATAAGACAAGATGGGCCACTTGTTAAGTTTTGGTTTAAGGGAGACGGTTTTCTTTATAAGATGGTGCGCAATATTTCAGGTACCCTGGTTGAGGTGGGTCTTAAAAAAAGAAACCCGGAAAACATGCGGCAAATATTGAAAAGCGGTGAGCGGCAGGATGCGGGTAAAACCGCTCCGGCCCAAGGACTTTGTCTGGAGAAGGTTTTTTATCATCATACAAATACTATAATCTAATAAAACTTGTTGCTTTTACAAGGTGCGTGCCCTCTGTCAAGTTGAATTGAAAGGATAAGTCTTGAGATATTAAAAGCAGTTTTTAAATAAACCTTCATTAACTTTGGTATGAGCAGCAGGGTTGACGGCGGTAGATTCTTATATTAAAATAAGCCTTGTGGCACATGGAACGGGCAATGTTCCTGTATTTTCCTGATATTTATGATGAATACTAAAAAGGATATTTGTGTATTACAGGCGGAGAAAGGAGGTGTGCAGTCCTGTTCCGGCAAAGAGATTTTGATTGAAAGCGGAACAGGCAAATTATGCGCACTTATATGGCAACAGAAAAGGATATTGAACGCAAGTGGTATGTTATAGATGCTGCAGGTTTACCCCTGGGAAGGTTGGCCAGTGAAGTAGCCAGAATTTTAAGAGGCAAGCATAAAACCATTTATACTCCCCATCTGGATGTAGGTGACCATGTCATAGTTATTAACGTGGACAAGATTTTGTTGACAGGAAAAAAGGCCCAGAGAAAATATTATTACAGGCATTCAGGTTACCCGGGCGGTATTAAAAAAATACGCTACGATCATTTTCTCGCCAAAAACCCGGAAAGGCTTTTTTATCTGGCGGTGAAAAGAATGCTTCCTGCAAACCGTTTGGGGAGGGCCATGTTGAAAAAGCTTAAAGTTTATCGCGGTGCCGATCACCGGCATCAGGCACAGCAACCTGCTGAATGGGTTTTTGTGCCCAAGAGGGTGGCAGAGCGTTAGGGAGCGCTTTTTGGTTTTCTAGGAAGTAAATCCGAGACCAACTTAATATGCCTATACTTTCAGTTTAAAGGGGGTGTAAAGAATGACCCAGGTTCAATATTATGGTACAGGACGCAGAAAAAAGTCTGTCGCAAGAGTGCGTTTAGTCCCCGGCGGGGGTAAGATAATTATTAATAATAAAGATCTTGATGCATATTTTGGAATGGATACATTAAAAGCAGAGGTTCGTCGTCCCCTGGAAAGGACGGGAACCCTACAGAAATTTGATGTTCTGGCCAAGGTAGAAGGCGGTGGTTTTACGGGGCAAGCCGGTGCTCTCAGGCATGGTATTGCTAGAGCCCTTTTAGAAGCAGATGATGAATACCGCCCTGTTTTAAAAAGGGAAGGGTTCCTCACAAGGGATCCCAGAATGAAAGAGCGAAAAAAATATGGCTTGAAAAAAGCTCGCCGTGCACCGCAATTTTCTAAGCGTTAATTACTCAGGGAGACCCCAGTTGAGATATCTAAAGCTGACAGGGTATTATGTCAGCTTTTTCGTTTTCTTCTAACGTTTTTCAGAAAAAAATAAGGGAACCAAACATTCAGGCAATAATTCGGGAAATCTTGGCAGTTGTCAAATATCCCAAAGTTTATTATAATAATATAAAGAGAGGACTGACAAAAAAACCGGAGAAGGTTGATTATGAGTGTAAACCAATATTTAAAAGAAAAGGTCAAAAGAGGTACCGTTCATATTACTATGATTGATCCTATGAAACAATCGCCTGAAGCGGCGGTTAGGCTGGCCCTTACAGCTCAGGAACTTGGAAGCGACCTTATCCTGATTGCAGGCCTTAGCGGTCTTTCTCAACGAAATCTCCTGAAAACTTCCCGGTCCATTAAGGAAAAGATTTCCATACCCTTGGTTTATTCTCCATCAGGAGCTGAAGCGCTCTGTTTTTCTTTCGATGCCCTGTTCTTTGGCAGCCTTCTTAACTCAAAAAATCCCAATTATTTATGCGGTGGGCAGGCGCAGGCTTCAATAATTTTAAAAAGAATGGAAATGGAGACTATTCCTGTAGGCTATGTAGCGGTGGAACCAGGTATGAAAGTAGGAAATGCCGCTAATCTGGAGCTTGTCTCCCGGGATAACTACTGGCTTGCGGCAAGCTATGCTGTAACAGCCGAGCTATTCGGGATGAAATATATATATTTCGATTCAGGATTAAGCGCAGCTCAACCCATTCCAGCAGGCATGATCCGTTCGGTTAAGAAGGAATTGTCTATACCCCTGATTGTTGGGGGAGGAATTCGCACTGCGGTAGATGCACGCCGCGTAAGGCAGGCAGGCGCGGATATGGTAGTAACGGGAACAATCATAGAAAATGCCGGTTATCGAGAAAGGTTGCGTTCAATCCTCAGCGCCCTAAAAGATTGAGCCAAATAATACAATTTTGTTTCGCAGGGATAGCAGGGGTGAATGAAAAGTGCGATTCTTAAGAAATTCGCGCTTTTTACTCATGTTTTTTTCTCGGAGTCAATTGAGGGAGGAATAAAGGACTTTTATGTTGAACATATAATGATATGCTTCCATGAAAGGGGATAAAAAGATGCAAAAAAACATGCAAAAACCTTTGCTGCTTCTGCTGGTATTATCACTTTTTATTTTTTCGACCGGTTGTACAGTTGTTGATGCTACTGAAGTAACCGCGGATTTACGTCCCGATAAGTATTGGGAAGGGGTCTGGGGTATTGAAGAGAGAAGTGCGCAGATTGAGTTTAGCGGCGATAAGGTATTGATAGAAGCGGATAGCGTTATACAGTATTTAGGGGAAAAATCCGCCCAGGATGTGCAGATCGTTATCAGGAGCCCCCTTACCTGCGGGCTGATAGATGATTCCTTTGTTATTGATTACGGGAGTGTTGAAAAGGGGGAAAAACTGGAGTACAGCCTTAGCATAGAGAACTCCAACTGGAGCGATGGGGTGCCGATCGGAGTTTTTGAGGATAAGATAAAGGAAGACTTTCTTATTAATTACTATGTTGATATTACCTGGAAATATGATAATGAGGAACACAATGTTCGCTTTTATGACTGGGGTCGCGGGAAACTCCACTAGCGGGCAATCCACTAAAGGATTATAAAATATTTTCAGCTGCCTCAATATAGCAGGGCGGCTTTTTTTTTGGGGGGGAAGAACCGGTTTTTTTTGTAAGCTTGGCTTTTCATTTACAAATAGAATATTAACCCTGCTACAGCACCCGCTGCTATGAGCAATAGCGGGTGAATTTTGGTAAAGGTGAGCAGCAACAATGCCCCTACACCGATGAGGGCGCTTTTTATATCGATGATAGAATTTACCCCGATGACGTAAGCAGCCAGCCCAATTAATGCAATAACGGCCGGGTGGATACCATTCAGGGCATTCTGAAGGTTTTTGTTCTGATAAAATAAAGTAACCAGCTTAGCCGCTGGAATAACCAGCAGAAGCGAAGGGAAGATTACTCCAAAGGTGGATATAGCCGCCCCGGCCACCCCTGCTATCTGATAACCCACAAAAGTGGCTGAATTAATGGCAACCGCTCCGGGGGTCATCTCGGCTATCGCGATAATATCTACAAACTCTGTGACACTTAACCACCCGTGCATTTGGACAATTTCACGTTCCAGAAGGGCCAGCATGGAGTAGCCGCCGCCAAATCCAAAAAACCCGATTTTAAAAAAAGAAATGAAAAGTTCAGTATAAATATTGAGATTGTTCAAGGCGTCTGCTCCTTTTTGCTATTGTTATTTAAAGGCCATAAAATACCTACAATTGCACTGACTACAATGATAGTTATCGGGTGGAGATTTACAAAAATAAGTCCGCTTAAAAACAGCATAAAGAGCAGCAGCGAGCGGTAGTCTTCAAATACCCGTTTGCCGAGTTGAAAAATTGTATAGATTATAAGTGCGGTTACAGCGGGCCTGATTCCCATGAAAGCCGCCTGAATCAGGTAATAATCCCTGTACTGCCAGAAAAAAAGAGCAATAGTCAGGATAATAACGAATGATGGCATAGCTGTTCCGAGAACGGAAGATATGCTCCCTTTAATTCCCCGCAGGCGGTAGCCGGTTAATAAGGACATGTTAATGATAACAGGCCCGGGAAGGGACTGGGCAAGAGCGAGGTTATCTAGAAAATCTCCATTTTCCATCCAGTGCTTTTTATCAATTATCTCTCTTTTAACGAGGGGGAGCATTGCAAACCCCCCACCTATTGTAAAGGAGCCTATGAAAAAAAAGAGAAAAAATAATTCAATTAGAGATACTTCTTTTTTCCCCCTGTATTGATGTTGCTTTTCTTCCATTTTCTTTCACCCGCAGGTAAATATACATACACACATGTTGTCTCATACGGCATAAAATAAATTAAAACGAGTTTATCAACATAGCAGAAGGAAGTCAAGAGGGGGCCTCATGGAATGCTCATTCTGTGATAATGCTACCCAGCAATATTTCCGGGAGGGGGATCTCATGCAAGAGAGAGCAAAGTTGCGCAGGTATTTTCCCGGTGCCAATTCTGCATATGGTTTTTATTCTTTTTTTGAGCAGATTATTGGGTCGGAGGCAAGGAGGGTATTTATCATTAAAGGAGGGCCCGGGGTAGGCAAGTCAACTTTTATGAGTAAATTGGGGAAAGAGATGCAGGATCTGGGGTATGATGTTGAATATCACCACTGTGCTTCGGATAGCGAGTCTCTCGATGGTTTGGTAATACCGGCCATGGGCACCGCATTTCTGGATGGCACATTTCCTCATATAGTGGATCCCCAATATCCGGGGGCTGTTGATGAGATTATTTACCTGGGTGAACACTGGAGCCTGAATGGGATCATGGAAAGCAAGGAGGCAATTGTTAAGCTCAGCGCGGAGATCAAAAGGACATTCAAAAATGTTTACAGGTATTTAGCTCCGGCAAGGCTCTACCTGGAGGGATTGGAAAGTATCTACAGCGCCGATGGGGCGCTTGACCGGGGCGGCCGGCTTAATCGCCTTTGCCTGGAGTTGCTGGAAGAGATATTTGCCGAAAAACCCCCGCTGAATAAGGCCGGTAAAGTTAGAAGTATTTTTGCCTCGGCTATAACCCCGCAGGGTACGGTTAATTTTTTGGATACGCTGGTAGACGGTTATTCAAACATATATATTTTGCAGGGAGATTGCCGGGCGGGCATGAGTAAGGTCATTGAACGGATCCTGGATGCCGCCCGGCTGCGCGGATATTACATTGAAGCCTACCACTGCGGGCTTGATCCCCTGAAAGTGGAACACCTGGCGATACCGGAGCTGGAAGTGGCGGTAATTATGAGCAGGGAGCCGCATTATTACAATAACCCCAGGGCACGCTGTGTGATAGATACCGGGGAACTGGCGATACCGCTTTCTCTGAGCTTGCAGGCCGAGAAAGAGGAATACTACAGGAATTATCGCAGCGCTTTGAAGAGCGCCGTTGCTTTCCTGATAAAAGCCAAATCCCTGCATGATGAACTGGAGCACTATTACATACCCCACATGAATTTTGAGGAGATTGATCGCCTTCGGTGCGAGACTAGGGAACGACTATTAAATTATTATCGGTGATAGCCAATAATAGGCACAAAGTTCGAAATATGTAAAAACAAGGAGGTTATTAAGGAAAACATGATTGTTTCCTTTCCCCATTCCCCCCTGCGCTGTTCGACATTTTTATAAGATTCAGCTAAAGTTATACTAACAGTAATTTACTTTTTATGCAAAAACATGACGGGGAGGATTATTTTTTATGTTTTTATTCAGAATAAAGGGGGAAAAAACATCGGTATCAATGACCCAAAACCGCATCTCGACTATTTTTTTTGTAATTATCGTGTTAGTCCTACCCATAATGTTTACCGGATGCCTGGCGTACTCTATGGACCAGGGAAAGCACCGCTCTATTCCCGCAGTACAGGCTGGGGGAGAAAGCATGGATACTGACGGGGATGTTGACGGAGCCGAAGCAGATCCCCGTGATGAAGAGCTGGCCAAAGAGTTGGCGCAGGAGGAAGAAAAACGGCGGGCCCTGGAAGAGAGACAGAAGCTTGAGGAAATGCGAAAAGAAGAGCTCGGTGCCTTTTACGTTCCGCTGCCGCCCCTTGAGCAGCGGGAGAATCCACCTGTAAAGGCTCGGGGAATATATCTGACAGGAAATACGGTAGGGCATTCGCGCTTTCGGGATTTGATAAATATGGTCGAAACAACGGAACTCAACGCGGTGGTTATTGATGTGAAAAACGACCATGGGAAAATTACATATAATTCGCAAATTGAGCTTGTCGAGGAGCTGGATGCCCACCTCTCCGCGCCGATTAAGGATTTGAAAGCGATATTGGACGAGCTTCATGAAAAGGGCATTTACCCGATTGCCCGCATCGTAGTTTTCAAAGATCCCTACCTGGCCGAGTTGAAACCTGAATGGTCAATCCAAAAGAATTCAGGCGGCCTCTGGAGAGATCGGAATGGTGTGGCCTGGATAAACCCTTATGAAAAAAAGGTATGGGATTATAATATTGCCGTTGCCCGTGAAGTTGCCCTGCTGGGATTTCGCGAAATACAGTTCGACTATATCCGGTTTCCCGAAAACGCACATCTGCTCGACCGCGAGGCCTATTATCCGGGCGAGGATCTTCCCAAGGAAGAGGTAATCCGTGACTTCCTGGTTTATGCTGCAGAACAGCTACAGGATTATAATGTCTATCTCTCTGCCGATGTTTTTGGAGTTATCGCTACTTCCTGGGGAGACAGCGACCGTATAGGCCAGGCATGGGAGGCGATGTCACCGCATGTCGATTATATCTGCCCTATGGTTTATCCCAGCCATTATGGCAAGGGCTACTTCGGTTTTTCCGTTCCGGATGCTCACCCGGGCGAAACGGTGGAGTTTGCCCTGACGGATGCCCTTAAACGCAATGCTGCCCTTAAGGACCCGGCAATTATTCGTCCTTGGCTGCAGAGTTTTACAGCTACTTCCTGGGTTCCTGGAGCCATTCCGTATGGCCCTGCAGAAATCCGCGCCCAAATCGAGGCAGCCATGGAACTGGGTATCGACGAGTACCTGCTCTGGAATGCCAGCAACCGTTATCAGCCTGCATCGTTGAAAACGGCAGAAGAGGCGGATAATCTTTTCTCCTCATTATCCCGCTCAAGGGAGGAAGCCGGGGAGGATTCCCTCGGCAGAACTCCGCAGCGGGCTGTAGAGCTTTTTCTTGAAGCCTTGCAGAAAAAGGATTGGAAAGAGGCATATACGCTTCAGGTTACGGATCATAAGCTTGATCACCTGAGCTACCCGGATTGGAAAGATGCATGGGTAATGAAACCTGTTTTTTATAAGGTTAGCCCTCCGGGTGAAGATGTAAGGACTGCCGGAGAGTCGTTATTAGTTAATTTGAATGTACGCCTGTCGGGCGAAGAAAGCGAGCTTGAGCTTGTGCATGAAAGCTGGGAGGTAAAAATGGAAAACCGGCTCTGGAGGGTGAGGCCTTCGGCAAAGTTCCTGGAACTGCTGATCGGCAATCACCCGGATAGCGATGAAAACGTCACTTAGTACGCTTAACAATTTAACAGGTTTTTACAGCAAAATTTTTCCGCATATTTCGCACATTTGGTTAAGCTCTTGGTTTTATTAAATACAATTACAGGATAAGATACCGGGGTTTTTTATTCTTGTTTGAAAAGGGAGGATCGAAATCTTTCTAAAATTTCCCTGTACTCTTTTTGAATCTGTGCTGAGGCTTCCTTCCATTCCTTCCTTTTTTTTATGTTGAAATTGGCAACGGCGGATCCTTTAATTCCTTCCCTTTCCAACCTTTTGCGCAGAAATCTTGAAGTGCTCTCCTGGAGCTGTGAAAGCTTTTCTTTCATCATTTTCCTGTATTGATGATATAATTTTTCCGTTTCCCGGCAGGCATTTCTAATATATTCGTCCTCCTCGATATAAGTAATTGCCTGCAGTATTTTCGGGGTATTTTCTAAATCCATTTCTTCTGTAATCTGTTCAATAAACGAAGCAATAGCTGCTTTCCGGTATTTCTCCGGATAACGCAGAATACTCTCCCTGACTTCTTTTTTCTCTACTTTTCCCTGCAGAAATGAATTTCCCAGAAAGGCGGCAGCTTTCATAAATTTTTTTTGTTCGATATCATCAGGTGTCTTCTTCTCCTCTAGGCTGATTTTTTTTGCTTTTTCCAGCGCTATTTCCAGGGCTGATTTCATTTTTCCCAACGATTTCATCTCCTTTGAATATATTTTATGTTATAATAAATAATATGTATGTTATTTATATACATAAACCAAGGTTTGTAAGGAGGATTTTTTTTATGAAACTGACAGAAAAAATATATTGCTACCCCTGGAGAGGGAGAGGCAACAATTGCAATACTTATGTCTATGCCGGGGAAAAGGTAATTCTTATTGATCCAGGGCATATAAGAAACGAACTGAGGGAAAACTGCCTGGAAACACTTCAAAAAGGCCTGCAGCGCGATGGTTTTACCATTGATATGTTTGACCTGATTCTTTGTACCCATGGACATGCCGATCACTGCGAAGCTGCAGTGGCTATTAAGGAAAAAAAAGATATAAATGTTGCCATGCATCAGGGTGAAGAGAAACACATGGTAGAACTGGCTCGCTTTTTTGACCGGATGACAGGTAGCAATACTGTGCTTCCCGAAATTGATATATACCTGCAGGAAGGGGAGCTGGAGCTTGGAACCGAGAAAAAAGATATCATTCAGGTTATTCATACTCCGGGGCATTCTCCAGGCTCCGTATGTTTTTATTTCCCGGGTGAACAGGCCTTAATTACCGGGGATGCTGTTTTCAGCGGGAGCATCGGCAGGACAGATTTTCCCGATGGCAGCATGGAAGCCCTTGGCAATAGTATACGCAGACTTTCCCGCATTGAGGATGTCGAGTGGCTGTTGCCGGGACATATGCAAATAATTCAAGGCCGGGCAGCCATTGATAACAACTACAGGATGATTACGCGCATATTTTTTTAAGCTTTTTACCTATCAAGTTATTTCGACGTGAGCGGCTAAAACCCTTTTCCTTGAGGCATGGACAGTAATTTTAAAAACCCCGGTTTTATAACTGATCCGGGGTTTTTTAGTCCGCCGCGAAGAAGATGGCGGAGGGGAGAACCGTTGTTTTTCATGGAGTTTAATTCCAAAAAGGTTTTTTTCGGCTGTAGGATCTGCTTATTTTAATGCGGGGATCTTTTGACGTTGATTCTGAAAGTATTTTCTCTTTTTTCCTCTTTTTTGGGAAGGCTGATTTTAAGCATGCCGTTTTCATAACTGGCTTCAGCGGCCTCGGGCCTTACTTTTTTGGGCAGGGGTATAGTGCTTTGAAATCGTCCGAAACTTCTTTCTGTGAATTTACGGTTTTCCACATCTTTTGTATGTTCTTCCCTGTGCTCGGTTTTAATGGTCACATAGTTTTCTGCGGCGTCTATTTCCACATCCTGGGCTTCGATTCCCGGCATTTCCATTGATATTATTATATTAGCCCCTTCTTCCTTAACACTGTGCCTGTAAGAGGTGAACATACTTCCTTCCCTAAAAGGGGTTATTGTTTCTTCAAAAAGCCTGTTCATTTCGCGGTGCATCCTTTCCAAATGCCCCCATAATCCATAAGGAGAAATTGCTCCTGCGGATCTGCGATCCATGTTTTGAGGTAAACGTTCTTCTGTCATCGGACTACCTCCTTTCACCTTTTTTTGTTATAAGCAGAAGCTCAGCTCTTATTAATTTATCTATTTCTATAGATATTATTCAGGGGGTAATTAACGTGGGGTGCTGATTAACGCGGCTTTTTATGAATAATGATATGAATAAAGTGGAAGGAATCAGGTATGAAAGGAAAGAATAAATAAAGAAAGTGAACATCCTGTTCCTGTCCCAGTTGGCAAAGGGGTATGTCTTATGCGAGAGGTTAAATATACTCTAAAAAATGGTTTAATTGGCGTTGTTTCGGATACACATATTCCTGCCCGTGCTCCTTTTTTACCCTCCAGCCTGTTCGGTTTACTGGATGGCGTTGACCTTATATTACATGCCGGTGACATCGAAGAGGAAAGTGTCCTGGATGAATTAAGAGCCCTTGCTCCGGTTGAGGCTGTAGCGGGAAATATGGACCCGCTTTATTTGAAAATGAAGCTGGGCCTGGAAAAAATTGTTCATCTGGGCGAGGTGTCGCTGGGTTTGATCCATGGTTTTGGAGCGCCGCGGGGTGCTTCCGACCTGCTGCTGCAAAAATTTAGCGGCAGCGAGATCCAGGGGCTGATCTTCGGACACAGCCATGTCCCTCTTCTCGAGCAGCGCAATGAGATCCTCCTGCTTAATCCCGGTTCGGTGGGAGACCCCCGCCGGGGCTATCCGCCTTCCTGCGCCCTCCTCAGTATTAAAAACCGGAAACTACGAGCGGAAATCGTCTACCTCCAGGGTTCAGAATAATTATTTGAAAAATATTTTCAACAGAAGATTACTAAAGAGAATCAGCCGTGCTTTTTTGCTGCCCGGTGCTTTTTCCCCTCTGTGCTGCTAGGGTGGCGGCAGGCCTCTGTTCAGGCAGCTTCGAATAGAATATTTATAGATTATTTTGTTATAGATGTAGGGTTTTCCGAATACTTTGGAGAATATATACCGGTGTGAAGAAATATTTCCCGATATAAGGAAGTTCATAAAAGATGCAGGAGATGGAATACTGGAAAGGGGGGGGTGTTTTACATTGGGCGTTTTAGTTGCAGGTATTAGCCCTCACCCGCCGCTGATTATCCCGGAGATCGGCGGTCGGGAGATAGATAGGGTACGTAGTACAGCGGATGCGTTAGTAAAACTAAGCGATCAAGTTGTTACCCTTTCCCCTGAAACGGTCATCTTTATCACACCGCACGGCCCTGTCTTCAGAGATACTCCGGCCATTCTGGCCGATGAAAAACTTCAGGGGAACTTCGGCGATTTTGGGGTTCCCGGTGTTAACTTCAACGTAAAAAACGATATTCCACTTGTTAAGGCTATTGCTGAGGAGAGCAGAAAGGTAAGTATTGGTGTTAAATTGCTAAAAAAAGATAATAACTGGATACGGGGGAGGGGGGATATGGCTGCCCTGGATCATGGCATCATGGTGCCCCTTTATTATTTGGAAAAAGCGGGTTTCAAGGACGGCTGTATTGTCGCCATTACTTTTGCCATGCTTCCCTTTAAAGATCTTTATCGTTTTGGAGAAGCGATAAAAAAAGCGGTGGAGGCTTTGGGGCGCAGGGTGGCGGTGATCGCCAGCGGAGATCTCTCTCACCGTCTTACCAGGGATGCCCCTGCAGGCTACAATCCTCTCGGGAAGGAATACGACCGGCAAATAGTGGAAAACGTAAAGGAGTACAATACAACAAAACTGCTGGAAATGGATGAGAATTTGGTTTCCGTTGCCGGAGAGTGTGGAATTCGTTCCATAATTATTTTACTGGGCATTCTTTCCGATTGTAAGATTGCGCCGCAGATATTGTCTTATGAAGGTCCGTTTGGTGTCGGTTATTTAGTGGCTTTGCTAACACCTGTAATAGAGGAGGATGTTTAGTGCAAGAAAAAGGTAGCGTTTATACGGAAATTGCCCGTAAAGCCCTGGAGAACCATGTAAGGGGAAAGCGCCTTTCTTCTATTCCTCCGGACCTATCCCCGGATCTTCAAAAGCCGGGGGCCGCTTTTGTTTCTATCAAGAAAAGAGGTGAACTCCGGGGCTGTATCGGGACGATAAGCCCGACAAAGAGGACTCTGGCGGGGGAGATTGCTGCTAATGCGGTAAGCGCCGGTTTGAAAGATCCGAGATTTCCGCCTGTTTCCGAGGACGAGCTCCCGGAGCTTACCTACTCGGTAGATGTCCTATCCGAACCCGAAAAAGTTGAGGATATTAATGAACTTGACCCTCAGCGTTTTGGCGTAATTGTGCGCCGCGGAGGCCGAAGAGGCTTGCTGCTACCGGATCTGGAAGGGATTACTACAGTAGAAGAGCAATTATCTATTGCAAAACAAAAAGCGGGTATCTTTCCGGATGAGCTGGTAGAGATTTACCGCTTTGAAGTAAAACGTTATTACGAAAAAGAGGGAAACTAATTTTGTTAGGATGAATGTAAATATTGTAGAAGGGAAGCAAAATGCAAGAAGCGCGTTTCTATAGCAGGGAGAAAGATTCCGTTATATGCAGGCTTTGTCCCCAGGAATGTAATCTGAAGGAGGAGCAGGAAGGGATTTGCGGTGTCCGTAGGGTCGAAGGTGGCAGGCTGTTAACGATGAATTACGGCCTTTGCGGTGCTCTTGCTTTTGATCCCGTCGAAAAAAAGCCTCTTTATCACTTTTACCCGGGATATGATATTCTATCTCTGGGTTCTAACGGTTGCAATCTGCACTGTTCTTTTTGCCAGAACTGGGCTCTGGCCAGGGGCAGGGCATCGAAGGAGCTGAAAGAGATATCTGCCAAAGATCTCCTCGACATTCTCGGAGATAGACCGGCCAGGGAACAGCTTGGTATCGCTTATACCTACAACGAACCGACCGTCTGGTATGAATTTGTCCGTGATACGGCGGAGATGGTTGCCGGGGAAGGCTATAAAAATGTTCTGGTTACCAACGGCTTTATTAATGAAGAGCCTTTGAAGGAGCTATTACCTTTTATTCACGGAATGAATATCGATGTTAAGGCTTTTCAGGATAGTTTTTACCGGCGCTACTGCCACGGAAAGGGCTATAAACAGGTTCTTAAGACAGTGGAACTGGCCCTTTCAAAATGCCATGTGGAACTCACTTATCTTATTGTTACCTCTCTTAACGACAGCCCCGAGGAAATAAGAAATTTTATTGACTGGGTGGCATCCCTCGACAAGGAAATACCTGTGCATTTCAGCCGTTATTTTCCTGGCTACCGGCTGGATATGCCTCCTACCCCCCTGGAGATCATGGAAAACGCCTGGGAAACCGCCAGGGAGAAGCTCTCCTATGTTTATCTGGGCAATGTTGCCGATGATAAGCGGAGCTCAACATATTGCCCTGATTGTGGCCAATTGTTGATTAGCCGGAACGGTTATCGCTTGAAAAATATCGGCCTTAAGGATAAAAGCTGCAAAAAATGTGGTCATACGATCATGTTAACAGGGCATATTTATGGAGAGAAGGTTTAAACATTTATGGAAGCTCGCAGCGGTTCAGGGATATAGCCTGCTTTCCATCTGCAGCCCTTGCAGTTCAGGTTATTTTTTTTTGAGAAACGATGTTTGGCAACGGCCGGCGTTAAGACATTTCCCGGGGAATAAGTTTTCAAACCCCATTCCTTCCAATATATGGCTCTTGTTGAGAAATATTTTGAAAGTCCGTAAGCGGAAAAAAAAGAATTACCAAAAAGGATTTAGCCTGCGGGGGGTAGAATAAAAAAGGTAAATCAGGCAGGGAGTTGGAAGCCGTAAATGTGGGAAAAAATTTTAACCGGTATTGTTCAGTTCCGCCCGGAATGGCGCGACGTTCTAGATGTTGCAATTATAACGTATATTTTCTACCGCATTATCCTTTTGATCAAGGGCACCCGGGCGGAACAACTGGTTAAAGGCCTCATTGTTCTCCTGGTTTCCCTCCTAGTTAGCAACCTGCTCGGGTTGAGGACCGTAAACTGGCTGCTGCAGAGCTTGATGACGATGAGCCTTGTGGCTATCCCGATTATTTTTCAGCCGGAGCTGAGAAGGGCTCTGGAGCAGCTCGGCAGGGGTAAGATCTTTCAAAGATCTCTTTATGAACAGGAGGATGAGGATTTCCGGGAGGTATTAAATGAACTCCTCAAGGCAATTCCTGTTATGGTTAAGAAAAAAATCGGTGCCCTCATTGTTTTAGAGCGGGAAACCGGTTTGAAAGACATTATTGAAACGGGCATAATGATCGATGGGATTGCGACGGCCGAGCTCTTGATCAATATTTTTATGCCCCGCAGCCCGCTGCATGACGGCGCTGTGATTATCAGGGGCCGGAATATTGCTGCTGCGGGTTGCTTTCTTCCTTTTACGGAGAATCCCAACCTCAGCAAAGAGTTGGGAACCAGACACCGTGCCGGACTTGGAATTACGGAAGTGTCAGATGCAGTGGTTATTATTATCTCCGAAGAAACAGGTGTTATCTCTCTTGCTAATAACGGAAAATTAACGCGTTATCTTGATGAGAAGACCCTACGCAGTGCATTGATGAACTTTTTCTCAACAGCGGAGAGAAAGAAAGGCATTGTTTCTATTTTCCCCTGGAGGATTAATATAGACGATGAAAATAATGAGTAAAATAACGGAGAGCCGAAATTTTGCTAAGGTCATATCCTTTTTTCTTGCTCTGATCCTCTGGCTTTTTGTAGCCGGAGATAGCCAGGAAGCTCTTGGTCTTGAAGCCCGGCGCTCTTTTGGCAATATTCCTTTGTCTTATCGTAACCTGGGGGAGGACCTGGTAATAGTGAATATGGATCATAGTATTACCCTATCGCTGCAGGGGGTTCCCCAGGCTTTTGACGGGTTAACGCCCGCTCACCTGGAGGCATTTGTTGACCTGAGCGGGAAAAAAGAGGGCCGTCACGAAATCCGCATTAATGCTGAAGCGCCTCAGGGTTTGAGCGTAGTCAGTATTGAGCCATCAAAGGCAACGATAATCCTTGAAAATTTGATCACGAAACAGATGAACGTGGAATGCAGCCTGGAAGGAGAGCCTACAGGAGGAAAGATTGTTGAAGAGATTAGTTTTTCTCCTGAAGAAGTTTTTGTCAGGGGAACACGCGAGAAGGTTGATTCTGTGCAAAGCGTTATTTTCATAATTGACGTAAGCGGCGCCGAAGGAACTCTTAGTAAGAGTATCAGGCTTGAACCGGTGGATAGCAAGAGAAATCCTGTCCAGGGGGTAACGGTTTCCCCTGAGGAAGTCGAGGTAACGGTCAGCCTTACTTTTCCCCAAAAAGATGTTCCCGTAGAGGTCGTTTTAGCGGATAACGTGCAGGATGAAGTTGAGATTATGTTACTGGAGCCCTCCCAGGTAACTATAGAAGGGCCCGGGTATCTCCTAAAAGAGATTGATACTATAAAGACGGCGGAGATCCAGTTGGAAGACGTTGGACTGCCGTCTACGGTAGAGGCGCCCTTGATTTTCCCTGAAGAGGTAAAGCCTGTTCAGCACAGGTTTGCAAAGGTCAGGATTTTTCCTGTTGAGTAGCTACTTATTAATTAATAATGATTAGGGTGAACATATGAAAAAATTATTCGGGACAGATGGAATCCGGGGTGTGGCTAATTCAGAGCTGACCCCGGAGTTGGCGTTTAGAATGGGACGTATCGTTGCTTTTTTACTGGGAAACAAGAGCCGTTCTGGACAGCCTTTTTTTTGGTTGGGAAGGGATACCCGTATTTCCGGGACCATGCTGGAGGGAGCTCTGGTTGCCGGTATTACCTCCGTTGGTGTGCAGGTCCGCCTTTTGGGGGTTGTATCAACGCCGGTGGTAGCCTATTTAACTGTTGCTTTAAAAGCCGCCGGAGGGATTATGATTTCTGCTTCTCACAATCCGGCCGAGGATAACGGTATTAAGTTTTTTGATGCAAAAGGTTTTAAGATGGATTTAGAACTGGAAAAAAAAGCGGAAGAACTTTTTTATAGGGATACGGATGATCTCCCCCGCCCGATAGGGGCGAAAGTCGGCCAGTCATTCAGGTCAGAGAAGGCTTTGCAGCATTACCTTACATTTTTAAAAAAGGAAGCTCCCGTTTTAAAGGGGCTGAAAATTGTTCTGGACTGCGCCAACGGCTCGCTCTGGAAAATTGCTCCTGAGGTTTACAGGGAACTGGGTGCTGAAGTAATTCCCCTACATAACAGTCCGAACGGGAAGAATATTAATGTAAATTGTGGTTCAACCGGCCCGGAATCGTTACAAAGGACTGTTTGTGAGCAAGGAGCCCATCTCGGTCTTGCCTTTGACGGTGATGGGGACCGCCTGATCGCTGTAGATGAAAACGGCGAACTGGCAGATGGCGATGCAATTATGGCTATCTGTGCTTCCTACCTGGCTGAAAAGGACATGCTTCCGGGTAATAAAATTGTGGCTACGGTGATGAGCAACGGCGGCCTGGAAATAGCAGGGGAAGAACATGGCTTTGAAGTTATTCGCACGCAGGTAGGGGACCGCTATGTCCTGGAGGAGATGCTCCGTAGAGGGTGTGCTCTGGGCGGCGAGCAGTCCGGGCATATTATTTTTGATGGCCCGATGACTACGGGTGACGGGCTTTTCACATCTTTACAGCTATTAAAGGTTATGGTCGAAAAGGGTGAGCCCCTGTCCCGTCTTTCCTCTATTATTTGTCCCCTGCCCCAGCTGCTGGTAAACTGCCGCGTGAGAAACAAGGAAGGCTGGGAAGACAATGAACGTATTTCAGAGTCGATCAAGCTGGCTGAAGAAAAATTGGGGGAAAGGGGAAGGGTTTTAATCAGGCCCTCGGGGACCGAACCGCTGATCAGGATCATGATCGAAGGGGAAAAAAGTACACTTCTTCAGGAAATTTCCCGGAGCCTGGCAGCGGTTGTGGAAAAAGAATTGGGAATATCATCCTAATATCATCCGAGAGATCTCATATCCAAGTTTAATAGAAGAGGATGACAATCTTGCGCATAGCTGAGCAGTTACGAAATATAAAGGAAGTGACATTGTTTAATTAATTTTTCATGAAAAAACTTGCGGATACTCTGTTTCACTAAAAACCGAAAAGGATACGGATCTAGCTTTGCATAATTCCTCCTGTTTTGTAGAAAGATATAAACCGCAATAAAAAAACAGGAGGTTGCAAAGAAGATGGCCATTCAGTTGAGTCAGAAGGAAAAGATGCTGTTGCAGGATCAGCAAAGGCATGAGGAAGTTTGTATAGACAAGTACAGAACGTATGCGCAAAAGGCTCAAGACCCCCAACTAAAGCAATTATTTAACAGCTATGCGCAGCAGGAGCAGCAGCACTACAATACGCTGGAGCAAATACTTCAAGGGCAAACTCCCTCCATCCAAGGACAACAGCAACAGCAAATACCCGGCCAAAATCTTCAGGGTTCCAATAATCCTAATGATGCCGGGCTTTGTAACGATATGCTGATGACGGAAAAATATGTCTCGGGAACTTACGATACGGTAATCTTTGAATGTCAGCAAAACAGTGTACGCCAGGCATTAAACCATATACAAAAGGAAGAACAGGAACATGGGGAAGGGATATTTAACTATATGAAAAATAGCGGCATGTACCAGCCGCAATAAGCATTATTACCAGAAAAGCGTCCTTATCATATGTTTGTTTGGTAAGGGCGTTTTTTTAACCCATTTTTCTAGTCCCATAATTTGTCTTTTTTTGGCGTATCTTTTTTGGTAAACCATACGTTATAAGGTAATAAGAGGCATTATGCGGTTATTTTACAAAAAGGGAAGGTTGCATACTATGAAATACCGGATTCAATCTTATAATTTTTTATTCCTTATTCTACTATTGCTATTATTATGGACAGGCATTGTGGTACCGGTACAGGCAGCAGAAACGATAAATATTACTGTAGACGGTATGGCTGTAAAATCGGATGTATCTCCTTACATTGATGCAAATAACCGCACTATGGTTCCGGTACGCTTTATTTCGGAGGCGCTTGGGTGTTACGTAAGTTGGAAACAGGAGAAAAAGCTGATCAGGGTTTCCCAGCCCGGTACAGTTGTGGAGCTATTTATTGATCAGCGGATAGCATATGTTAACGGGGATGAACAACAGTTGGATACTACGGCTGTTCTTAAAGGCGGCCGTACTATGGTTCCCTTGCGCTTCCTGGCTGAAACTTTTGGTTTAGAGGTATTTTGGAATGGGGAAGAACGGACAGTTGCTATTAAAACGCCGGCTCCGCCACAAACGGACCCTAAAACAGGGATGCGCAGAGCTGTTGTAAACGGCGATATTGTAAATATCCGCTCAGGGCCGGGAACGAATTATGACCGGCTGACACAGGTTTCAAGGGGAACAATGCTGAAAGTTCTGGCGGAGAGCGGATCCTGGCTGCAGGTAGAGCTTCCGGGCGGTGACAGGGGCTGGATAGCCGGCTGGCTGGTGGACTTTATCGGTACATCAAACGGAGATACAAAGCCGGGAGGAGAATATTCGATGCCCTCAGATACCGAACGCTCTGCACTGGTTATGAAACCTTCGGTCAATATTCGCTCCGGTCCCGGTTTGCAGCATCCGGTAATCTCCAGGGCAACCATGGGACAGCAGCTGGATATTTTGAATGAAGAAGGTAGCTGGTATGCGGTGCGCCTTCCCGGCGGCGGTAGCGGCTGGATTGCCGGCTCGCTGATAGCGGTGTGTTATGACGGCGATAAGGAAGAATCCGATACTGGCGGGAATACGAAGGGCAAATTAATCAGCCGCTGGAGTGCCGGGGAAACAATGATGCCCGGTGAGCTGCCCTTTATTGCTGATTTAAAGGTTGAACATTACGGCAGTAAAGTTGTGCTGAAAATAAGCGCCAATTCCCCGCTGGGTATGCCCTCAGCCTTTCAACTGAATAACCCATCGCGGCTTGTTTTTGACTTTTCCGGACGTATAGTTGAAGACGATCCGGCGCCTTCGCTAGCGGTAAACCACGGGGCTGTAAGAAGTGTTCGGCTGGGTCAGCTGGATGGGCGGACCGCGCGGATCGTCGCTGATCTACAAACACCGGCATCTTATGCCCTGGACCGGTCTTCAGACGGCAAAACGATAACTGTTTATATCGATACCGCAGATCTAGCCCGGCGGGTTATTGTCATCGATCCGGGACACGGAACACTTAACGAATGGGATAGTTATGATCCGGGGGCTATCGGCCCATCGGGTTTAAGGGAATGGGATGTTAATCGCAGGATCTCTATGCTTTTGGGAAACATTCTATTAAAAGAAGGCTGCACAGTCATCTATACCAATGAAACCAATACGGGGTTGTCGCTTGAGGAAAGGGCCCTGGTAGGAAGCCTTTCCGGTGCCGACCTGCTGGTAAGCATCCATGCTAATGCCTCAACCAACCCTTCATTGTCGGGGACGATGACTTTTTACCACCACAATAGTCGAGTCCGGGAATCGATGGCGCTGGCGGATTATATTCAGACAGAGTTAGTTAACCGCCTGCAAAGGCAGGACAAGGGGATCCGGGAGGCGAATTTTCTTGTTTTAAGAAGCTGCCCGATTCCAGCTGTGCTAGTTGAGGTAGCCTTTATCTCCAATCCGGAGGAGGAGATGCTTCTGGCAGATTCAGCATTTCAAAGGCGGGCGGCCGAGGCCATTGCTCTGGGAATTAAACGCTACCTTACAGCCCAGTAGGGTTTTTTGAACCTCATACAATCGATTTTTCCCTGATCTTCAGGCAGCCTTGAGGCAGCGCTTTGAGACCCGATCTATCGGCATAGTATATTTCAGTCAAAATTATGTTATAATGCATCCGAAGGAAGGATGATTTTATTGGATAATACTTCGATTCTTGAGGGGCTGAACGATGCTCAGCGCGAAGCTGTAACTACCATCGGAGGCCCGCTTTTAATTCTTGCCGGTGCCGGTTCAGGGAAGACAAGGGTACTAACCCACAGGATTGCTTATCTGCTGGAGGTAGAGAAAGTTCCCCCCTGGGGGATACTTGCTATTACATTTACAAACAAAGCCGCCAATGAGATGAAGGAAAGATTGGCGGGTCTTATTGGTCCTGTTGCCAATGATATGTGGGTCAGTACCTTCCATTCGGCTTGCGTGCGCATTTTGCGGAGCCATGCAGCGAAGATAGGATACAACCGCAATTTTGTGATCTATGACACGGCTGACAGAGAAACACTGCTCAAGCAGTGTATAAAAGAGCTGGATCTTGACCCCAAACGGTTTTCTCCCAAAGCAATTGGGGCGACAATCAGCAATGCAAAAAATGAATTAAAAGACGCGCGTAAATTTTCCAAGGAAACAGGGGATGATTATTATCTGGAGATTGTTTCCGGGGTTTATGCATTATTTGAAGAAAAAATGGCGGCAAACAACGCCTTCGATTTTGATGATCTTTTGATGAAAACAGTTGAACTGTTTCAGAATAATGAAGGGATCTTGGAATTTTATCAAGATAAATTTTTACATGTTCTGGTAGATGAATATCAGGATACAAACCACGCCCAGTACATTCTTGTCAATCTTCTGGCAAGAAAACATCGAAACCTTTGCGTGGTGGGCGATCCGGATCAGTCCATTTACCGCTGGCGAGGGGCCGATATCAAAAATATTTTGAGCTTTGAAAGGGATTACCCGGAGGCAACTGTTATAAAATTAGAACAGAACTACCGTTCTACCGCCTGCATATTAACTGCTGCAAATGCGGTTATAAAAAATAATTCCGGCCGTAAAGAAAAGAACCTTTGGACAGCTAAACCCGGCGGGGATAAGGTCTTTCTGATTGAGGCGGAGGATGAACAGGATGAGGCTGCAAAAATAACAGCGGAAATAATATCTTTAAAAACATCAAGTAACATGCTCTACGGGGATATGGCCGTTCTGTACAGGACGCATGCCCAGTCAAGGGCGATAGAAGAGGAGCTGGTTAGAAATAATATCAGCTACCAGATATTTGGTGGTACTAAATTTTATGAGAGAAAAGAGATCAAAGATATACTGGCCTACCTCAAAGTTCTTGTAAATAAGGATGATGATTTAAGCCTTGCCCGCATCATCAATGTCCCCAAAAGAGGCATAGGCCCGACAAGCCAGGCAAAGATTGGAGAATTTATACTTCAAAGGGGAATATCTTTATATGAAGCGCTTTCTATTATTCATCAAGTGCCCGGCCTTTCTGGCAGGGCTTTAAAGCAGTTACAGGGATTTAAAAAAATGTTGGAACGATTTGAAGAGGAACTGGAGAATTCCTCCGTAAGGGATATCACTTCGTATATTTTAAATGAGACAGGCTACCTGGAAGCCCTTCTTCGCGAAGATACAATAGAAGCCGAGACCAGGCGCGATAACTTAACGGAATTTCTCAATGTCACTGCGTTCTATGATCAGCGGAACCCTGATGGGTCGCTGGAGGATTTCCTGGCGGAAGTATCCCTGGTTACAGATATTGATGACTATGTTGAAGAGGAGGACAAGTTAGTGCTGATGACTCTTCATAGTGCGAAAGGCCTGGAGTTTCCGGCGGTATTCATTATGGGACTGGAGGAAGGGACCTTTCCTCATTTTCGCTCGCTGGATAGCGAGCTTGAAATGGAGGAGGAGCGGAGGCTCTGCTACGTCGGCATGACCAGAGCAGAGGAAAAGCTGTACCTTTCTTATGCTAAGAAGAGGTTTATATACGGTGAGACTCGCTATAAAGTACCTTCACGTTTTTTAGGGGAGATCCCTGAGGAATACCTCGATAACTCTAAAAATAAAGAAAAAGAAAAAACGCTGGGATATTTCTTTGCCGATAAGCCTGCCGGTGAAAAAACAGATGTTTATCGACCCGATAATAAATATGAATTGGGCGATAGGGTATTCCATAAAAAATGGGGCGTAGGCATCGTTGTAGAAATCAAGCCAGGGGATACTGTGATTAAAGTAGCTTTTCCCGATCGGGGAATCAAAAGCCTTGACATTCATTTCGCCCCCCTTACAGTAGTCTCCAAAAAATAAGTGGGACACGGGGACAGGTTCCTCGTCCCACTTTTTTCATAGGTATTATTATGTTGAATATGCTAGCGATGGCAAGAGGGCAAAAAAATTTCCTGAGCATAAGTTATATCCATGTAAAATAGTGGAGGTGTACTCCATAAATGAAACTAACAGTACTGGGATGTTATGGGCCGTATCCAGCAGCCGGCGGTGCGTGCTCGGGATATCTGTTGGAGCATGAAGGTTTTGCTGTATTGATCGACTGCGGCAACGGTGTGCTCAGCCGCTTGCAGGAATTTATCGAACCCAGCAAACTTAAGGCGATCATTATTTCACACCTGCACAGCGATCATTGTTCCGACCTTTTTATCCTGCGCTATGCCCTGCAGTTTAGCCGGGAAAGAGGTCTTCTCAATCGTCCCCTGCCTGTATTTGCACCGGCAGAACAGGTGGAAGAATACATGCGCCTGCCTTATAAGGATGTTTACGCCGTTAAAGCGCTTGCGGAAGGGCAAGAGTTACAGATAGGACCTTTTACTTTTGTTTTTTTAAGAACGAGACATACAGTTCCCTGTTATGCTGTGGGGGCCTTTCTGGGAGGGGATAAGAAATTAGCCTATTCAGCAGATACAGAATATATTCCCCCACTGGCCGATTTTGCCAGGGGGGCGGCTCTGTTTTTATGTGAGGCCAATTTCTTGGAGGAAGATTTGCAGAAAGGAGCTGCCAATCATTTAAGCGCTGCGCAAGCGGCCACCCTGGCCAGGGAGGCCGGGGTGGGGAAGCTGTTGCTTACGCACTTGCTTCCTTTCAGAAAACCACAGCTTTACCTCGACGAAGCTGAGCAAATTTTTAAAAGTGTAAGCGTCGCTCAGGAAGGGGCGGTTTATGATTTAGGCTAAACAGCGGCGGAAGAGTCGGGCAAGGGCTGCCAACAGCTTGTGGGACGGAGGTGGGACGGAGGGACAGGTTCCCTGTCCCACATAAAAAATGAAGGAACTTATTATGCGAGCTTGTCATCGATGTAATGTAAATATGGTAGAAGGTTTTGACGTGAAGGTTGAGGGGGCTGGATACGGCATTAAAATTACCAAGAGTACAACTATCTTTGCAAGAAGACTGGGGAAGCCAAAAAGTGGCAATCTGCCTTAAATGCGGTGAAATATCGTTTTACGTTGAAAATATCGATAAGTATATCAAGTGATTAAACCAGCATTTTATCAATATTGAAATATTGATTATATAGGTATCATGGTTTAAGATTTTTGAAAACGTGACATAAAGAGCTATAAAGATGTGTTTTTTTGCTGGGATGAAAAATGGCAACTTTCCGGATAATTTCCGTTATAGATTTTTTTGTATTGATAAATGTCATTTTAAACAAATTGAATCATATAATCCGGAAAAGGCACATCTTTGGTACTAAGCTTTTTTGATTAATAATTACCGGAAAGATTGGTATTTGTTCGAGACGGTGGTATTCTCCAGCGTCTTTTTTTGTGTCCTTCTCCTTTGTGACTTGAAGAAGAGGCTATCCCCTCGGGGGAATTACTGTAACATTTGTATTATTATTTGCTACGGTGAAATACTAAAAAAGAAAAAAAATACATCATTTATAGCGAAAGATAGCATTTAGCTCAGCGCTGCCATCTTAAACTATAGTGCTATGATAAAGGGTTTAACTAATGAGATCAAACTCTCTGGCGATTACTATTCTGATTTTATTGCTTGCCCTAATATACCTGGGCTTTCTGGAGCGGGTTTTGGAGAGGATGAGGCTTACCAGAAAACAGGCGATCTTTATTTTGCTGGCCATGGCCCTTGGAAGTGGATTACCTGCAATTCCCCTCGCTGAAGGCCTTGAAGTAAATCTAGGAGGCATGGCCATCCCCCTGATCATAGTTATTTATCTTGTAGCTACCGCTGACGATAATACGGAAAGGTTGAGGGTTCTAATAGCTACAGCGGTAACAGTAATTGCGGTATTCTTTACTGATCGCCTTTTTACCCAGGACCCGGATGAGTTTTTCTTGAATATTGACCCGCTCTATTTCCCTGCCCTGGTGGCAGCCATAGTGGCTTATGCCCTGGGACGTTCCAGACGGGCATCCTTTATTAGCGCTTTTTTAGGAGTACTGCTTGTGGATTTTATAGCTTGGGGGGAAAATCTGTTACGCGGTTTGAAAAATATTACTATAATTTTGGGGGGCGGGGGAGTATTCGGTGCTGCTGTTCTTTCCGGAATGCTGGCAGTGCTGCTGGCTGAAACAGTTGGCGAAATAAGGGAAAGGCTTCATAGAACTTGAAAAGCAAAGCGCCTACAAATGGCTGAGTTTCAGGTTTACTCTAAAATTTTATGTTTCAGCCTGGGTCTTTGGCGGCCTTCCCGCAGGGTTTTTGTTCGTGGCCCCTGCCTGCGGGGGCCGGTATCCTGCCCCCAGAGGCTAGTATTATACAAAAGGTGGCATAATTTGTATGTGCACTAAGTTGCCTAAACGCCTGTTTCTTCTTTTTATCTTTTTAATTATTCTTTGCCTTGCTGGAGTTGGAAAAGCGGATATTTTAGAAGAAAATTCAGCTGTATATGTGCTAACGAAAGAAAAAACGCTGGATTCTGTACTCGAAAGTGGCAGCACTAAGGAAAGAGAAAGCGGTACGGAGCAGTTATTAGTTAAATATTTTGATGAACTTGAAAGCGAAGAAATTGCCAGGGGGAAATACTTTTGCCTTGTGGATGAAGAAGGCGAGCTTATTACCAAAACAGGGCGACGTATCAGGCCCGGAGATCTTTACCTTGATGAAAAAAACCGCCTTTATGAAGTCTGCCACGTTAGGGATTATACGGCTATAGCCAGGTATCTGCGGACAGAGAAAATAAAAAGACCTGACTTGCATGGTTCCGCTTCCAGCTTATTAGATCAGGAAAAATATTCCCCAAACCCAATTTTACAAGCCCTTAATTCACCCCTGAAGAAAGGAATAAACAAAAAACCGCCAAAGAAAAAGCTTATTGCCATATATCATACGCATAACGACGAGTCTTATGTGCCCACCGACGGCACCGAAAGCGTGTACGGGCATGGAGGGATCCATCAGGTTGGAGCGGCGCTGCAGCGGGCCCTGGAAGAAAAAAATATTAATGCTATACATTCCGATAATATGCACTTGCCTCATGATGAGGGCGCTTATCGCCGTTCCCGGAATACTGTCTTGAATCTTTTACGTCGAAACCCGGATGCCATTTTTGATATACACCGTGATGCAGCTCCTATGGATGTTTATGCGGTTAAGATCGGAAAGGAATGGGTAACAAAAATCCAGTTTGTAGTAGGTCGGGAGAGCCCCTCTTTGGAGGTTACAAGACGTTTTGCCTATGATATGAAGGGCCTGGCTGACGACATCTATCCCGGCCTAATAAAAGGTGTTTTTATGGGGTGGGGCGATTATAATCAGGATTTAACGCCGCTTAATCTCTTGTTGGAGGTAGGAGCTCACCTAAATAGCCGGGACGCCGCTGAAAAAGGTATAACTCTTTTTGCCGATGTAGTGGCAAAGTATTTTTATGGTATTCCCGTGGAGGGTGAGAATGAAGCATTCCCCAGGGCTGATAAGCCAGGTGCCCTTGGGGGCAGTGTGGGGGGAACTGCAGCTGTAATTATTTTATTAGTGGCAACAGCGCTGGCAGGTTTCTATTTCCTCAACAACCCCGGGGCCTGGGAACGGTTTAAAAAACAGTTAGAACTTCACCTGGGGCGGGGGGGAATTGTCTGGAAAGAAGGTTATCATAATATTGTTTTAATGGGTAAAAGAATTATTGCGGGATTGCGTTCTTGTTTTGTATATCTAATAATAATTGGGCAGTTTGTTCGGGTTCTTTTTCTTAGAGCACAGGAGAGGTTAAAAGGGTTAAAATGATCTTTATTATTCAGTAAGATTATTTAGTAAGGGGACAAAGCATTGTCGCTTGCCCCTCCCCTTAATACCGGAAAAAGGTGGCAAGCAGTATGGCAAATAAGGCGCTCTCACTTTTCATCCTCCCAAACCATATTATAAAGTAAAAACGGGGGGATAATTTTGTTTCCGGGTAACCGTCTAAAAGTGCTGCCCAGCCTTGGCCTGGGGAAGATGTGTATAAATTTTAGCAGGTATTCTAACTTTGGGGGCTCCACTTTACCTGGCAGACTTGCTGCCAGCTTGTCTCCTGACATTCTCTCTATACTGGCTTCTCAGCTTAAAGAAGGGTGTATTCTTATAACCGGTACAAATGGTAAAACGACAACGGCGTACTTGCTGGCGAAAATTTTATCTCAGGCCGGAAAAAAAATAATCCATAACCGCAGCGGGGCCAACCTTATTTCCGGCGTTACAACCTCTTTTATTGCAGAAAGTACGTGGTCAGGAAAAATAAATGCCGATCTGGGTGTTATTGAGGTAGATGAAGCCTCCATGCCGGCTGTTGCCTCCCGCCTAAGGGTAAAAGCAGCCATAGTTACTAACTTATTTCCAGATCAGCTAGACCGTTTCGGAGAACTGAAACATATCTTAAAAATAATAGCACAGGGGCTTAATAAGATTGATGGGGATGGCTTTCTTCTGTTAAATGCTGATGACCCTTTGGTGTCAAGCATTAAAAAAAATGTTCGGACAATTTATTATGGTATAGACAGATTAAAGGGAGCATCAATAACTGCGGATCAAACAGATATTAAAACATGCTATCGTTGCGGAAAAAAGTATGATTATGCGCATATTCATTATGCTCACCTGGGTATTTATCGATGTCCGGGTTGCGGAATAAGGCGTCCTTCGCCACAGTATTCCATCGTTTCCCATTTTAAAAAACCTGCTCAAAGCGCGGCGGTTGCCATTAAAACGCCTACCGGCGTTTTTCAATTTTCATTAAAAGCAAGGGGGTTTTACAACATTTATAATGCTCTTGCAGCTATCTCCTGCGCTCTGATTTTGGGTGTAAGAGAAGAGGTGATCAAAGCAAGCCTGCGACAATTTACAGCTTGTTTTGGTCGCATGGAGACATTTGCTATCGAAAATAAGATGGTTGAGCTTGCTTTAATTAAAAATCCCGTGGGCGCCAACGAAGTCTTACGGACCATTGTTGAAGAGGATGGCGAAATAACGCTGATGCTGGCTGTCAATGACAAATATGCCGATGGTACAGATGTTTCCTGGCTTTGGGATGTGGATTTTGAGATGCTGGCCCATCCAGATAATAAAATTAAAAATATATTTTGTTCCGGAACCAGAGGAGAAGAGATGTCGCTAAGATTGAAATATGCCGGCATTGATACCAGGAAAATCAAATACGAGGATGATCTGAATATTATTTTTAGGGAGAGTTTGAGCAACACGCCGGATGGAGGTAAATTGCCGATACTGCTTACGTATACAGCGATGCTGGAATTAAGGAAAATAATAAATAAGATGGGTTATGGGAAAAAGTTTTGGGAGGAATAAGGCTTGCAAGGATTGAAGCTGCGTTTTGCGCATTTATATCCCGATTTAATGAACTCCTATGGGGACAGGGGGAATATGATAGCCCTGGTAATGCGGGCCAGATGGAGAGGGTTTTCAGTAGAGGTTATGGATGTTTCCGCCGGGGATAATCGAAGAATAACTGGCGCCGATTGTATCGTGATTGGAGGCGGCCAGGGTTTAGAAGAAAGAATGGCTATCTGCAAAGATCTGCAGCAAAAAAGTCCGGAGATTCATTACTGCGCCGAAAATAAAATCCCTATTTTGGCCATTTGCAGTGGCTTTCAGCTTTTAGGGAAATATTACCTTACGGCTGAAGGAGATAGAATACCGGGGATTGGCCTGCTTGATATCTGGACGATTGCAAGCAAAAGGAGAGCGGTCGGCCATATAGCTCTCAGGGTCCGCCTTGGGAATATGAATAAAACTATTGTTGGTTTTGAGAACCATGCAGGAAATACTTTTTTGGGAGCAAGGGCACTACCCTTTGGCAAAGTATTAAAGGGTTATGGGAATAATGGGCAGGACGGAAAAGAGGGAGCAATCTATAAAAACGTTTTGGGGACATACCTGCATGGCCCTCTTCTTCCTAAACACCCGTGGCTTGCCGATTATATTCTAGAAAAGGCTGTCAATAACAAATACCCTGGGACCAGGTTAAAACTACTTAACAGTAAATTTGAAAAAATGGCTTATCAAAAAGTATTAAAGAGGATGGCGGTAAGATGCTAACAAGTCTTTAACTTTAACTTAACTTAATAGAGAGTACAGCTTCAGCCAAGAAGGGAGGGAATCAAGAAGAGACAGTAACCAAGAAGGGAGAGCAATAATGGGGGGAGTAACAATGAAAGGCATAATTAAGGTGCCCCTGACTGACGTTTATTATTATTGTGTGCCTGGATCCGAAGTTGTAACCCAGGCAGTTTTTGCTACAGAGGTAGTTATTTTGAAGGAAAAAGGTTGCTGGTATCAAATTCAAATACCCATTCAGCAAGCTTATTCGGGATGGGTAAAAAAAGAGGCGGTATTTTTGGGAGAACCTCCGGAAGATTTTTTGGGGAAAATTATTGTCCGGAAACATAGAGCCGAGCTAAAAAATTTTCCTGCAAAAAGCGGTAAAAAGATCATGAACCTGGTTGTCAATACCCGCTTATGGGTAATCCAAGAGCAAAAAAACTGGTATGAGACCTGGCTTCCGGGGGGAGAGACAGCCTGGATTCAAGCCGGGGAAACCTCCTCCTGGGAAAAAACCCTCGCTGCCAGAGATAGGATAACAGGGGAGCAAATACTTAATGTAGCCAGATCTTTTTTAGGCACTCCCTATCTGTGGGGGGGGATCACCCCCGATGGGGCTGATTGTTCCGGTTTTGTTTATACAGTCTATGCCTTACATGGGTTTTGCCTGCACCGGGATACAGATTTACAATATAAGTATGATGGTTTTCCGGTAAAACTTGAAGAGATTCGCGCCGGGGATCTAATTTATTTTTATGAGGATGTTGTGGAAAAGCCAACACATGTGGGAATTTATGAGGCTGATCAAGTTTTTATTAACGCTTCCAGCAAGCAAAATGCTGTTGTCAGGTATAGCCTTTCGGAAAATAACTGGCGTTTTAAAATATCAGGGATAAAACGAATTCTGACTGTGTGAAAGGGGCGGGACAAGGGTGTAGCAGGGCGGTTCTTTATAATCTTTCACGAAGCCGGTTGCATTATTGGGCAGGCAGGTTTTCAGGATAATATTGAGAATTAAAACAACGCCGATTTGGTTTGGACACTATTGCATTAATGGGCGGGTATATTGCAAAGGAAGTCAACAATTCCATTACAAATCGCTTCCGCCAGTTTCTTTCTATAACTGTGGGTTGCCAGTAGTTTTCTGTCGTTGGCGTTGGTGATAAATCCCACTTCCGCCAGGACTCCGGGAATAACGGCATTATTTAAAATATGGAAGTCTCCTTCCTTAACCTCTTGATGAAAATATTCTCCCGCTTGGGGATTTATTACGGTTACCTTATTTAAATGGCTTTGGATTATTGTTGCCAAGTTCAGGCTTTCCTCGTTATTTTTACTATGAAAAACTATCGCACCCCTGATACTGGGATCATCACAAGAATCAACATGGATACTTACATATAAATCCCCGTTACTTTCGTTAACAAATTTGGTACGGCTATGAACGTCCCTGCGGTATCGGGTTTCAGGACCGCCGGGAATGAGATGGCTGACATCTGTATCGGTTTCCCTTGTCATTTTAACGTCGCATCCTTTGTTTTCCAGCATCTTTTTCAGTATTTTTGCTACTTCCAGGGTAATATCTTTTTCCAGCAGCCCGCCCCGGCTAACCCCCCCGTCAATTCCACCATGGCCGGGGTCAATTATTACCGTAACCTGGTTTAAAGCTTTTGGTTGGATAACGGAAAGATAATTGCAAGGCCATGTAAAAAAGAGTATCAGAACGATAAGGGCTAAAGATATCATGCTATTTCTTATTGTTTTTCGGGGTAGCAGTAAGATGATTAATCGTTTTTTCAATTTGTTTTCCCCGCATTGAAACTGGTTACACTGCAGACGAAAAACATCGCTTAGCAGTGTCGCGTAGCGGTATCTCGTAGCGGTGTCGTGGTGTCATGAAGGTAGGTTTAAGATATGGGGAGATGCCGCTTTAAAGGCATGGGGACACATCTCTTCTATGGGTATGGTGACATGGTATAGGGACATACCCCCCAGGTATAGGTATAAGGGCATACTTCTAAGGTAGGGCTGCTAAAAACATCATTCTAAAAAGATACGATTTCCTAATAGGTATAAGACATGCCTCCAAGGTTGGGGGAATATACCTCATTCAGAAGAATATCCCCGATGAAATGTCCCTATCGATTGTCATCCGAGCGTAGCGCTAAACTGCCAGAGGAGACGATGGACCCTATCCCCATAGCTTAGGCAGTGCAGCACGCAAGTAGTTTTTCGCTGTAGTGTTACTTTAAAAATTTATGTTTGAGATAGCAGAAATATACATGTTGTGATCTTAAAGGGGTGATGGTTTTTTTGTAGTGGAAACAACAATATTAACCTTACTGCCTTTCTATTATGTTATGCGGCAGAGGTTACAACACGGTGTTAGATATTTAGCTGCTTACGCAGGTTAGCGTAAAGTTCCGGACGGCGGTTTTTTAGCAGAGGTAGCTGTTTCCGTACATCCGGTAAGAGAGCAAAGTCTAACGTTGTAGTAATGATCTCTTCAGTTTCACCTGCTTCGGCCATGATATTTCCTTGAGGATCTATGATCAAGGAGTGTCCAAAGAAAGTATATGTATCATCGTTGCCGACACGTGAAGCGGCCATAACGAAAAACTGGTTCTCTATGGCTCTGGCCCGAAGCAATGTCCGCCAGTGTTCTAGCCGGGGGGTTATAAATTCTGCAGAGTTCATGTAAAGGTCAATTTTTTGATAACCAAGAAGGGCGACTAGCTCCGGGAAACGCAGGTCGTAGCAGATAGTAACAGCAAATTTGACCCCGTTGCTGTAGAAAACAGGAAGTTCATTTCCTGCTTGAAAATAATCAGTTTCGTACATAAAGGGCACCAGGTGTATTTTTCTATATCTCCCCAGTAAACCATCCCGGTTTACCACATAAGCGGTATTAAAGATACCTTCATGGCTTTTTTCGGCGATGGAGCCGACGATAGTTACCCCATACCGGCAAGCAAGTTTCCGTAAGCCATTAATAGAAGGCCCCATCTCTGTCTCTGCCAGCAGGTGGATCTGTTCCAGGCAATACCCGGTGGTCCACAGCTCCGGAAGAAGAATTATTTTGGCCTGCTGCCTTACAGCTTCTTCCACCAGTTTAAAGGCTTTAGCCCGGTTTACTGGTGGGTTTCCCAAAGCAATATCCATTTGGATAGCTGCTACTTTCACCTTTGACAACGCCATCACCCTTTTCCCCTGGAAAAATACAGCCGCTACCATTGCTATTCTTCAGGGAGGTATTAAAAAATGCCTCCCCATAATCTTATTCAGAAAATCCTTTATTGAATACTGCATAATCCGAATTTATTTCATACCAAATTTTGATCGCCTAAGTGATAGCATAAGTGATAATAGCATATTTTTTTCGTATTTTTACATATTTTTTCTCCTGCTTTTGGTTGCTTCAATTAATCCGAAGCATCCTGCCACCATCATGTTGCCGTGCGGATTGACCATGTGAAAGCCGAGTCCCTGTGCCAGAGAGCGCCTGGGGCCTGTAACACCTACAAAGTTAAAATCGCTCTCCGGGGAATCCTGCGCGATATAGCAGCCGTGGCCTCCATCTGCAAATATTTCCTCGTGCGTAAGCTCTTTCCTGCGCAGCTTTTTGATCAGTGCGAACAGTTTTTGGGAATCTAGCAGCCGTGTATGATGTTCGAATATACCATATATCCTTTCTCCATTAACCAAGGCAGCGAAGGTGTGCTGGTTGCCGATGTTTACCAGCACAACGCTTTCTTCCAGCTTGCTCTGCACTAATTCATCTTCAAAAGACCCCAAAATTGCAGCCGAGCAAGTATCCATAACAAGAGCCTGGGGAACTGTTTTCTTAACGGCTTTCATCCTTGTCAGATAATCCGGAGGGGTTAAATAGGCGAGGTTATAAATCATTCCTCCACCCTGAATAAAACTTTTCCAGTGTTCAAAGCGGAAGTTGCGGTTGCTCATTCCGGGGGGAGCCTCGCCATGATCCTGTACGGCAATAGCCACCTCTTGCGGAAGATCGACGTGATAAAGCTCCAATACCTTTCCCAGGGTTTCTAAATCTACGTCTTTAGTTTCCACAACCTCATAACCTTCCGGAGGGGAATTTTTTATCGTAATACCCAGATTTTTAACTCTTTCCAGATCGTCTTTTACTGTTTTGGCGGCCTCTTCCTCAGCGGTTACCGGAAGTCCTGCTTGTAAATGTTTTTTAATCGCTCTAACGCATCTGCCTCCGCCCATAATTGTGCCGGAAAGGTGTAATCCCTTTTGAGCGGAGGTTATTTCTTTTATCCTGTCAGCCACTATAGAAGTGGGTGAAGGAAGCACCAGCTGAATAAAATTCTCCGGACTTTTCCCTTCCTCATAGATCACGATATCCTGTGTGCCTCCGCCAATGTCAATGGCCAGTATTCTCCTGGGTTGGGTGCTTTCCATATCTCTATTCTCCTTTTCCACCACTATAGTCAATTATTATTGATTTTACATGATAATCTCGGATTTGGCAATTGATTTGGAAGCTATCTGTTTTAAACCCGGGTTGACCGGGTTTTTTGCATCCTAATGGTTGTTTTTTTAAAATGTACAGAAAAATTTTCTCTCCCCAGTGATCATGAGCGATAGAGAAGGTATGTGGCTTCCCAAAGATGATACAAGGCAAAATCAAAAAAAAAGCCTGGGTAGGCGCGAACCTGCCCGGCAATATATAATCTCTCCTAAGAGGAGGTAGGAGCTATATAACATGTCACAAAAAATATCAATGCTGCTTCAATATCAAAAAAGCTGTATCTGT
>DUQX01000095.1 GCA_012837615.1 Bacillota bacterium | reverse complement strand
TCTTTAAAGTTAAAAAACAGGGTTGTCTGTTATGATAATTTAGGTATTTTTTCCCTTATCGAGATAAATTCCCGGCGCTTTGCTAAATTTATAAAAAAATCCTTGGGCCCCCTGGTGGAATATGATCAAAAACATGGAACCCAGCTGGTTGAAACGCTGAATCTCTATTATAAATATAACGGCAACGTTTTAAAAGCATCGCGAAAAGGCTACCTTAATCCCAGCACGATGAAGTATAGGCTGCGCCGTATTAAAGAGATAACGGGGCTCGATTATAAAGATGCGGAGGTAAGCTTGCAGCTGCAGCTAGCCCTTAGATTGCTCAATTATGACTGTCCAGAAGGGTAAAAAAAGCAAAATAGGGGGCCAAACTTGAGCAAAATGTAAAAAGAATGTAACTGCTCAGCTATGCGCAAGGTTGTCAGGTAATCAGGTTGTCATCCTGAGCGCTAGCGAAGGATCCTGACTCTTCACTACGTTCAGAGTGACAGGTGCAGTGACTTTTCGCACACCTGACACCTGCCGTTCCCTATGCCCTGTTTGTGTTTGCTCTGAGCAGTTACAAAAGAATAAAGGCTTTCCGCGTTGATGTAATCGTGATGGCTGCGGGGGTCTTTTTATTTTTTGGGCTTGATATATGAACTTTTGCTGGTAATCCGGTTTCTTCCCAGGGGAATTATTTTTGAGGAAAAGCGGCAAACTTTAATAGCGTAAGCTTGCAATAACACAGCAGGCGCAGGCTGTTTTCCGGATTTTCCCCGGCGAAAAGCCTTATTTTTTCCAGTGCCGATACTGGGATATCACATGGAGGTTTGGGATATATATGAAGAAATATGAGCTGGCAACTTTTGCCGGAGGCTGTTTTTGGTGTATGGTTTCTCCTTTTTTGGCGTTACCGGGGGTAGAAAAAATTGTTTCGGGGTATACGGGCGGGCATCAAGAAAATCCGACCTATGAGCAGGTGTGTTCAAAGAAAACCGGGCACGTTGAAGCTGTGCAGATAACCTTTGATCCTGAAAAAGTATCCTATGAGCAGCTGCTTGAAGTATACTGGCGCCAGATTGATCCCACCGATCCCGGCGGGCAGTTTGTTGACCGGGGGGAGCCATACCAAACCGCTATCTTTTATCACAGTGAGGGGCAAAGACAAAAAGCCGAGGCTTCAAAAAAGGCGCTTGCCGAGAGCGGCAGGTTTAATAAGCCCATTGTCACCAAAATTATCCCGGCGGGGGTCTTTTATCCCGCTGAGGAGTACCATCAGGATTTTTATAAAAAGAATCCTTCTTATTACCAGCATTACCGGCGCGGGTCGGGGAGGGACGACTTTGCCCAAAAACACTGGCGGGATGAAGAACCTAAAGGAGCAAAAAATGGGGAAGAGCTGAAGAGAAGGCTGACGAAGCTGCAGTATGACGTGACGCAGAAAAACGCCACAGAACCACCCTTCGACAATGAATACTGGGATAATAATAAGGAAGGAATTTATGTTGATGTGGTCTCAGGCGAACCTCTTTTCAGTTCCCTGGATAAATTCGATTCCGGAAGCGGCTGGCCGAGCTTTACCAGGCCACTTCAGCCGGAAAATATCAAAGAAAAAACGGACTTGAGCCATAACATGAGGCGTACAGAGGTTAGAAGCAGGGGAGCTGATTCCCATTTAGGTCACGTGTTTAATGACGGCCCGGCCCCTACGGGGCTGCGCTATTGTATTAATTCTGCCGCCCTGCGGTTTATACCCGTGGAAGATCTGGAGAAAGAGGGTTACGGTCAGTATGCCGATTTATTTAAAAAGACATGAGAAGACATGAAAAGACATGATTATAATTAATAGTGCGGCTTTGGAAAAAGCATCCGGGTCGGTTGGAAGCCTGGTACCTGGAAAAAATGCTCTTCGACCTGGAAAGGGACAAAGGGTAAAGAAGATATTAAGAAGAAAAAACTATGAGGGATGAAGAGCATAGGATAATGGTCAAAAAATTTGGGGAAAAAGAAGAATAATTTGGTTGTTCTCCAGCATCAGGCAATGTTATAATTAAAGTAAAAAGATTTGGAGGAAAACTAATGGATTATAATATTGAACTTACCGAGCAACCGTCACAGCCTGTATTATCGGTACATATCAAGACAGGGGTTGATAATCTACCGCGGGAGCTGGGCAGGGCGTACGGAACAGTTATTCATTATTTAAATGAGATTGGCAAAAAACCGCTTGATGTTGCTTTTGCTGCTTACTATAACACGGATATGGATAATCTTGAGATAGATGCCGGTTTTGTCGTTAGCGAACCGCTTTCCGGAAAAGGAGAGGTCAAGGCCGGTGAAATCCCCGGAGGCAAGCAGTTGTCCTGTTTGCACAAGGGCCCGTATAAAGACTGCGATAAAGCTTACAATGCCATGATGCAATATGTCGAAGAGAACGGGTATGAACCAACGGGGGTATCATACGAGTTTTATTACAATTCCCCGGATGAAGTACCGGAAAGCGAGCTCCTGACCAAGATCATGTTCCCCCTCAAGGGGTAGACGTCAAGCGGGTAAAGGAAACTATGAGAAGTATATCAATTTCTACCAGGATTTATATCGGTCTTGTCATAACCCTTGCCTTAATGGCGGCGGTCAATATTTTCTTGCCCCAGGGTTCATTTTTACCCCTTCCTTCTGAAGAAGAACTAGTGGCTTCCATTGAAGTGTTAGCCATGATTAACGTGGCAGTTGTGCTTATTCTTTATGGAGGCCTGGGGTTTCTGGGGATAATACTATCAAAAAAGCTCGGCTTTCCTGACCTATGGGACTCCCACATAACCAACAGGCAGAGGTTCTTTCTTCCGGCGCTTGTTGGCGCCGGTGTGGGGTTATTTTTTATTGTAGCGGATTTGTTTTTCAGCCGGTTTCATGGGCTTGGAGCGCTTCCTCACCCTCCGTTTCCCACATCGCTTGTTGCCTCGGTTTCGGCTGCTATCGGGGAAGAGATTATCTTTCGCTTGTTCTTTATCTCCTTCTGGGTCTGGCTGATTTCACATATCATTTTGAAAAAAAGGTGGCAAAACCAGGTCTTTTGGGTTATTGCCGTTATTTCAGCCCTGCTGTTTGCGCTGGGGCATCTGCCTTCGGTTATGATTATGTTTGGCCTGGAGGGATTAGCGGAGCTTCCCATACCTCTATTAGCTGAAATAATTCTCCTGAATGGCGTACTTTCGGTTTTTGCCGCGCATTATTTTCGGAAATATGGTTTTTTAGCCCCAGTAGGGGTACATTTTTGGGCTGATATCGTCTGGCACGTAATCTGGGGATTATTATAGCATAATGTGGGGGCCAGGCTTCATTATTGCATAGTTGCATTGTTAGATAAAAACATGGTTGAGGCTAACACATTGAGCCGGTACCTTTGAGCTATTGTTCCCTTACTTCTTGAAAAATCCACCTTTTGTCATTTCATCTTTCCGATGGATAATGACTTTATAGATGTCTAATAAAATGCAATAATGCAAGCCTTGCCCCCTTGAGCTATATTGTCTAGGAAGCTTTCTTGAATTTGGTTGATATAACTCTTGAGCAAATATTGTATTACTCTCATGAAAAAACATTTATCCTTATTCATCCGTCTGATAGATAATCAAAGCTTATAGATTGCCTTATAAGAAATGATTTCTTATAGAGAAATGCCATAATGCAAGCATGACCCGTATTTAGTTTTCGGTTTTATCAGGAACGGGTGCATTCAAGTTGCTCCCCGGTTCTTCGGATTGTTCCTCAGGAGGCACGGGTTCCTCAGGTTGCTCTCCCGGCGGTTCGGGTTGTTCGGGTTGCTCCTCAGGAGGGGTTTCAGGTTCATTTTCGCCGGGTGCCTCTGGTTTTTCTTCCCTGCCGCCGGGCGGTTGCTCCCGATTTTCCTGCCTTTCTCTTTCTTCCTGCCTTGTTTTTTCCGGCTTTTGTTCCGGTTG
>DUQX01000001.1 GCA_012837615.1 Bacillota bacterium | reverse complement strand
TGCCAGAGCAAAGCACCTTTTTTTACCGCTAAAACCTGGACGAAGAAAATAAAAAAGCCGAAAACGAGTATAAAACGCAGCTTGCGTGAAAAAAAGGCCAGGCCTAACCCTGCCAGGCCATAAAAAACCAGCAGCAGGGAGAAAAGAAATATCCCAACCGTAAAAGAAGGCACGGCAAAAACTGTCAAGCTGAAGCCAAAAAGCATCGCCAACTTAACCAGAGGATGGACCCGATGCATCAAAGAATGCCGGCCGACATAAGTCAACCCCGGAAAAAATCCCTTTACTGCAGGTGATGTTATTCTGTTATGAGCAGAATTCCGATGCATACTCATCTTTATTTATCCTCTTTCTCTCTAGAAGAAAAGTTATATCCGGAGGGCAAATATTCATCCCGTCCCATTCGTAACAGCCTGGCCAGAGCTTCATCCACTGGGGCATCAATGAGCAGCTTCCCCTCCTCCAGAAAAAGAATCCTTTGGCAGCAGGAAACAACCACAGCCGGTTCATGGCAAACCATCAGGGCAATCCCGCCGCGAATGCGGTGTTCTTGCAGGGCAGCCATCAGCAGGCCGAGCCGATCGCTATCCTGGCCTACGAGAGGCTCATCCAGGATTAAAACTTCGGGAGAATAAGCCAGGACAGAAACCAGCGTAAGCCTTTTTTTCTCCCCCAGGCTCAGGGTAAAGGGATTATTATTTTTATACCCCTGCAAGCCGAACTTTTCCAGCAACCGCTCAACTCTATGCTCAATTTCCTCTTGTGCTTCTTTGCGCAAGAAAAGTGAAGGAAGCGCCGCTTCCCTGGCTACGGTATTTTCAAAAAGCTGGTGATTGGGGTTTTGAAAGGTTAGTCCCATATTTCGGGCTCGGCGTGCAACTTTCATTTCAGTTATATCTTCTTCATTCATAGATATTTTCCCTCTCCACGGTTTAAGGATCCCCAGCAGGGCAAGCAAAAGAGTGGTTTTTCCGCTGCCGTTATCCCCCATAACGGCAAGGATCTCTCCAGGGTAAGCGAAAAAACTAATTCCCGAAAGGACATCTCTCCCCTCATAACCCACTTCAAGATCTTTCACGGTTAAAAGGGGCACCTTTTCTTTGGCTTTCCCTTTGCCTTTCCCTTCCTCTTCTTTGTCTTTGTCTTTATTAAAATTAAAAGTACTCGCCGGTTTTCCTTGCTGCAGGCCCAAAAAGCTTCCCTGCCCATTAAACCTATCGGTATCCGATACAACGGCTGGAACATACTTTCTCTGGAATTCACCGGGAGTGCCCTCCCCAACAATTTTCCCCTTCTCCATAAGCAGCAGGCGATCTGAAATGGAAGCAAGCCGTTCCAGGCGGTGTTCGATTACAATAATCGAGATTTCTAGCTCTTCCCTTAATTTTTCTAAAGTATGGAGCACATCCCTGGTGCAAGAAGGGTCCAAACTGGCGGTGGGTTCGTCCAGAATGAGAAGCGAAGGCGTCATCGCCAACACAGAAGCAATAGCCACCCGCTGTTTTTCACCTCCGGAAAGGGTGTGAAGCTTTCTCTCCTTCAGCCCCAGGGCCCCTACAGCCTGCAAAGCAAATATAACCCGTTCCCGTATCTCATCCGGGGGTATGCACAGGTTCTCCGGCCCAAAGGCTACCTCATCGCTCACTGTAAGCGTACAAAGCTGAGCTTCCGGGTCCTGCTGTACCAGGCCAACTATCCCGGAAAGGCCCCCGGCAGGATAATCCCGGGTATCCCTGCCCTGAATACGAACAATACCTTTCATCTTTCCGTCGTAGGCATGCGGAATAAAACCTGCCAGGCAGAGGGCCAGCGTAGACTTGCCGCACCCGCTGGGGCCGGTTATCGTAAGGAACTGTCCAGGATATACCTTCAGGTTGATCTTTTCCAGTGCCGGAAAAGCCGAACCGCTGTATGTAAAAGAGAGGTCTCGAATATCAACGACCGGTTCCAGCATAAATACTCCTTTCATTTACTCCACGACGATCCTGCTTACCAGCTTTACCCAGTAACCACCTTCGTAATTTCCGGCAATCAGTCGCAGCATATCCTCTTCCCTGATCAGCAGCAGCTGATCGTCATTGAAGACATCCCGCAGCTCAAATTCTACCGTATAGCCATCCGTCGCTATGACGCTTATTTTTTTTGCTTCTGGCAGCGGCGAAGCCTCCCTAAGAATTGAACTCAAGGGAATGCCTGTATATTCCTGCGGTGGAATGTGGGTAAATTCTCCCTTTAATTCGGCGGTAATTGTAGTTTCATGCCGGGCAAAATCAGAAAGCTGGAATGAAAGAGGCCGCTCCACATTTCCATCCACCCGGCAGGAAGGGCCTAACCAGGGAGGCTCAAAAACAGCGGCAAAATAATAAACCGCTCCGAACGCCAGCAACAATACCAGCAGAGTCGTTACAGCAAGCCTCACCCGGGTCAGGGAAGCTCTCCCCTCTTTCGCAGGAATCGCTGCCGATACCTCTTCTCCCGAAGCGCCTGCGATGCGAAAGGGCCTGGCCTGCTGCACGATCTCCAGCACGCTGTGTCCAAAACTACCTGCCAAAAGAACGCCGGAAATAAAAGCTAAAAAACCAATAAAGAAAAGATAGGTTATAGGGAATCCGGAAAAATAGAGAAACTGGAACACAAAAACGTTAGAAGCGGCCGAAACTCCTCCGGCCAGCATGTAACTAACCAAATTGTGACGCCTGGTAATAAGCAAGACAACATCAACCAGCAGCCCCTGAACCAGAGAAACCAGAATTATAGCGACCCCGTGGGTGCTGCCGGTAAGCAGCTCGATTACCCCCTTCAACAGGCCCGCAGCGGTAGCAGCTCCCGGCCTGCGGATTAGCCCGGCCACCAGGATAAACCAGAAAATATGCAAACCGGAGACAAACTGCCCGGCACCGAAAGGAACACCAAAAACGCGGTTTACAAGGTTGCCCAGATAGCCGATATAAGTGCTCATTATCCCCCCGATACCGCTCAAAACTGCAATCACAAGCAGATCCCGATTGCTCAGGTAATATTTCCTCCGGCTTTGAAGCTCTTTATCCATGATATACTGGTTACTAAGATCTATAGAAATATAGAAGTCGCTGCCGAACCAAGAAGGAATAAGGTGCCGCAGGATTTCTCACCCTGTTCTGCCAGGAAAAACTAGTTCTATCATTAGCCAAAGTGAAAGATTAGCCAATAGCTCCCTGTTAGGGATAACAAATCCCTGTTATAGGAACGGCAGTTGTAAATAATCATTCCTTCTATAGATCAGTTGCTTACAAAACAGACCGTAACCAGGAGCCTACCTCCTTCATATAATTGATAGCTTTTATAATCAATTGTTCCAGTCTGATAATAACTCGAGCCATTTGCAGTCATTGATGGTGAAGCGCGTTTTCATAAATGCTTGTTGAATCCGGACTCTAAAAACGCTCAATCAATGCGGATGGTCCTTACATTGCGTACCCAGCAGGGCCTGTTTACATCGCCCGGTTCCCGCTGGCCGACGACAAGTTGAAAGGGGTTGCCCTTGCCCGGATTATACTCCCTACCGTTTTCCTCCCAGGCCAGGATCATTTTGTATTTTGTAGCGGGATTTTGCTCGTCAATATAGTCTTCCCGCTGCACATCCTCAAGCGTAAACTCCGCCTCGTAGCCGTCCTCAGCAATAAAGACAACCCTTGAAGCATGCTCCTTCAGACTTACTTTTTCTTCTAAAATATGCCATACCCAGATACCTTTAAAATGTACATACTCCTTTGATCCATATGAGTTAAGGGCAAAATAATCGGCTTCTATCAGGCCATCCTCCATGGCTTTCAGCTCCTCCAGCGTAAAAGAAGCCCTGCCCTCTACGGCATCCCCCTCAATCACAACTGTGCCCCGGGGAACATCTTCGG
>DUQX01000094.1 GCA_012837615.1 Bacillota bacterium | reverse complement strand
TAATGGCAAAAAGGGCGCTGGAGATCGGGGCTGCCGGCGGGCACAATGTCCTCTTGACGGGGCCGCCAGGCACGGGCAAAACGATGCTGGCGCGCAGGATCCCTTCGATTTTGCCTTCCATGACACTTGATGAGTGCCTGGAAGTGACAAAAATCCACAGCGTTGCGGGGCTAACCAGGAAGGACAGGCCCCTTATTACCAGCAGACCGTTTCGCACCCCTCACCATTCGGCTACAATTGCCGGGATACTCGGCGGCGGCAGGATTCCCCAGCCAGGTGAGGTAAGCCTTGCCCACCTGGGAGTCCTTTTTTTGGATGAATTTCCGGAATATTCACGGGAAGTGCTGGAGGGCCTGAGGCAGCCCCTGGAGGATGGCGAGGTGGTTATCACAAGATCGGAAATGGCGGTTCGTTATCCTTGCCGTTTTATGCTTGTCGCCTCAAGAAACCCTTGCCCTTGCGGCTTTTTGGGGCATCCGTTTCGTGAATGCAGCTGTACTGAATCACAGATACGGCGCTACCAGATGAAATCATCCGGCCCCCTGATGGACAGGATCGACCTGCACGTGGAAGTTCCCGCCCTGGAGTACGGCGAGATCGAGGGTGAAGAGGAGGGGGAAAGCTCTGCTGTTATCAGGGAAAGGGTGGAGAAAGCCCGCGCTATCCAGAGGGAGAGGTTTAATAATTCAGGTGTTTTAATCGAGAACAATGCCGCCATGTCCCGCCGCCACATCCAGGAATTCTGTCCCCTCGACAGGGAAACCCGCAATCTTCTGCGCCGCGCTTTTAATTCCCTTGCTCTTTCCATGCGTGCGCATGACCGCATTATCAAAGTTGCCCGCACTATCGCGGACCTTTCCGGCGAAGAAAATATCAGCGCTGCCCACGTCGCCGAAGCCATTCAGTACCGCAGCCTCGACCGAAAGTTTTAAGGAAGTTTTAAGGTTTAAAGGGCATTTGCATTCTTGCCGCAATAAACAGGCTGGTTTATGGACAAGGTATAAAAAGGTAGATAATATATCCTGACTTTGACAGCAAAAAAACGAAAAAGAGGCCGCGGCCCTGCAAAATAGAGGGTTTGCGGCTTATATTTTGGCAGATTTGCAGAAATATGAAGGGGATACATTATTTTTTGCTATTGGTTAAAATATTTTTTATATCACTGAGGGCGAAGCCTTCTTCGCGCCGGAACTGCGAGGATGGTCTGTTGGCGGGCAGGTAAGATATTCTGAAAGAATGCTCGACCCATATGGCCAAAAAAGCAAATCGAATAATAAAAATTCACAATATTGCATATATTGGCAGGTTATTTTAAAAATGCAGCGAACTAATCAATTGAAACCATTTTGAAGACGGGAGAGGTTAATAACTTTTTACAGAAAGAGGTGATAAATTTAAGCCAAATAACATGGATACCAGTCAAAAAAATTAAAGAAGGAGGCTTAATATGAAAAGGAAATTGACTGTATTGCTGGGTATGTTACTCATTTTTAGCTTGTTGGTTTGGTCTGTACCAGCTGCTGCGGCATCGCCTTCAGATGTGCCACCTGCTCAGAATACGTCAGCCATGCCACCGGTGATCGTAGTGTCCGGCTCCAACTATGAGATGGGCTATCAGTATGGTGAGCAGGCCGCCCCTTTAATTTATCGCAATCTGGCAATTCTAAAGAGCAATGTAATAAAAGTATTTGGGGAAGAAACTACATACAAAGATATGGAGGTATGGTCATACTACGCGGATAAATATGACCCCGGTCTTAGAAAGTGGCTGGAAGGAATGAAAGCAGGGGTAAGGAAAAAAGGGTATGATATAAGTTACCTCGATCTTGTCTTACTCACAGTATACCCTGCACAAATGTGGTGTCGTCCAGATGCTCCGTACCCAGATGAAACTGGGGTGAAAAGCTCTTTGGCGATATCAGATAAACCAACTGCTGAGGGATATCATTCCTGCCATGCTTTTGCAGCAACGGGCAGTGCTACAAAAGATGGCAAACCCATTGTATCAATAAGCAAAATGGTGCCGATTGAGACAATGCATAGCCTTATCTTAATTGCTTTCCCTGATGAAGGTTACAGCTTTATAGCGAATCCTTATGCTGGCGCAATAGTACAAAACTCGGGAATGAACAGTTCAGGATTTGCCTGGGTATTAACGGCTCAATTTGGGCCTCCTGCTTGGGGAGTTGTAACAGAAGTGTACTTTCATTATTTAAATCAATATTGTAAGTTACCAATTGAGGCTTATGAATATTTAGAAGAAACCCCGCGGGCAGGAGTTACGGGAGCCTTTGTAACGAGCGACGCAACCGGAAACATTTCTGTATTTGAAAGCATGTCTCATGTTTTTGCGACAAGGGTGCCCGGCGATGCGGGTGAGACGGCTGAATTCTTGGTCCAAACAAACCATCTAATAAATCCATCCCTGCAAGAGCACAATTTACCGCCTTATATTGATTTGATGGTGAATTCTTACAGTCGGTATGCAACCGCTTGGGAGTATGTTAAGGCTGCCGCTGAAAAAGGCGAGATTGATTTCGATTTTGCAAAAAAAATGTATCAATCCGATGATTGGTACAATCCTGACACAAATAAGTGGCATTACAATGAGCCGGAGTCACCCAATGTGCTGAACAATTTCCCCGAAAGCGTAACACAAAGCATTTTTTTCCCATCTGACTTAATAGCATATTTCCAGGTAGGTACCCCCAGTGGTATCGGCCTTCCGGGAGGCGCGACGGGCGAATACGTAAAACTGCAATTAGCTGATGACCCTGTTACGGTTACAGAAAGCGCAGATAAGGCAGCTTTCGAATTCTACACCGAGGCCAGAAATCTTTTTGCTAAAGAGTTAAACAGGAACGCCCCATATCTGACATTTTTAGTTGCCCAGTCAATTAGGGGAATGCTGGATGAAGCAATGATAGAGTATGAGCGCGGTATGGATAGGGCCGGCTTTGCTTATTTGGCCAAAATTGAAGGCAGGCCCGTTAATGAACAGGTTGCTTTATGGAGTGAAGCATTGACGCATTATGCTAAGGTACAATTGTATTCGCAGATGGCTGCAACCAGACTTATGATTCTCTCTTCTAAGTATATGGTTCTTGGACCTGTAACTTAATTGAACATGTTTCACGAATGAAGGAAGACTTTCATGTTTGGTTCTGTGAGAATCCCAGGGTGAAACTCCCTGGGTTTACTCGACAAATGGCATACACTTCTACAAGTAAATAAACATCCAGATAAGCATAGGTTGAATAATCATCCGGAACACCGCATGTTGTATGATCGATTCCGTCATGGTATTTTCAATATGGCAAAGCCCTTTGCGCTGGAGGATTCCGGTGCAAAGGGCTTATAGCTCATTGCGACTAATGACGGGGGCCGTAGTGAGGCACTGGCAAACCAACTTCTAAAGCACCCAAGTCGGGAGCTTCTCCGGTAAAGTCATCATTTACATTGGGAAGAACGCATCCCGCATCCACTGCTACTGAATCCGGTTTAAGCTGGAAATCCAGTGAATCAGGGTCGTAAATTTTCGTGACGTCTTCATGATCGGGTGGCAGTAAATTAAGGAAAATATCAAAATCTACGAGGATGCTGTGCTTATCTTGCCCAGTCGCTTCGCTGTATTCTGCTAAAGTCTCGAATTGGCGCTTTATTAATGGATTGTCATAGTCTTTTAGTTTGTCAAATGGGGGTGAGTTCCATGCAAACGAATAATCTGCCTCCACGTTTGGTTTAAAACCATTGTAATCAGAGGATGAATAGTTGTCAAAAGTGGTTACTTCAAAAAGTGGAGTAGATGGTATCCAGCCAATTATCAGGTTATTCCGGTAATGTTCGTTCGACCCTGAACCCGCACGTGCTGATGCAATGGCTGTATTATGGTAATATAGATTGCCCGATGGGTTAGATTGATGTTTTAAAAAATTTTGGTTGTTGTAAATAATATTCCTAATAAAATACGCAGGTCCGCCGTAAAGTGTCTGAGAACTAAGTGCCGGATTAGCGTCGTTGAAACATAAGTTGCGTAATACACGGATGTTATACATTGCGCCGTCAGCTTCAATAGCGTTGTCATGCAGGTTTGTAATAATATTGTTATATATGTCAATTGCTCTGAACATTCTGTCCTCTTTTAGCACTTCCTCAACAGGGTATTCTTCGGGGTGCCCATACGCTGGGTATCCTTCGGGGACACCATACGTAGCGTGACATATTCCATTATGAAAATTAGCAACATAATTGTGACATATGACATGGCCTTCCCCTGCTAGCTTAACTGCATATTCGGAGTAACATAATTCATAAGGATAAGGAGTGACCCGTTCCGGGGGTTTATACCATGTATGTATCTGGCTTGTGTCGTGTCTACCGATAAACACGTTATCAGCAATATAGAAGTTCTTTGAACCTGACCAATCGGTGTGAATTCCTTTATCGACATTCTCAAAGCGACAATTCTTCACCGTCAATCCACTCGAACCGGTTATTCTTTTTTGGCCGGCCCAAATGGCGACATCGGTATTACGGAAAGTAATGTCTTCGAAATAAATATTATCCGCGGCCATGACATTAAAGAGGTTGGAGCAACCGTTGCCATCGAAAATAACCTCGCCGTCACCCGCAGCTTTTATCACAATAGGCTTATCTGGGGTTCCGGATTGAGTAAGGAAATAAGTTCCTTGAAATTTGTTTCCCTGCCCTTCACCATAAATATCAGAGCCATAGAACCGATAATCTTCCGTGTAAACGCCAGCATGGATTAGGATAGTATCTCCGGGTTGGACTCGCGGAGGGTGAAAATTATACCAGTCTGCAGTACAACCTCCACCGGCGTAATATGCCTGATTGAGATTAACAAAGTTAGGTTCTTCCTTCGGGCCCTCATAACCCCAAGGATAAACATGGTAAACATTTCCACCCTCATAGGGTTTTGGTTCAGCCCTAGTGCGTACCGTTACTATTTCTGTGTCTTTCCCTCGGACTCCATCCGGATCAGACATGGTGAACTTACATTCGTACTCTGTATCCGGTTGCAGATCCATTATGCTACCCGCAAACATATTTGGCGTTACATAGTCTACCCAATTGACTAAAAACTCGTTTATGCATTCCTCGTTTTGGATACGTAAAAGAGGTAAAGCGTTTTCCCACTCTCTATCTCCTTTCTTACGATATTGAACCTTTACTTCAGCGTTGTGGTTGGTATCCCCTTCGATATACCATTCAAACCCAAGGTTTATGAGGGTTGGAGGTTCTATAATAAACTTCCCCGGTTTTACCGCTTCAGTATTAAAGGCCTTTTCGTTTGGACTGGCAGCAGTGCTTGCACCGAATAAACTCAATACAAGCATTATGAGTAATAGTATAGTAATAAGTTTTTTACTCATCTTTTCTTCCACCTTCCTATGAATTGTTATTAATATCCCGAAAACCTCACCGATTTTTTCCTAAAATCGCTATTATTTACCCTTGAAAAGATCACTAACCGTCTTATAGAGCTAATACTGATCAATTATGTGCTTCTATGTTTTTGATAAGTATCACCTCCCTTGAGTCTATTATGCGGTTTGTTTCTGGATCCTTGCTGCAATTTGACAAGCCTTATACCCTGCTTAATTTTCCATCTATCGGTAATTTGGAACGGTACTCCATTGATTAATAAACCTGACCTTGGTATTGGGAGCCTATGCCGTTATTGCTGAAGTGTAATTAGAATGATTAGGATGAGTTTTGTCAAGCATCTGTTTTTGCGAAAGGCGATTACCACAAAGTAAAATTTATTAAGCTTTTAGAATTGACAAGCTACTATTCTTAGTATATTTATGAAAGTCTTTGATAATGCAATTAGCATGACAATTCTCTTATCTTTAGTAAACTATAATGGCTAAAAAAAATCAGGCAAAAAAAAACAGCTTTCTTTACTTGCTAAATTGCTAAACTTGGAAAGCAGTTCAACCATTTTTGGAAAGATGTGTCTTAGAATGGGCTTAGCTCTATCCTAGATTTGATTTGTAAAAAACGGCGCAGATTAGCTATAAAAATGGTCAGGTTGAATGAAAATGATATACAAACGGTTTCATTATTATTTTTATTGTTCTTAAAGGAAGGCACTTGTCTGAAGTTACATCCAAAGACCTTTTTCCTAGCCATTGTTATGGGAGCGTTCTTTTGTTCCCTTTTTCGCCAAAAGTTGCTGACTTTTGGCGAAGACGACCATGGAAAGACTAAGAAAAAATGCCCCATCAGCGATCTGCTCCAAAATTACTTTCGCGTAAAAAAGGATTATGTTATGTGGTTCACATTTTATTGGTGGAATTACTTTGTAGTGGAAAATAAAGTAGAGACTTATGGTGACAAGAGATTTAGCAATGGAGTTGTACCTATAAACGGCAAAGGGAGACAAGTTTCTTTTTATCTAAAATAGTTATTTTCCCCCTTGACGTGCTAATTATGCCCTTCTCTTTCAGTTTAGCACAAATTCTTGAGGTATGAACACGGGAAGCATTAATAGCAGAGGCCAAATTTTCTTGTGTTAGATAAATAACGCCTTTGTCCTTGTATTCTTGGCTTTGCATGTAAAGATAGAGAAAGTTTGCCATTCTAATAGTAGCATTGTTAATGCTTTGGTTTTCTGCATCATAACTTAACAAACAAAGTACCTTGCAATAGTATTTTAAAATTTCAAACGATAACTCAGGATGCGCGATCATAATATTTTTTAGGATTTCGGGGGTTATTTGAAGCGCCCGAATATCTGTAACACTTTCAATGGTGACAACAGCTGGTGCTCCTGAAAACAGGCTGTCTTCTAACACTGTCAAAGTGTTTTTTCGATGGTAAGCAAGAATTCGCTCATAACCAGCATAGTTATTTGTGTACACTTTGACCATGCCTTCCAAAAGAAAAAACATGTACTTTGGTACTGTACCTTGTGCACTCAAAATATATCCCTTAGGAAAGTTTCGTGCAGCTGGAGAATATTTTATAAATATTTCTCGGGATTCTGCAAGATTATCTTCAAACCAGTAGCTGCGCGCCATTTGAAAGGCTTCTCCTCAATTTTTTTAAGTGTAACATATGTTACAAACTATTTCAAGGCGTTCGTGTTACAATTTATTTGTAAAAAAATAAATGTTTGGAAGGGGGCCGAAAATACACAAGGTCTCTAAAACACCATAATAATTCCAAAAAGCCCATATTGCTTAAAGCAACAAGAGTACAGACTAATCAATGGACTGATGAGGTGATTTGCATGTCAAAGCTTTTCCCCACACTTTTTTCTCCTGGCCAAATAGGAAATTTGCGGTTAAAGAACCGGGTGATCAAAGCACCGCTGTCTACCAGTATGGCAGGTGTTGATGGAAGCGTAACCGAAAGATTAATCCGTTATTATATCAGACAAGCAGCTGGAGGTTGCGCGATGGTAATCGTTGAGTCACTTTCCATTGACGAACTGGGTAGTAAAACTTCCCACTGTGGCCATTTAGCGCTTTCCTCTGACGAATATATCGGTGGGCTGGCATGGCTTGCAGAAAACATAAAAGAACAGGGCGCGCTAGCTGGAGCACAGTTGGAACATTGTGGCCGCCAAAAGTTCTTTCCCCTGCAACCCATTGTTGCCCCTTCCGAAATCCCCTGGCCCGCACTTTGGGAGGAGATTGGTATTAAGGCAGTTCCTAGGGCGCTCACCATTCCAGAAATAAAAGATATTGTAAGTGCGTTTGGGGATGCTGCCCTGAGGGTTAAAAAAGCCGGTTTTGATCTTGTAGAAATCCATGGTGCGCATGGCTATTTACTAACTAATTTCTTTTCTCCCCATACAAATAAGCGTACAGATCTTTATGGGGGTTCACTAGAAAACAGGATGCGAATTTTTATTGAAGTCTACAGGGACGTCCGCAGCAAGGTTGGACCTGACTTTCCTGTAATTATTCGTTTGAGCGGTACTGACTACCAACCTGACGGCTACCCAATAGAGGATACTATTGTTTTAGCAAAGGCATTAGAAAAGGAGGGAATTGACGGGCTCCATATATCAGGTGGTGACTACCATACGATGGTACATCAAACAACACCTATGTCTTTATCCCTTTGCCATAATGTTTGGGCAGCGGAGGCTATAAAAAAAGAAGTGAAAGTACCTGTTATAGCCTCAGGGTCAATAACCTTACCAAAATATGCCGAAGACATTCTTAGTTCTGCAAAAAGCGATTTTATTTCGTTGGGGCGGCCACTATGTGCTGATCCCGAATGGCCACTAAAGGCTTATCAGGACAGACCCGAAGATATTCGTCCTTGTATCCGTTGTAATGAAGGGTGTATGGAGCGAACATTTTTTAATCATAAAGCAATTACTTGTGCGGTCAATCCGCTTATTAGCCGTGAAGGGGAACTAGATATTAGGACCGCACCCCAAAAAAGGAAGATAGCGGTTGTTGGTGCTGGCCCTGCAGGCCTGGAGGCTGCCAGGGTTGCCAGTTTGAGGGGCCACGATGTTGTTGTTTTTGAAAAAACGGACAGACTGGGTGGAGCGCTTAATAAAGCCTCAGTGCCTGAATTTAAAGCTGACATACGTGAGCTGGTTTCGTATTTGATTACAACCATCAAAAAACTTGGGATTAAAATAAACCATTTGAAAGCAAGTGCAAAGGATTTAGAAGGTTTCGATGCCGTCATAGTAGCAACAGGTGCAAAGCCAATAGAACTAAATGTTCCCGGCATACATAATGCAAATGTAGTTAAGGCCACAGAAATCCTGGAGGGTACTGTAAAACCGGGCAAGAGTGTTGCTGTTATTGGCGGTGGTTTGGTAGGTACTGAAACGGCCCTATATCTGCATAGTTTGGGACATAACGTGACAATTGTAGAAATGCTTCCTTCTATAATGGACGATGTTGGAAGCAGTGAAAAATTGGTTTATAGTGACATGTTAAATAGCAGCAATATTCAAGTTATGACTGATACAAAACTTTGGGAGGTGAAAGAGCGTTCAATCACTGTAAAAAACAAAAATGGTTTCCAAGAAGTTGAAAGTGATACTGTCGTTCTTGCCGTTGGTTTTGAACCTGAACAAGCATTATATGATGATTTAATTTCTGCTGGAAAGGAAGCCTATCTTATAGGGGATGCAGCCGTGCCGGGTAAAATTTTTGACGCATTTCACACAGCTTACAGGGTTGGCGCTAAAATTTAGAGTCTAACGCATCTAAGCGCTGGAATATAACTGAAGTGCTAATAAGTGAGGAGGTTGTTTATGTTTCAAAAATATGTTTTTCCCAGAAATGTATCTGCAGCGGTACATTTGTTAAATGAACATCGTGGGAACGCCCGCATTATGGCTGGTGGTACTGATTTAATACTCGATCTACAAAATGGTAAGTACAGTACCGATTGCATTGTTGACATCACCCGTATAGAAGAACTAAAACAAATATCTGAAGAAAATGGAAATATCGTTATAGGGGCAGCGGTAACTCATAATCAAGCTACCAAATCCTTCCTGGTGCAACAAAATGCTGCAGCGCTTGCTCAGGCTTCAGCGGCAGTTGGTTCCCAACAAATCCGCAATATTAGCACTATTGTCGGTAATGTAGTTAGTGCACAACCAGCTGCTGATTCTGCCGTTGCTCTGTTTGCTTTAGATGCCCAGGTGCGAGTTGTTTCTGCTGACGGCCTAACTGTCATGCCTATTGAGAATCTTTACGCGGGAATAGGTAAAAGCACAATTGACAGCACTTTAAGCCTTGTTACCGCGGTATTGATAAAAAAAGTTGAACCTGGTGAAGGTAGCGCTTTTGTACGTTTGGAACAACGTAAGGCTTTGACATTACCAATGCTTAATACAGCTGTAAAGATTTCAGTTAAGGATCAACGTATTAAAGAAGCAAGGATTGTTATGGCACCGGTTGGCATTGGACCAGTACGGGCAACTGAATCAGAAGCGTTTCTAAAGGATAAAATGCCCTCAGAAGAGGTTTTGCAAGAAGCCGGACGTCTTGCCGCCGAAAATGCCAATCCACGGGATAGTCTTGTGCGGGGTTCCCGTAATTATCGATTGGCAGTGCTTCCTGTTCTTGTGCGCAGGGCATTAGAGCAAGCGATCAATAATGCTGAAGGAGGTGGTTTTTAATGTCTTATCTGCAGTTGAAATGTATAGTAAACGGCGATTTGGTAGAACTTGACATTGAGCCATCTGAGTTGTTAATTGATGTTTTAAGGGATAGGTTAAACCTAACAGGTGTTAAAAAAGGTTGCAAAAAAGGCGAATGCGGCGCTTGCACAATTATTATGAATGGCGATGCTGTAAATTCATGCCTTGTTCCAGCGGCGCGTGCACAGGGTGCGGTAATAGAAACAATTGAAGGTATCAGCAAAACGGGCCGCCTTCATCCGTTGCAGCAATGTTTCATTGAAAATGGTGCAATCCAATGCGGTTATTGTACGCCTGGCATGATTATGTCAGCCAAGGCCCTCCTGGATAAAAATCCACATCCTACAAAGCAAGAAATACGGGAGGCGCTAGCAGGTAACCTATGCAGGTGTACCGGTTATGTGAAGATTGAAAAGGCTGTGGAACAGGCTGCAAAAATAATTTTTGAAATAACAGAAGGAAGGGGGACTAGCAAATGATACCTGAAAACATTATTGGTAAGTCCATTTCAAGAGTTGAATCGGCAGAAAAAGCTACAGGAACTGCTGTTTTCACAGCCGATATGAAGCTACCCAATATGTTGTTTGGTAAAGTGTTACGTAGCCCTTATCCTCATGCTAAAATTGTTTCAATTGATACCTCCAAGGCAGAAGCGCTGCCTGGGGTCAAAGCAGTCGTTACCTACAAAAATTCACCCAGTGTTATCTTTAACACTGCTGCAAGGACTGCTCAACAAAAAATTAACCAGGTGGACGACGAAGTTATTTTTGGAAAAGTAGTAAGATATGTCGGAGATGAAATTGCTGCTGTTGCGGCAACTAGTGAAGAAATTGCTGCAGAAGCACTCACCCTGATTGAGGTAAACTATGAAATTTTACCAGCAGTGTTTGATCCTCTTGAAGCAATGAAACCTGATGCCCCACAGTTGCACGATTGCAAAAATGGTAATAACATTGCTACACTAATTAAGCTTCCTATGGGGGATGTTGAACAGGGCTTTGCTGAAAGTGAAACAGTAATTGAACAATCTTTTAAGGTTCCAGTACAAAAACATTGTCAACTTGAGAACCATGCTGCGATAGCTGAGGTTTCACATAACGGAAGAATTACCGTTTGGTCACCAACACAAACCCCCCATACGGCTAAAAATTTGTTGGCAAAGATTTTTGGTTTGCCCGCAAGCAAGGTACGGGTTTTAAACCCGCCCTACATTGGGGGTGGCTTTGGTGCCCGGATTGGTTTTTGTGGTAAAACAGAACCGATCGCGGTCCTTCTAGCCCAAAAAACCGGCAGGCCTGTCCTGCTTTCTTATGATAGAAAGGAAGATTTTATTGCTTCTGACACAAGGCATTCTGGTTATATTACCGTTAAACTTGGCGCTAAAAAAGATGGGCAGTTAAAAGCTTTATACATTAATGCAGTGTTAAATACAGGTGCATACGCAAGTTATGGCCCAGATGTAATCGCTGTGCTTGGAACGACAAACTGTTCAGTTTATCGGGTCCCAAACGTCCTTTTTGAGGGCTCCCTGGTCTATACAAATACTACTACAGCAGCAGCTATGCGTGGTTTTGGCAACCCCCAAGGCAACTATGCCCTGGAGTGTTCTATGGATATTCTTGCAGAGAAATTGGGCTTAGATCCTGTAGAACTACGTCTTAAAAACATCATCAAGCCGTTTGACAAATGGATGTTGCCTTATCCTTGTGCTACAAGTGCTTTAGAAGATTGCATCCAATTAGGTGCAAAAAGTATCGGCTGGGAGAGAAGAAATGAACCAAAAGTGCCGGTCAACCATAAGGTACGGGGTATCGGCATGGCTTGTGGGACCCATGTAAGTAACGCTGGACCATGGGCAATACAATATGATAATGCCTACCTAGCAGTACAACAGGATGGATCGGTTCTAGTTACTGTAGGCATTACCGATATGGGCCAAGGTAGCGCAACAGCATTAACACAAGTAGCGGCTGAGGCATTGGGGGTGCCTGTGGAAAAAGTACATGTTCTAGCAGGGGATACAGATACTTCACCCCACAGTCTTGGAAGCAATGCCAGCAGGACTCTTTATTCAGCCGGCCTATCGATAATTAATGCAGCTGATAAAGTTAAACAGCAAATACTTGATTTTTGTGCCGGGGAATTTGGGGTAGATTCTTCCGAACTGTCAATAAAAAACGGTATCGTTTCGTGCAAAGATCCCAATAAAGGACAGTTAAAATTTGAAGAAGTTTGTGATTTGGCTAACCACAAGGATTTGCAATTTGTAGCAGTGGGCAGGAATAAACTTAGCAATGCCCCACCTTGGATAGCCCATTTTGCTGAAGTGGAAGTCGATCTTGAAACTGGGGAAGTTGAAGTCTTGCGTTTTGTTGCTGCACACGATTCAGGTAAAATAATTAATCCCACTATAGTGGAGGGCCAAATCGAAGGTGCGGTGCTGCAAGGTGTCGGCTATGCCTTAAGTGAGCAAATTGTATATAATGATAAAGGTCAGCAAGCACAGGATAGTTTTCATGAATATTACATGCCAAGCATTAAAGATACTCCAGAAATTGAAACGATAATTGTGGAAACCGAGGAACCAAGTGGCCCGTTTGGGGCAAAAGGTGTTGGTGAGTGCGCCCAAGTTCCAGTTGCCGGCGCTATTGCAAATGCCGTTGCTAACGCTATTGGGGATCGAATTAATGAACTTCCGATGAATAAGGAACGTGTGTTGGCTGCTATAATGCAAAAAGAAAAGTAATAGTCATTGCATGTTAAAGTTAATTACAGGGTAAGGGGACAACCTGAAGGGTTAGTTCCCTTACCCATGTTTTTTGTCTTGGTTAAAAGCTGTTCCATAAAATTGAATCTTTTTCAGGATAGGTGGAAAAATAAGAATGTTGCAAGCAAAAAATAAACCATTATGGAGGAGACTAAAAAGGTGGCAGATAATGAAAATAACAAAGAAACAATACAATCACTTAATCAGCTTTTACAGGGAGAGTACATGGCAGTGGAAAGTTTTAATATTTTTATCTCCAAGGTAGAAGATGAAAATGTGAAGAAAACTTTTCAAGAGATACAGAAGCAACATAGAAAGAATATTGATACGTTAGCGAGCTATATCCAGAATATAGGTGGACGGCCGCAAGAGAATCTTGGAATGAAGGGCATGATAGCTGATAAGAAAGTCAGTATGGATTTGGGTATAAAGACTGATACTGCTGAAATAATAAAAAAAGCAGTAGAGGGTGAGACTCAAGGTGTAAATATGGCAGAAAAAGTTCTAAGAGGAACCCTTGATAGCAAATCCAGGGATATAGCAGGTGAGATACTTCATAAGGATAGAAGTTCAATTGATAAGCTGAATAGCTTGCTCAAATGAGAAGAACATTGTAGGCGATCCGGGAGGGTGGCTTTTTGTCACAGATTAATAAAAAAAATGAAAAAAACCCCTTGCATAATTTCCAAATATGTTATAAAATAAGTAGCAGCTATTTATGACAAAATAAATACTTGAAAAGCTTTGAAAGAGAAAAGTAAGCTGGGGTACTTCCCACAGAGAGGCGGGAGCCAGAGGCTGTGAGCTCCTCCGGAAGGAACCAGACGAAGTTCACTCTGGAGCTTCCGGCTGAAATCCCAAAAGGAGAGAGTAGGTCGCAGACGGGTTCTCTCCCGTTATCCTTGAGGAGGAATACGATACCTTTGAGTATCTTTGTTCCTTAATACCGAGAGGACTTGGTGCCGATAGGCGCCGGTCAACTAGGGTGGTACCGCGGAAGATAATAGTCGCCCCTTGATGGGCGATTTTTATTTTCAGGATCAAATCCTGGGTGTTTACTGCTTTCGTCCCTATGAATGCAGTAAACACCTTTTTTATTTAATCATGAAATTATAAATCTGGAACGGGGCTGGAATGGAAATTTGAAGAACTAAACGCAGTCCACAAAAAGTCAAGAGATTTAACCGGCTTTAGTTACCATAAGGGAGGTTTATTAAAGTGAACTTTGGTCGATACGGGATTATTAATGCAAGTAAGTACCCGCATAAGGAATTTCTCGTAGAGTTAAAACCGTCGGAAAAAAGAAGAAGGGCGCTCACCTGGAAAGAATTTAATGAAGAAACAAATAAAGTAGCCAATTACCTGCGGGACACTCTGGGGGTGCAAAAAGGCGATTTTATCCTTCACCTGCAGATGAACAGCCTGGAATGGGTGATAACATTTCATGCCATTTTAAGGGTCGGAGCTGTGGCCGTACCCCTTAATTACCGTTTTGCTGTTAATGATATTAAGCATGCTGCCGAAGCGTGCAATCCCAGAGCTTTTATTTTCGGCGAAGGCTTTTTACCCAAGGTGGAGCCCATTAAAAAAGAATTAGAAAGTATCGCTTCATATATATATATCGGTAGCAATGTTCCCGAAGGAATGGTTTCTTATGATGATATTATTAAAGATGGAAATCCGGGGAATATCCTCGTCGATGTACAAAAAGATGATCCGGCGGAACTAATGTTTACTTCCGGGACAACAGGCCCCCCGAAGCCGGTTTGCCATTCACATGATACCCTTTACCAGATCGGTATCGGAAATGCCCTGACTTACAGCGAGGGGCATGATACCGTATACCTGGCGCCGCATCCCTTTTATCACAGTGGAAGTTTCTTTTTATCCTTTCCCTCCTACCTTGCTGGTGGTAAGATCGTGATTTTGCTGGAGTTAAACGATCCAAAATATTTGCTGGACGCTATCTGTGATGAAAAGGTTAATAATGGTTGGATTAGCGTTCCAACGATGTCTGATTCCATAAATGCGATAAAAAGGGGCCTTATCGATATTACCAGGTACGACTTTTCTCATGTAAGCGGGAGTATTGTGATCGGTGCCCAGCCGGTTCCTTTTTCACTTTTTCAGGATATGAAAAGGATATTGCCCTTTAAGACCGGTAATATTTACGGAATCACAGAAGGCGGCGGAGGCGGGCTGATCAACCTTTGCGATGAAGACATTTTAACCAAACCCGGTTCTATCGGCAAGCCCACCTTTAATACAGAAGCGAGGGTTGTTGACGAAAACGGGGTGGATGTCCCCGTAGGAGAAGTTGGGGAGCTTATCCTACGCGGGCCGAGAAACATGAAGGGATACTATAATAATCCTGATATGACTGCGGTTGCCCTTAAAGATGGCTGGCTATATACCGGAGATCTTGTAAGAGAAGATGAAGAAGGTTATATTTACATTGTGGACAGGAAAAAAGATCTCATCATCCGCGGTGGAGAGAATATTTTCCCGGTAGAAATCGAAGATGTCCTGCGGCGTCATTCAAAAATAAACGATGTGGCCGTAATAGGATACCCCCATCCGAGACTGGTTGAAATAGCGATGGCGATTGTGCAGCTCTATCCGGGGGAAACAATGGAAGAAAAAGAAGTGGTTGAGTTTTGTGCCCAGCAAGGGCTGGCAAAATACAAGTGGCCTGAACGTATTGTTTTTGACGATGTTATTCGCAACGAAACCGGAAAAATAGACAAACCAAAGCTCCGGGCAAAATATATCGGTAGTATCGGCAATAAAGAAAATATCGCTGTTTAAATAAACTGGAATATCCTTAATGGGCGTGGAGCTGGGAGATTGTAGGATCGCAGCACATATTCCGGCTCCCGCCAAAGGAACATTGTAGCTCCAGCATGCAGTAACTCCCAGAGCCAATTTCAGCTCTTTATGGCCAACATTCTGCAATAGAGCAGATTCGGGGGGTAATCTAGCCTAAATGTCCTACCTTTCTAAAATATGCGTGGAGTTATTAACTGCGCTTACTGGTACGCTCCTTCATAGATATCCTATTCAACAAATAGATTACAAAAAAATATAAGGCCGTGCCAAAAATTACTGCATTAATAGCCGATCCCAATAGAAAAGTAACACCTAAAAGCTCCAAAAAACTATAAATTTTTTCTTGAAAATTCCCCAGCTTCAGAATCATGGAGTACTGTCCAATAATAAAATCTTTGAGGCTTTCATTGCCCGTGGCCGGAGTAAGGATTAACCCTCCGCTGACGAAGTTTAAGGCGTACATTAAAGGAACCAAAGGGCCGGTAAGAAGACTGGTCGCTGTTGCGCAGGCACGATTAACCTTAAAAAGCATCGCTAATAAATAGGCAAAAATAAAGCCGATACCCAGGGTAGGAATAAAGTTAATTCCGATTCCTATAGCGCATCCCAATGCTACTTTATGTGGCTTTTCTCTGATCTGTTTTTCTATAATGCCGTAGAATCTTTTTTTGAAGGTTTTCCATTTAGAATAGCATTTTTCTATCACAATATGCTTATCCCTTTCTTAGTGTAAAATAATCCTTACCCTAAAAAAACAAAAACCTTATTTCACATTTCAAGTATTATGAAATAAAGGTCTTACGCCTTAGGTGCTGCCGCTCGGATGTATTCGCACCTGATTTAAGGGCAGGCCATGATTTTTTCGGGACACTATAGTTGTGGGCATTATAAAAGTATCTTCTTTTAACATTATGATTAATATATCACGCAAGTTTTTTCCAGTCAAGAAAGGATTATAGATTAAAAAGGCTTATAAATTGCTCTTATAGGCGGTAGCTGGATATCAAAATCTTTTTGGATGTTAATTTTTGATATCAATTATAATTATTATACGGATTATTATAGGAGGTGGAAGCTAGGTTTACCCCCATGATGGGTGGTGAGGCTATAAAAATTAAGCATAAAAATGTTTGAACGTTTAGGTGTTTAAATGTATTGATTACATAATTGATTACATAATTATGAAACAATGCAGGAAGCTTTATATTTTCTGGCATTAGGAGGTAGTTACTTTGCGCTACACACCGAAATCTGAGGTTGTCCGGAGGATAGCAAAACTGCAAGAGAGTATGCGGCAGAATGATATTGAAGGGGCAGTTATAGTTCAAAATGCCGACCTATTTTATTTTACAGGAACCATTCAAAATTCTCACTTATTTATTCCGTCAAAGGGGCAGCCGCTGCTGATGGTCAAAAAAAATCTGGAACGGGCGATAGAAGAGTCACCATTGGATAACATAATCGGCGTAAGCAGTCTAAAGGAAATAGATATAGCTTTGCAATCTCGCGGTTATGGGCCCTTTAAGACTTTGGGTTTTGAACTGGATGTGTTACCTGCAAAAATGTATTTACGCTATCAAAAACTATTTAAGCCCGCTGAAATAGTCGATATTAGCGGGCTGATTCGTACCGTGAAGATGATTAAATCCCCCTACGAAATAGAAATTCTGAAGGACGCGGCGAAAGTTCAACTGGAGATATTTTCCTTTATCAAAGACAATCTCCGAGAGGGAATGTCTGAGCTGGAAATATCCGGGATGGTTGCCGGGCTTGCGAGAAAAAAGGGACACCCCGGATTAATGAGGGTACGCGGTTTTAACCAGGAGCTTTTTTATGTCCATCTGTTGTCCGGTTCGAATACGAACCCGAGCTATTTTGACGGATCTGTAGGCGGAAAAGGGATCAGCCCCGCATTTGCCCAGGGCTCCTGTAACAAAGTGATCGGTAGGAACGAGCCGGTGCTGGTAGACTTTAGTTTCATCCTTGACGGTTATATGCTGGATCAAACAAGGGTATTTTGTTCGGGTAAGCTGCCCGACCACCTGGCCAGAGCCCATGCCTCAGCGGTCCATATTTTGAAAGAGCTGGAGATAATGGCCAGGCCGGGGGTAGCCTGCAGTGAGCTTTATGACCGGGCAATGCAGCTTGCCGGCGAAAGCGGGTTTATAAAGCATTTTCTGGGTTTTCCTGAATCGGTTGCATTTATTGGCCACGGTGTCGGCATCGAGTTGGATGAACTTCCTGTAATCGCCCATGGGTTCGATACCCCGCTGGAAGAAGGGATGGTATTCGCTCTGGAACCAAAGTATGTTTTTCCCGACGGCGCTGTTGGGTTGGAAAACACCTATTTAGTTACAAGGGGCGGATTGGAGAAATTAACTGTTTTTGAGGAGGATATCATCTATACTTAAAACATAATTTTATATTTTACCCTTGCTCGCCATCTTTTGAAGCCGGCTCTTTCTCGGCCATTGTTAATCGAGTAGAAGCTGAATAATTAATTTATCCACCGTCCCCTCACACCACCGTACGTACCGTTCGGTATACGGCGGTTCAATAGAATTAGTGGACCAATGAATATCTTTCACTGATTGACTGAAGCCCTAACTTCTTGAGGTATTCATTGGTTAGAGATTTCGCGAGGATAGGGCTAGTGGTTCCCACTGCCAAGCCCATAGCGGACTTTCACCGCCAAGCTATCGCCCATGCCGGGCGCACAATAAAAAGCGGCCGATAAGGGCCGCTTTAAATATATATATATTAAGAGGGGGTCAACTAAATCAATTATAAATGCTCAATATTACACAGATGTTTCAGGAAGTTTATTTTATGGTTACATTTATAGGGAAAGAACTCCTGCACCGCTCTCCTGCACCGCTCTCCTGCACCGCTCTATTATTAGTTAGTTTAAAATTTACGATAATCTTTTACAATCCTTTGTTTCCTATTTCTCTTATTTAAAAGGATATCCTATTCTTATGTCGAATATAATATCCATGAAAAACATAGCTTAGCTAAGTTTTGTTAATTTCTTTCCAGGAATCAAAAAATTGGTTGGTCCCAAGAATTTTAATGCGGTTTTTTCATAATGCTATAATAGTCAGATCGAGGTGGAACAGGTGCAATGACCATTGATAAGGTAATTGATATAATCGGCAATACACCGCTGCTTAACTTAAAAAAGACCACCGGACTTAATATTTTTGCCAAGGCCGAGTACCTTAATCCGGGAGGGAGTATCAAGGATAGGGTGGCCAAACACATGATTGAACAGGCCGAAGCCAGAGGGGATTTAAAACCGGGGATGACTATTATGGAACCCACCTCTGGCAATACCGGTATCGGTCTGGCTCTGGTTGGGGTTCGAAAGGGTTACCGCGTTGTCATCGTGATGCCGGAAAACATGAGCGTGGAGAGGAAAAAAATAATCAAGGCCCTTGGTGCGGAGATAATCCTGACCGATGCCTCCAAAAGCATCGCCGGAGCTGTAGAGGAAGTTGAAAAACAAAAGGCGGCAGATCCTAATATTTTTGTCCCCCAACAATTTGAAAACCCTGATAATCCTGAAGCCCATTACCTCACTACGGCGGTGGAAATATGGCATCAGATGGAGGGTAAAGTGGGGATCTTTGTTTCTGGCCTTGGCAGCGGAGGCACCTTGCAGGGGATCGGCCGCTACCTAAAAGAAAAGGAACCCGGGATTAAAGTAATCGCGGTAGAGCCGAAGAACGTCTCTGCTCTTTTGGGGCATGAGCCGGGTTTGCATAAGATTCAAGGGATTGGCGACGGTTTTATTCCCCGTGTTTTGGATGTAAACCTTGTTGATGAGGTTGTTGAGGTAACAGATGATGACGCCATTCAAACCGCAAGAGATTTGGCCCGCATTCAAGGTGTTCTGGTTGGCACCTCTTCCGGGGCTAATGTATGGGCTTCGGTAAAAATGGCGGAAAAGTATGAGCCAGATCAAAGGATAGTAACGGTTTTGCCCGACAGAGTGGAACGTTATTTTAGCACATCATTAATTTAGGCCGGTAAATAAAGGATTTTAAGCAATATTGTACTATTTTGCCGATATATAAGGATAATGATCCGGCGCTTTTATAAGGTAATGTTATTGAGAGTATTAATATGGGTCCACCGATTGCGCGGTTGATAGCGCTTCTTCAACCGGCAAATTGCATGTTAGCTCAAAAAGCTTGTTCTCTTTAGTCCACCTAACGTTCACGATACCATAACGAAGTTCGGCAACCATATATTCTACGCCCTCCAGGCGACGGAAATAGACTTCCGCATCGCTTCCGTATCCTACGTCGGTTGCTCCTTTTCCCACAATGTCCTCCTGTCGGAAAAGGATATTATGCCCGTTAACCAAAAAAAAAGTCGAGCAGAATAATCCATTTGTCGCCTACATGAAGATACTGGGCAGATATTAAATCTTTTTCCGCTATGCTCCGGGGAAAATAGAGCGCTCCAGGATAAAGATCGAGCAGCTCTTCTAAGGAAGTATCTGTGAGATTTGTTTGGTAGGTTATGGTTCCTTCCATATCCGATTCAGGAGGCGGCGGTGTTGATTTGTTAGGGGCTGTTTCCTCACCGTATTTGAACTGTACAAGGACAAAATCATCGCCCGCGATTTTTTTTAATCCCTGAAAGACCCAGCCGAAGGGTACTGCTTCTCCTGTCTGCGTAAATCCGATAATCCCGGCTGTTAATATTAACGTTACGATTACGGCGACAATTTTAAGCCGAGCCGTTGTTTTATGTTTTTTCTTTGGTGCATTTTGTAACCTTTCAAACAGATCGATTGTGCCTTCAATCTTTTGCCATGTTTTCTCAGGATCAGGCGGAGCATAGCTTTGCATTTCCTCTTTAACAGTTTTTCTTATATAATCATCCAAATGTTTCTCATTCATCTTAAATCACCGTCTTTTCAAAGGTTAGCAGAATCATTCTCCTCTTTCAGTAAGTGGTTTTTAATGGCCAGGCGTGCTCTTCTTAAACGGGTTTTAACTGTTCCCAGCGCTACTCCCATTATTTCCGCTATTTCTTTTTGTTGAATTTCCAGGAAATAATATAGTAGAATTAATGCTTTCATATCTTCAGGGAGCTTGTTTATGGCTTTATGTATTTCAAGTGCAAGCTCTTTTTTATCCATTTCGACGACAGGATCTGTCCAGGTGTCGTTTGGAAGCTGTTCAAAAAAATCTACCGTTAGATTGATGCCGGCAAAAAAATGAAAATCCTGCTAAAGAAGGCAGAACTTTTTCCAGTATAAACCGTCTATATAATTAAGAGATAATTTAGGAGGTTATGGTAATAAGCTTAAGTTTTAGCCGCCGAAAAAGTAAAGAAAAGTAATTAAAAGAAAATGTGGGAAAAAAAATGTTTGTTTCGAGGTGGCTAAGCCCGAAAGATAATATTCACAACATGGGTTACTCGAAGGAGGAGATGGATTATCACTGTGAAACGCTTTTCAACCTTATTAGCACTAATAATCATTTCATTAATTATTTTTACATTCTCCGCCTGTGCTCAGGAAGGGGGAGAGGAAATAAAGGTTTTTGTTGACGGCCTTCCGGTTTTTACCGATGTACAGCCTGTCATCCAAAATGGCAGGACCCTTGTTCCTTTTCGCACAATAGCAGAAGCGCTAAATATAAAAGTAAGCTGGGACAGCGCTGCACAAACAGTTGAAGCGTCCGATGACGAAACCCTGGTCAGATTGCAAATCGATAATAAGAACGCATGGCGGAACGGAGAGGTTGTTCCTTTAGATGTACCTCCGGTAATTATTGCCGGAAGAACATTAATACCGCTGCGCTTTTTTAGTGAAGCCTTTAATTGTAATGTATTATGGGATGCAGATACATACAGAGTTGATATTATGCCTTACCCTAAAGAAATGAACGTAATCGGCTTTTATGCCCTGGGAGACAGTAAAACCAGCAGTTGGACAAACCTTTTCCGCAAGGCCTATCCTGAAACCGGTACCGGTAACACTGATGTTGTTGATGAGCTTGCCCTGGGTTGGTACAGCCTTGACGAGCGGGGAAATCTTCTTACCTGGAGCAAGACGGGCTGGCAGCGTCCCGCCGGTTGGGAAAATGTACTGCGGGCTGCAGAAGAGTACAGCCTGAAAACCGAGATGACTGTACACGCAACCGACAGGTACGGCACCCTTTCCTCACTGCTTGCAGATAAGGCCGCGTCCGCTGGGCTAATTGAAGCGCTTGCGGAAGAAGCGGCGCTCTATGGAGGGGTTAACCTGAACTTTGAAGAGTTCGGATATACCGGAAGTAGTGAATTTAGCAACGATTTAATAAATAAAAGGCAGCTGTTAAATGAATTTGTCCGCCGCTTATTC
>DUQX01000093.1 GCA_012837615.1 Bacillota bacterium | reverse complement strand
GTAAAACCAGCTCCTTGCTTTTTTCATCATAAAGCATTACCCCGGCCATCTCTGCATCCAGTATTTTACTTACACGGTTAACAATTAATTCAACTACTTTTTTGAACCGGCAATTATCTTTATTAATTTGCGTCAAATCCCGGTTATTATATAGGGAACTCAATCGATCTCCACTGTTCTCTATATTATTATAAGTATTATCGATTCTTCGGCAAAAAGCTTCTTTAATAGCTTTTCTCTTGCTCAATTGTAATTGATCGGTAATCCGGTTCATTTTTTTTTCCTCGTCAGGAGTAAAATAAACCGTTAATTTGCCGGGTTTTTTTTTATTTTCGGCTTTGCTAGATCTGCTATTCATAATAACAACTCCAAATTAAATTTATCCTTAAATGAAGAGCATAATATTTTATTGCTTTAACCTATGCCTAATAATAAAAATAGCCTTAGAATAATAAATCCGGCAAAAATGTAGCTATTTTGGGAAAAGCAATCAATAATGCTATCGCCGCCAGGTCAGCCAAGACAAATGGCCAAACTCCCTTAAAAATAGCCTCCAAGGGAACGTCTTTTGCCACGCCTTTTACAATATATACATTTACACCAACCGGTGGTGTCATTACGGCCATAGAGGTTATCAATAAAATAATAACGCCAAACCATATTGGGTCATATCCAAGGGTATCGGTCACTAGCGGATAAAAAATAGGAATCGTTAACAAAATTAAAGGCAAAGCATCAATGATCATCCCAAGAACAAGGTAAATTAGGATAACCATTCCCATAATAAGAAAAGGAGGCAAATCGAGTATTGTAGCCCATGAACTCAGTTCAAAAGGGATACGGGTAATAGCATAAAATCTGCCAAATACGGTTGCTCCCGCTACCAGCAAAAATATCATCGCCGTCAGTTTTGTTGTATTACCGAGAGCCTGTTTTAATTTTGCATAATCCATCTTTTTTTCTAAAAATGTAATAACAAAAATACTAAATGCACCAACCGCACCGGCTTCAGTCGGGGTAAACCAGCCTAAAAATAAGCCGCCCAGTGATAATAAAAACACTATACCGGCTTCAAGAATTCCTCCTCGAAATGCAGCTAAGCGTTCCTCCCAGCTAGCTTTTGGAACTACGGGAGCCAAAGAAGGATTTTTTGTAGTTAACAATAATATGGTAATCATGTAAATACACATGTGCATAATTCCGGGCAAAATCCCCGCCATGAAAAGCCTGCCGATAGATTGTTCAGTTGCAATTCCGTAGACAATAAAAAGCACGCTCGGTGGTATGAGGCTCCCCAGAGATGCACCCGCCGCGATACAGGCTGTGGACAAAGAATCGGCGTATTTATATTTTTTCATTTCCGGTAATGCGATGCTTCCCATTGTAGCAACAGTAGCCGGTAATGAACCGCAAACAGTACCGAATAAAGCACAGGCCATCTGCACAGCCAGGGCCAGTCCACCACGGAGATGTCCGACAAATTTATTGGCCAGATTAAAAAGACCCATTCCAATTCCCGAATAAAAGGCAATAAACCCCATTAAAATAAACGTGGGAGCAACGGTTAGCGAATAAGAAGAAAATGTGGAATAAAAATCCTGCGATACAATCCTGAATGCCTTCTCAGGAGAAGACAAGCAGCTAAAACCTGCAAAACCGACAATGGCCATGGCATACGCTACAGGCATTCGAAGAATAAGAAGAACAAAAAAGGCGATTGTTCCGACTATTCCTACAACGATAGGGTTCATTTATGACGCACCTGCCTTATTGTATTAATAATTTGAGATAAAAGCACCAGGCAAAGCATCAAAATTCCGAATGTAACAAGATAAACAAAATAATAGACCGGGGTTCCGGTTGATGCTGCTACTTCACCGCTGAGAACCATACTATATGCAAATCTACTCATATGCCATGCCGCAAAGATAAAAAAAACAAAAGCGGCAATTCCCATGATACTATCTGTCACCACTTGAATTTTTGGAGATAGTTTTTGATGAAAAAACTCCACTGCGATATTGCCATTTTGAAGCGCACAGTATGCTAAGGAAAGTCCTATTATTAAAGATGAACAAAAACCGACATATTCGTAAGTACCGAGAATTGGGCTGCCAAAAAAAACGCGTAATAATATATTTGATACAACCAATAAAATTGATACGCATAAAATTATCTGTGCAAACTTATCAAGACAACTACTCACTAATTTAATCATATAATCATATAGCTTCATATTAAGCACCTTCATTTTAAGATTAAGGGTATCGGGAACTCCGGGAACTCAAGATTAACCAATAAAAGTTGCCCAATACCCTTTATTTTACAATGAAACAACTATACTATTTATATATTTCATTATATTTATTGGCAAGCTCTTCAATTAAATCTGCAGCTTCTCGACCAGGCAACCCCTTTTCTTCTGCAGCCTCAACATTTTCTTCACGAGCAGCCTTAAGAAGATCAAGCCATCTTTCGGTTTCTTCTGCCGATAATTCTATAACCTCCAACCCTTCCTGTTCAATACCGTAGTTTAGCCCGGCTTCATCATCATTCTGGAAAAGAGAAACAATTTTTTCTTTAAATAGTTTGTCATTGATTTCCAAAATGGCATCCTGTACATCCGGTGGGAAGGAATTCCATGTATCCAGGTTCATTGTAAAGAAAAATGTAGCCGTATAGATAAATGGTGTCATGGTAACATAGTCAACTACTTCAGCCAGTTTCCATGTTTGCAGGGGGCTAGTGGGCCCTAGGATGCCTTTAACTATACCTTTGGATAACGATTCGTATGCATCCGACATCGGCATAGACACCGGCACTCCCCCTAAAACTGTCATAGGAAGCGCACTCGCTCCGGTTGTCCTGTTTTCCATACCCTGGAGGTCCTCAAGAGTTCTAACGGGAGTTTTTGTAGACAGGTGCGCCAAACCTGCCGAACCAGCAAACATTAACTTAGTATCCTGAACTTCCTCAGGGTTCATTTTTTGAATATACTCCCAGATTACTTCTGTCGCTGCCTCACCATTATTATATGTAATGCCTGGGAGTTCCAGCAATTCTATCACAGGAAAGCGCCCTCTGGTATAGGAGAAAAATGAAATACCCAGATCAACAATCCCCTCAGATACCCCGTCATAAATTGCATCAGCTCCAAGAAGAGTTTCGCCAGGATAACTTGTAACCGTAACTAAACCATCAGTAGCTTTTTCAACTTCCTCTTTCCATGCCTGTACCACTTCAGTTTCTATAAAGTGGTTCGCCGGCCAAAAATGGGCCAGCTTTAACTCCACTGGGTCCATAACGGAAACCTCTTTTTCTGTTCCCTCCGGTTTTCCGGAAGAAGCAGGCGGGGTAGGAGACGTAGAGCAACCTGCAAATAACAGTAAAGCCATCACCATAAAAATGCTTAAGATCCACAACTTATATCTTTTCATCATGTTGTCCTCCTCCAATAATCTTTTGTATCATCGTCTCATCTGCAGTCATTTAAACCATATGAAATCTGTTACCTTAACTCTGGAACTGTGTTTCAATACTTCATTTGTGCTTGCTCCTTGTCTAAGCCAAATTTACCACCCCCGATAATAATCAGTGTTTTGTTATTAATTTACGAAACCCATGTTTAAGTATATTGTCTTTTATAAAGAATAAAGAACCTTCTTGTAACATATTTTAGAACTTATTATTACTATTCAAAATATATGTCTTAATATTAATTATACAACTTTTTAAATGTAATGAAAACAGTTTTTTTACATTGTCATATAATATTTATCTAATATCATAAAAGTAATTGTTGTTTATATTTTAGAACAATTGATTAAAAATTGATATATCCACAACTGATAAATAATCGAATTTATTTTTATACCATAGGTATAAGTTCATATTATCTATTATTCTCTCAACCATATTTTAATTAAGCGTTCGCTGTTTCGTTTTTTGGGTTTGCCTGATAATAAAAACTACCTTTGATCAAACTTTGCCAGTTCAAAGGTAGTTTTTAAAGCTAAGCTAAAAGGGTAGTATGCTATTTTTGATTAAGCTGTTTCCTGTTTTCTCCTTTCTTCGTCTCTTACTTGCCGTC
>DUQX01000092.1 GCA_012837615.1 Bacillota bacterium | reverse complement strand
ATCTCCTCCACAGCCCTGGAAATGATCGCTTCCTGCTGGTTCCTTCTACCATAAGCAACAGCTTCCCGTACATCGAGGGGCCGGAACTCAAAGGGAATGGTCAATATTCTGGCCGCTTCTTCCCAGGTAATCTCCTCCAGACGCGGCAAGAAGAATCGCTTTTCGCCTTTAACATTGTTTTGTTCCACGTCGGCGGCGGTCAACTTGAAATGCACAGTCACGCCGTTCTGCGCTTTCCATGAATAGCCGGTAAAATACTCGCCGGTCTTGATATAGTACTGATCATGGTTGGCCCAGTAAAGCATCACTTCCTCGCCGTTGTAAGGGATGGCATAGCGCTCGTTTTTGGAGTAACGGCGCTTGGAAATAAAATCACCGTCTTGCCAGTAGCGGTTGAAAAAAGTGTAGAGGTGATTGTAGACAGCAGCTTCCAGCGCTTGATAGTTTTTGGCGGATTCAGCTTTCTTCCGGGCCTCAAGGTACATTTTACCGGGTTTCGTATCATGATACTTGACCAGATTCCCCTCCGGGTCAATGGCGTCGTCACTTATCTCCAACAACTTCTTCTTGGCGGCTTCCAACTCTTCAACCGCACGCGCCTGCTCCGCCAGAGCTCCCCCTTCCAGTTCTCTGGATACAGCCCGAGGTAAACCTTGCGTAATGAAACGTTCGATTAAATCACGCTTGTAATTCATGATCCGGTAAATACCGAAGTCCAAATCAGCACAGTCAAACTGGAAAAGTTCGCGCAGAAGCTGTTGAAACTTGGTTAAATGACTGCTCACACAAATCCCCCTTGTAAATGGACCATTAATGTTCTATCCTGAGCAATGCCACCTGGATAAGGTGGTTTTTTATGATCATTGCTGTTATGTTATTTCTTGCTTGTCCTTTACTCCTGATGTTTTCGACAACTCCAGATTGTTTTCCTGCAATTTTTTCCAATAAATCCTATGCTTGTTTGGCAATCACTGCAATTGTTGTTCTTGCACTTAGGTCCCCTTTTGAGATAATTTAATGCGATTTTCAAGATTATCAGTAAAAGCGATAGCCCCGGCTTAAATGCGGGGCTATCGCTTTTGCCTCCTTTGGCTTACCTTTGGAACTTACCTCGGATAGATTCGAAACTTATCTCCGATAGAAAAGACCTTCCCTTTACACCTACATCGGTTTTATCCCGATTGCAAATATCTATAATGCTCTTATCTTCCAGTAAACCATTGGATCATTGTGATCATTATGGTACATTGCTAAGCAAGGGCAATCATCGGCCAGGTACCGCTCTCCGGTGACCAGTTCCGGCAACCGGTTCCCGTAATTTATTATTCTTTAGTCTTCACCTATTGGATCGTCAATTAAAGTAGCAAATTGAAAATTGTGATCGTGATTAAAATTAAATGTGGTTGTTCCATATGCAAAATGTACATGTCTGTTATTTCCCACAGGTATTTGCAACCCGGTTCTTACTCCCAGTTCATGAAGATGACTTTCATAAAAATCAACATTGGTTAATATCTCATGGACATGGCCACCCTCTACAAAGATAGCTTCACTACTTACCCCCGCAAAGCGGTGATTATGTGGTTCTACCTGCTCGTCGGGATTCATAACAGACCCTGAAAATTCATGCACATGAGTTTGTGCCACTAATTTCCTCTGATTATCGCCATAGGCCATTGTGGGCCCCTCCTTTTTTTCTTTTTATGCTCTCCTCTTTTTTGCTCTTTTCTTTCATGAAAAGCCGTATCAATGTGGCGTACTTTTTTATTTAAAACAAGACCTTTTGATCCTCTCCTCTCTTTAGTTTATTTACTTGTATACTATGCAGTAAGATAAAAAATGGTTAAGAATTGTAGTATTTATATTTGCAAAAAATACAGGCATAATTTCAAGAAAGCAAATCCAGAAGTATGGCGGTAAAAGCTTTATATCAAAGCTTATGTACTATTTAAAAAATTTCAATCCCCGTGCTTCATAGGGTTATGAAAGTTTATTCTAAAAGAATAGCATCTCAATTGATTTCTAACTCACAGTTGACGGATTTATATTTAAGTGTTAGGATCCTTTATGAGCAACAATTTAGAATAATAAAAATCATGGGGCGATTCGGGGTGACGAGGATGCTTAGCAAAGGCGTAAAGGTTACCATCGCAGGATCAGTCACGAATTTTTTCATAGGAACATTTTATTCCTGGTCTGTTTTTGCCGACGGTCTTATTTATGATTTAAACTGGTCAAAAGCGGAAGCCTCTTTACCGTACACGGTTGAGGTTTTTATTTTTGCTATGATGATGTTTTTTGCCGGCAGGTTTCAGGATAAAATTGGGGCCCAAAAAGGAGTAACCATCAGCGGCCTCATAACCGGAGTTTCCTTTCTCCTTTGCGCTATACATCCGACACCATTGAGCTTGACCATATTTTTCGGTGTGCTGTTCGGGACGGGAGCGGCCTTCGGTTACGCCTCGGTCACACCCGCGGCCATGAAGTGGTTTCCCCCTGAAAAAAGAGGCCTGATAACCGGAATTGTGGTCATGAGCCTGGGAGCCGGCTCACTGCTCTGGCCCCCTCTCCTACATTTGCTTATCGATACTTTTGGGGTTATCAAGACATTTTTCCTTTGGGGACTAT
>DUQX01000091.1 GCA_012837615.1 Bacillota bacterium | reverse complement strand
GAGCTTTTGGCTGACGTTATTAATTCCACCCTGCAAAGGGGAGGGAATATTGTCGTTCCCTCATTTGCGGTCGGGCGGACCCAGGAGCTGCTTTACATCCTCAATGGTCTCATTGATAAAGGCGAGATACCTTCTTTGCCCATATACATCGACAGCCCCATGGCGATAGAGGCTACGGATCTTTTTATACGCCATACGGAATGTTTTGATCTGGAGATGAGGGCATTTCTTGTTCACGGCGCTTGTCCGTTGCATTTTCCTGAAGCTTATTTTTCCCGGAGCGTGGATGAATCAAGAAAAATAAACGAGATCTCCGGAGGAGCTATGATAATTTCCGCCAGCGGTATGTGTGATGCCGGACGCATCAAGCATCATCTCAAACATAACCTCTGGCGCCCGGAATCGACAATATTATTTGTGGGGTATCAGGCTGAAGGCACTCTGGGAAGACGTTTGCTGAATGGGGTGAAAAACGTTGTTATTTTCGGGGAGGATATTGCCGTACGGGCGCGGATTGCCTCTATCGGGGGGTTTTCCGCTCACGCCGATCAGGGAGAACTGATTAAATGGGTAAGCAAATTTAAGCAGAAACCCTCTCAGATTATCCTGGTTCACGGGGAAGAAGAAGCTCAGGAGCACCTTGCCGGCCTGCTCAGGGAGCGGTTTAATATTAATGTCTATATACCGTCTTATCTGGAAGAGATCTCTTTAATGCCCCTGGGGCGCGAGCTGGAACCTTCACTGGAGCTATCGGCACGCCTCAAGGCCCAGCAGATTTTAAATACGTGGGAGGAGGCCAATTCCTTATTTAAGCTTCGGCTTTCTTCATATCTTGAGGAGGAAAATGACCCTGCGTTGCTGCTTTCTCTGGAGGAGCGGCTGGGCTTTATCCTTCGCTTGCTGGAGCAGGAAGCCAGAGTAATGGTTACCCCCCCGCGGTATTTTGGACCTTCATCTGCGCAAAACGGCGATTCTTCGGATGAAGACTTTCACCTGAAAAATGATGAAGGTTTCAACTGAAAAATTATAAATAGGGTCAGGGGCGGGGTTAGCAAGCTGTGTTGCAAGGGAGGTTTATCATCGAATGAAAAAAACGTTAACGGCTGGTGAAATTCAGGAAATTATACCCCACCGCTATCCATTTTTAATGGTCGACAGGATCCTGGAGGTTGTTTCTGGTGAGAAGGCGGTGGGTATAAAGAATGTATCCATGAACGAACCTTATTTTCAGGGACACTTCCCGGGAAATCCTGTCATGCCGGGCGTACTGATTGTAGAAGCGATGGCACAGGTGGGGGCAGTTGCACTGCTCAGCCGGGATGAATTCAAGGGGAAGCTTGCCCTCTTCAGGGGGATAGATAAGCTTCGCTTTCGAGAAGTCGTTCGCCCCGGGGACACGCTCACTATTGAGGTTACCCTGACCGGATTAAAAGGCGTTGTCGGACGGGGCAAAGGCCGGGCCTGGGTAGATAAAAAGCTTGTCGCCTCCGGAGAGTTGATTTTTGCCCTGGTAAAAAGAGAAGGCAAGGATTATTTGTAAAATTGCAGCTACTCGATCACTGTGTTTGCCTAATAGCAACAATCTGTTATTGTGTACCGTTCTTCTGAGGTTCGTCTGCTCTTGGGTTCAAAGCACAAGGTTATAACGATCAAGGGGATCATCATCTTGTCCTTTTAATGCAGCGCTTCCCAAATTTACCGGCAGGAAATACAGGCCTTCTATGCAAATTTATAGTACTAAGGTAAAAGGTACAAAAGATACAAGTTTATATTCCAATGCTTTAGGGGGTATATAAATGAAGCCGGTTATTGCTTGTATGAGCTATGGTAAACTAACTTCTTTAATTGAAAAAAATAAATACAAATTTTTTGAATCAGCAGATATCAAGATAATAAATAAGCTTATCGACGATGCAATAAAAATTGCAGAGAAAATGGAAAAAAACGGTGAAGCAGATGTTTTTATTTGTTCGGGAAATTTTTCTTCCTTGTCGTATCCTTTATCCAGTCCTATTGTTGAAATAAAAGTAACAGGTTACGATATACTTTTAGCGTTAAAAAAAGCCCGAAAATATTCAAATGAGATAAGTATTGTAACCCATAATAATAATAAAATCCAATATCTCCATGAGATTCAGGATATGTTAACGGTTTCCGTTAAACAGTTAAGCTATAATAATCCTTTTGAAGCGGAAAAAATATTAAATAAATTGTTTAAAGAGGGTGTTGACAATATTATCGGACCCGGACTTGTTTTTGAGCTTGCAAATAAATTGGGGATGCATGCTACGCTGATATACTCAGAAGATGGGGTAAATAGAGCGTTGGCAACCGCGATTAGTATCGCTCTATCCAAAAAAAAGGAATCTGAAAGAGCGGAAAGGTTTCGCATCATCATGGACTTCGCACATGAAGGAATTGTGGCTACCGATAAAAACGGGATAGTAACAGTAATAAATCCACAAGCCGAAAAAATTACCAAAGTATCACGAAAAGCGGCTATTGGGTGCCCCATCGAAAAAGTATTGCCGAATGATGGTATTGCTAAAGTTCTCCAAAGCGGAAAGCCCGAAATAAACCAGATACACGCAATTAGGGAAGTTAAAGTTGTTACCAATATGGTTCCCCTTATTGTTAATAACGAGGTAGCCGGTGCTGTGGCTACTTTTAAGGATGTCAGCGCGATCCAAGAGGCAGAAGAAAAAATTAGAAAAAAAACATATGAAAAAGGCCTTGTCGCCAAGTTTTATCTGGATGATATATTGGGAAACAGCGAGCAGATAAGCGAAGCTAAAAGAAAGGCTTTACTTTATGCCCAGAGTGAATCTACTGTATTAATAATTGGAGAATCTGGAACAGGGAAAGAGTTGTTTGCCCAGGGTATCCATAATGCCAGCAGTAGATCAAAGCGTCCCTTTGTCGCGATTAACTGTCAGGCCCTTCCGGATAATTTGCTTGAAAGTGAGCTTTTCGGTTACGAAGAGGGAGCTTTTACCGGAGCAAAGAAAGGTGGAAAACCCGGCATTTTTGAAATAGCTCATGGTGGAACGATATTTTTAGATGAAATAGGCGAAATCTCTCCCAAGCTCCAGTCCAGGCTTTTAAGGGTATTGGAGGAATACGAGGTAATGAGGATAGGCAGTAGCCGCATTCGTCATGTAAATATCCGTGTAATCGCAGCTACAAATATAAATCTTTGGGAGAGGGTAAATCAGGGAAAATTTCGCGAAGATCTATACTATCGTCTAAATGTGCTGGAGTTAAATGTTCCTCCGCTAAGATCGCGTAAAAAAGATATTCCTCTGCTTGTTACCAAATTCCTTTCTGAATTAAGGAGCGATTTAAAGGAAAGTGAAATTGCGAAAATCGCTAAACATCCGCTTTTTATCAAGTACGGTTGGCCGGGAAATATCAGGGAGTTAAAAAATATAGTTGAAAGATTTGCAGTATTATTTTCAGGGAACCTTGATGAAGTATCGTATTTATTAAGTAATATTTTTAATAAGCAGGTAAAGAGTACTGTTGCTATTAGTGAATATAATGAAATTAATCGTGTTTTAAACGATGTGCGGGGAAATAAGACAGAAGCTGCCAGGAGATTGGGAATGAGCCGTACTACCCTCTGGAGAAAACTGAAACAGTACGAGCATATTTAAAACAAATTACAACAAGTTAAAGCAAAATGAAACTTGGTTAAAAACGTTATATGTTTTTACTGATAAAATTGTATTTATGCTAAAAAAAATTTTAATGGTAGATAGAAATTGTTCTGTTAGTTTTAGAATTTTATAAGGGATACGGCTGTTCGTAGAGTTATAAGCCTGTTTATTTATTTTATTAAATGCTAAAATTGTTTTTTTAGCATTTTTTTATGTACGCCGGCGGTGTGTCCTGAAACGAAACAAATTGCAACACATATAAATAATTTGCAACTCAGATAAAATGCAATGAAACATTTGCAAAACAATATTAGCTGCTCAATTCGTTGACAAAAGGATATTTTTTTTTAATAAAAGGAATACTACTTACTTCTTCATAGTGGATCATAAATGTTTGTCGATTTGATGAAAGCAGTAAGGTAAGGTAGAGGCTCATCCAGGGCAAAGCGGCATAGGTATTTCCTTTGATGCTATTGCTTACTTCTATGACCAAGATTTCATAGCCCATTCCAAAACAGTGGTTTAATGATAAAAAAGCAAGAGCATTTCCTTTTTTTTAGTATGGCACAATTATTGCATAATAAAACAATGAAGGAAAAAATTCAATTCATTTAGGGGGGGGATTTTTTTGAACAACTTAACGATTGCTGAAAAGATTAGCTTTTTTAGAGAAAAAGTTGGAGTTTGAGGACATTCCAGTCGAAGTTGTATCTAACTTAAAAAGTTCATATTAGATGTGTTAGGCTGTGTTATTAGCGCAAAGAAAGTAAGTTCAAGTATCCACTTCTCGCCTTCAACAAATCTCATTATTATGGGTATGCAAGTTGTACAGTTGGCTGCCATTCAACAAATGAAAGAGTGTGTAAATCATCAAAAAGGAGGTTGATTCAAGTGAAAAGAAGAGGTTTATATTGGTTGTTGATTGGTATATTTATGCTTTCACTGGTTTTTTCCTTTGGTTGTGACACTGCCTCAAAAGAGGCTGTAGAGCCTGGACAAAATGAGGAGTTAGCTTTCCCTGAGCCAGGTAAAACTTTAACCTTAGTTTGTCCGTATGCTCCTGGTGGGCTTGTTGATACGGCATTGCGAGCTATGCAACCTTTTTTCGAAAATGAGCTTGGAATTCGAGCAGAGGTATTAAACCTAGACGGAGCAGCAGGGCTGATTGCCTATAATGAAGCTTATCGTAGACCAGCTGATGGCTATACAATTATCTACACTGGCTCGCCATTTGGACCGCATATATTCCCCCATATGGCTCCTGATAGTACACCTTGGGAATTTGACGATTTTCGTTGTTTGGGTTTTCATTCCGATATTCCTACTATTGGAGTAATCACTCTGCCAGAAGCACCATGGGATAATTTTGCGGATTTTATTTTAGATGCTAGGGAACGACCGGGCGAAATTACTCTTGCATCATTAGGGCCAGGTCGGTTGGATGACCTAATGATAGCTGAACTTCAAGATTTCTTTGATGTAGAGTTTAACCATGTTTTTTACGATAGCGGTTCTACAATGATGACAGACCTATATACGGGCGACCTAGATGTAGTTGTTCGATCTGCACTACAACTTATTGAAGATACTGATGTTAAAATATTAACTTTTTTTGGAAAAGAATATCCTGATTATTTTCCTGATCAAGAAATGCCCATAATAGCTGATTTCCAAGATGATTTAAATTTTAATATAGGGGATTTATTACTATTGGCATCTTCAGACGTAAATGGTCTTGCAGTGAGATCGGATGTACCTGATGAAATTTTTAATAGGTTAAGTAAGGCCTTTGAAAATATTGCAACGGATGCTGAATTTATCGAGAGCGTTAGCGAGTTTATGTATCCAACATGGATTCCGGCAGATGAAGCTAATGAGATATTCAGAAATTACTACAATGATATCGGGACATTATTAGAAAAATAGCACCATACCGAAAAGATATATTGCGCTTGCTATGCAAATGAATAATATTCATTTGCATAGCAAGACTTTAGTACATTAATTTGAATGAGCTCAGTTTGGCTCATGCCTACTTTGGTTTTAAGGAGCTGGTTCTATGTTTGAAAGCATTGACTTAGCTATAATGCTTCAAGGTTTAACAAATTTATTTACAATAACAAACTTAGGATGGTTATTTTTAGGGGTAGCATTAGGACTATTTGCTGGAACAATTCCCGGTTTTAGCGGAGTCTCTATGATTGCAATAATGCTTCCATTTGCGGTCAGACTAGGTGTCGATACAATGCTGATTACAATGGCAGGAATTTATGCTGCTGGGATATACTCCGGTTCAACGAGTGGCATTTTTTATAATATACCGGGAGATGCTGCTGGAATTCCAGCAACGATAGAGGGTTATAAATTAACACAAAAAGGTCGAACCTCCGATGCTTTAGCAGCTGCTTTAGGAGGTTCTTTCTGTGGAGGCCTAATCGGCTTTGTTCTGTTAGTTATTTTAGTTCCTGTATTCATGCACTTTATATCCTTTTTCGGTACTGCTGAAAGAGCATTATTTGCCTTGTGGGCTATGATATTAGTCTCTAGTGGTGTAGTAACTAAGGATGATCCATTCAAAGGTTTGGCTTCGGTAGGCTTGGGGTTAGCGTTAGGTATGATTGGCCAGCAGCCGAATATAGGAACATTTCGGTTTACCATGGGTCTAGACCACCTATGGAATGGTATTGATCTTGTATGGGTTATTCTTGGTGTATTTGCAGTTCCACAGATAGTAAAAATGATTGATATGATTAATTTAAATCGTGATCAAAGCGTAAATTTAGAAAAAGTAACTTTTTGGGGTATATATAAGAGAATTTTCGGGATTATTCGTAAAGGTATTGGAATAATTTCCATTTCTTCTTTATATGGTTCAATAATAGGCATTATTCCAGGAGTAGGGGCGGTAACTGCATCTTGGGTAGGGTATGCGGCAGCTCGGAATAAATCAAAAAACCCTGAAGAGTTTAACCATGGAGCTCTCGATGGGGTTTTAGGCGCAGAAACTGCAAATAATGCAGCTGCTACGGCGGCATTTATCCCTCTATTTGGTATAGGAATACCAGGAAGCGGCGCTGCAGCTATTATGCTTGGAGCATTAATCCTTGTTGGGGTCTTTCCCGGTCCTTCAATGATGGCTAACCATGGTCTAGAAATATGGACTGTTTTATTTGGAATAGGTTTTTCATGTGTTGCTTTTATGATATTAGCTTACCCATTTATTAAATTTGCTGAGTCAATAACAAAACTACCCATCCCAGCATTTATCGGTGTTATAGGCATTCTTTCCGTAATGGGTTCTTATCTAACAAATTTTAGCATTTTCGGTCCTTTGGCAATGCTTATATTGGGGATATTTGTGTTATTTGCTAACAATATTGGTTTAGTTCCCGCTCCAATAATTATCGGTTTTGTGCTAGGTCCTGCTATTGAAATGGAGGTCATACGTGCATACCAAATTGGAGGTTTTGGCAGGTTTTTAGAACCTACCACCCTTGTTATCTTGGTAATTGTAGTACTCACGCTTGTTCTTGGTTTATATCAAAGTTTTAAACGTAATAAAGTAGAGAATGAAACTGTTTCCTTGGAATTGTCCGACCTACGTTTAAATTTTATTAAAGAAAAAGTATACGCTGTGCTATTAGTAATATTAACCGCAGCTATGTTTATAACATCCAGGGATTTTCCTCACTTAGCTAGAATATGGGTGGACATGGTGTTGATCTTCTTTTTAGGAGCGCCTGCAATAATCATGCTAGTAAAAAATATTAACAAATTACCTCAGATAGTAACCTGGTTAAAAGAAGGAGGTTTTTCAGAAATACGATCAGGGATTGTATATAAAAAATTGTTTGATATTTTCATGGTGATTGTATTCTTTTTAGTGTTTTTAATATTATTTAATCCAATGGGTTTTGTCGTTAGTGCGGCTATCTTTGTTTTTGGCTTATCAGTATATTTTGCTCGAAATTTGAAAAAAGCTTTAATCTATAGTTTATTTATCGGTTGTTTAGTATTTTTATTGAAGACTGGGTTAGGTTTTTATATGCCTAGAGGTATTTTTGGCATATAAATAAGGCACGTTAAGGCTGCTAATTATTAGTACATTACTATAGTGTAAACTTGGAAGTTTGGTTTTAATAGAGTAAAAATAGACGTGCTATGAATAGTCAAGAGTAAATTTTGCTCTTTGACAATCACATAGAGATTTCGGGATCAATTTATTCCAGGCGGGCTCCATTGGCGTTCTGGCTCAAAGGGTCTATTATTTTTCCAGATAGAATACACCAGATGGGCCATGCGTCTGGCCACGGCTCCTGTAGCTACGTTGGAATGCTTGCCTTGGTTTCGTTTTAACTCGCAGGGAAGCGGTTTATGCCCCCGATTTCCCCGATGATAGCAGCAGCCAAAGTAGGTCCGATACCCGGAATAGTTTCCAACACGTAGCGATAGTCAGCACCTTTAGGATGTAGCTCCTCCATAACCTTATTGATAGCTTCCTCAATGATGCTAATCTGGTCTTCGATGAACTCGATTTGTTTAACTAGCAGTCGTAGTTGTAAGGTGAAAGCATCTATGGCCCAGACGGATACCAAAAGTTCCTTTAGCCAGGGCCTGTATCTGCTCTGCTCGCTCATAATCTCAATCTTGCGAGTAACCGTGGCATACAGCAAGCCGTATCCCCAACGTGCTCATACGAGACTATCTCGTATTGGGGGGCTTCACTCTATTTTTCAAGAGAGCTAATGCTTCCCAAGGAGGACATCGAAACCCCTGCTTACGAGAAATATTATCCAGGTTAACCCGGAATCCCTATCTGGTTGTCAAAGATCAGCTCCTGATTGGCACGTTAGTGAAACAACTCTATTATACAAGGAGGTATGTTTACAGTGAAATAATAAGTTGGCAATATATCAATAGTATGTAGCTTGCAAATTAATTGTGTGAGTTACAAAACTGTAAAATGTTGCAATCTAATGAACTAAGTAGATGGGGCTATATAAGTTATCTAATATGGTACTCATCGAAGAAATCTTAAAGCACCATGTATTAAAAGCAATATAACATTAAACGAGAGGATGTTTGAACATGCATGATTTTCCAAACCTTTTTAGGCCTCTTAAAATAAAAAACACCACTTTTCGGAATAGAATATTTTCTGCTCCTAATCGAACACGTTATAAAAACGACATAGATATATTATATTTTGAAGCTAAGGCTAGAGGAGGGGCGGCACAAGTTACAGTAGGGGAATCGCCTATAAGTTCAAAATATTTAAGAAAGCAAAAAGAATTTCTTTACGTCCTTGACGACCCACTTGATATGCCCGTTCTATCTGAGATAGCTATGTCTATAAAGTCGTATGGGGCAGTGGCATCAATACAGCTAAATCATAACGGATTGTATAGTGTTTACCACTACAAAAATAATCAAAATCCAATTGGCCCTATAGGCTTTATTAGGAAAGATGGTATTGAAGTTAAGGCTATGGATGAGGAAATGATTGAAGATATAGTTGAAAGTTTTGCAAATGCGGCTTTATTTGTTAAAACTGCCGGATTTGATATGTGCCAAGTTCATGGTGGACACGGTTGGCTCTTAGCTCAATTTTTATCAAAACTTACAAATAAGAGAACTGATAAGTATGGAGGAAGTCTTGAAAATAGGGCACGTTTTCCATTAGCTGTGGTCAAACGTATAAGAGAGAAATGTGGACCGGAATTTCTTATTGAATACAGGATAAGTGGTGATGAACTTGTTCCTGGTGGTATGGGAATCGAAGAAGTTGTCGAATTTCTAAAAATGATTGAAAGTGAAATTGACCTTGTTAATGTATCAGCGGGTATACATGAAACTCCGGAAACACTGCATCGTATGTTTCCGCATACTTCATTTACTGAGCATGGTTGCAACGTATACCTGGCTGAGGCGGTAAAAAAAGCGTTAAATATTCCAGTAATAGCTGTTGGCGGTATTTCAGATCCTGAACATGCTGAACAAATCTTGCTAGACGGCAAGGCTGATGTTATCGGTATGGGAAGAGCACTTATCGCAGACCCAGAGCTCCCTAGGAAAGCTCGCAGTGGTCGTTATAGCGAAATCATTCCTTGTATAAGATGTAATAATTGTTTAACCGGAAAATCAATCAATGATAATTTAAGCTGCACAGTCAATCCTCAATCAGGTAAGGAATTCAGATCGTGGCATATTTCCCTTCCTAGAACGCCTCGTAAAGTTCTTGTCGTTGGTGGGGGCCCTGCAGGCATGAAAGCTGCAATAACTGCGACAGAATGTGGTCATGACGTTATTTTAGTGGAAAAAAGTGATTCACTAGGCGGTTTGCTGAAAATATCAGATTACGATCCTTTGAAATCAGATATGAAAGCGCTTAAGGATTATCTTGTTAATAGAACCTTATCTTTGGTAGACGTAAGACTAAATACTGAAGCTACAGCTGAATTAGTGAAAAAGCTGGCGCCGGACTATTTAATTGCAGCAGTAGGTTCGAGTCCTATCTATCCTGATATTCCTGGGATTACAAGAGAGTCAGTCATATCAGCAATTGATGCTTATTATAATGCTAAGAAGATTGGTGGAAAAATTGTTGTTATTGGTGGCGGACTTGTGGGCTGTGAGATTGGATTATATCTGGCTGAACTCGGGAATGCTGTTACAATCGTAGAAATGCGAGGTGCTTTAGGGGATCCTTTAGATGTACGCCATACCTCATTATTAATAGCAAGGATAGATAAAACTCCTACTCTTAATTATAAAACAGGTGTGAAATGCAATGAGATAACTTCTTCCGGTATAAAAGTTATTAGCGAAGATGGAAAAGAGCAGTTTATTGAAGCAGATACTATTGTTTGTGCTGTGGGTATGAAATCTAATTTAGATAAATTGGAGCCTTTGGGTGATATGGTGCCGAATTTTATTCCAATTGGTGATTGTATAAAGCCACAAAAAATTTTACAGGCTATGCAAAACGGATACTATGTTGCATTAAATATTCAGTGAAGCTGATATGTAATACTTTGGGATTGAGACCCGAGATACCCCCTTTTGCGTTATTATGCGGTGCGGGACAAGCAACCATTGAAGGGAGACTGGTCAAAGCCCTCGAGCCTGTAACTAAGGTACGTATTTTTTGCGGCAATACCAACCAGATTTATATCACCGAGGTTCCGGTCAAAAACGGGCGCCCGCTTGTTGCGGGAGATTATGAAATCGCCGGCGTACCGGGGAAGGGCGCTAAAATCAAAGTTGATATGGCTGGGACTGTCGGGTTTAGAACAGGCAAGCTTTTACCTACGGGAAACCCCGTGGGCAAGCTGCGTCGAGGGCTTTGGCCAATTGGACATATCACTGCTGGATGTCGTAAATCCCTGCACTGCCAAAGGATTACACCGACCACCTTACTGGCAACTGATCAAGGCTCAGGAAAGATGTATATGGACGCTGGTGCGGATATCCTTTTTATCGAAGCTCAGACAATAGATGAGGTTGAAAAAATTGGCAAAACCTTTGGGCATCAGGTACCGCTGTTGGCCAATCAGGTAATCGGGGGTAAAACGCCGCACCTGACCGCTAAAGAGCTGGAGCAGTTGGGTTATAAAATTTTAATTTTTCCTGATGCTTTGTGCTTGGGTACCCTGGGCAAGTAACGCGGTCGAAAAAGCAAAAACCTTGTATGATGAAGAGACAGTGCTTGGTCCGGCGCAAAAAGCTTGGGTAAGATTATGACAATCTCCCGGTATTAACAACCGGGCTGGGTTATGTTCCGGAAGTTTTCACTTCGTGAATAAGGCTGCTTGGTGAAAAATCTGCTCAAAGAGGCGAGCGGCGAAATGAGGTTGATAAAGGCAATGGAAGATTTAAGCTACAGTCAAAGAATTGCACAATTCTATTTAAATGCGGACATTAAGGCGATTCCGCAGCGGGTTATCGAGCACACGAAAAATGTGATCGTTGACTGGGCAGGATGCGCGATCGGCGGAGCTAATCTCGACACGACGAAAATGGTTAAAGAGGTTTTTCTGTCGGAATCGGACCGGAAAGAGTGCACAGTGTTTTGTGGCGAAAAGGCTTCGTTAGAACATGCGGCATTTATTAATGGCGCCGCCAGCCACGGACTGGAAATGGACGATGCAAGCTACGAAGCCGGCGGCCACCCTGCTGTAGTTATTTTGCCCGCCGCAATGGCGATAGCGGAGACAGTAAATGCTAAAGGAAAAGATTTTCTTTTGTCGATCATCTGGGGTTACGATATGATGACCCGAGTAGGGCGCGGTGCCGTGCCAGACAACTGCTTTGAGCGCGGCTGGCACCCGACTGCCGTTTGCGGCATTTTTGGAGCAACGGTGGCGGCGGCCTGGCTCTTAAAACTGGACGCATCGAAGATCGCCAACGCGCTGGGCATAGCCGGAGGTTTTGCGTCAGGAAATCTGGAATGCTATGCCGATG
>DUQX01000090.1 GCA_012837615.1 Bacillota bacterium | reverse complement strand
TTCCCGGGTATACCTCCAGATTGTATCTACTGAAAGACTCAGGGAATCTGCCAACTCCTGAGCTGTAATAAGTTCATCGCTGCGGTCCATCAAATCACCCCCGCCTGATAATAGTTTAAAACAATAACCAGGTGATGTCAACTAATATTAAACGGATGCTGAACATAAATTCTGTTTTGGTGGGTGGGATTCAAAAAAACCTACAGTGTCTTGACACGATCGCGCGCTCTAAATTATTGCATACCCATAAATGCAGGCATATAATATTAATATGCTGGAGGTTCATCATGTGGATCTATTCGATAATCGGCGTATTCTTTGTGGCCATTGGGCTGGCAGTACATGTATGCAAGTGGTATTTTCTTATTGCAGGCTATAACACCATGCCAAGGGAGAAGAAGGCAAAAGTGAATACGGAAGCCCTTGGCCGCTTGATGGGGGTTTATTTCTATATCAACGGCGGTGTTTTCATCGGAATGGGTATTCTTTATGCCCTGGGCTTGAAACCGGGGATGACCCCGGTCATGATATTTTTTGGTGCTACAACGGTGTACATGCTGATTAAGGCGCAAAAGTATGACGGAAATGTTTTTGATGAAAATGGAAAACTGCGCAAAGGTGCCGGAAAACAACTGGCTTTGCCCATTGGTATAGTAGCTGTCATATTAATCTTTGTTGCAGTTCTGATGTTTTTCTCATCCCAGGCTACGAAGGTGACATTTCTTGAAGAAGGGTTGCAGATCCATGGTATGTACGGCGAGATTTATGCATGGAATTATATTGAAGATGTTATCTTGATGGAAGAGCTGCCCACCATTATAATGCGCACCAACGGGTCTGCTCTGGGGGCAAACTTGAAAGGCTATTTCCGGACAGAAGAGTATGGTTCGGTTAAGCTGTTCGTCAATACGAAAAAACCGCCGTTTGTTTATCTCCATACAGCTGGGAGGATAACCATCTTTAACATGGAAACCCCAGAACAAACGGAAGCAACATATGACAAAATCTTAAAAGTGCTTGCCGGCAAGCGTCAGTAATGAGGGATGGATGAAGGATATGGGTTCATTAAACGATCATTATTACGTGTCTTGACACGATCCGTTTGCTGACACACTATTTTTAAAATATATTTTTCATGCTATAATGATAGTGTAGTGACTTTTCTTACATAGGATTAACATACACATACAGAAGTGAGCGTTATAATGCCAAAAAATACCTTCCCGGGTCATGTGTCTGCCAAGTAAAAAAATTTTGCCCAAAAAACACCCGTTAAGGGTATACTGAAATATTTTTTTTGGGGGAATAATTAAATAATTAGATTGGAGGAAATTTTATGAGTTCTTTACCATTGTATCCGAGACATACAAATCCACTGTTGGGAAAAAGCGAGAGGCCCCTGCCGCGGGAGTTTGCGGTTATAGGAGCCGGAAATATCGGCCCTGACATAGCATATTACCTGAAAACCTCTTTGCCTGACAGCCGCCTTATTTTGGTGGATGTCGTGGAAAAGCAGTTGAAAAAGGCCGAGGAGAGATTTAAGGGCTATATTCAAAAATCCATCGATAAGAAAAAGATGAAGCCTGAAAAAGCAAATTCCGTGCTCGAAAATATTTTATATACCTCCGATTATTCCAACCTCAAAAATGCAGATCTGGTTATTGAAGCGGCAACCGAGGATCTGGCTATTAAAAAGAAGATCGTTGCCATGATTGAAGATGCGGTGCGGGATGATACCATAATCACATCCAATACGAGCTCGATCCCGGCGGAAAGGATTTTTAACGATGCCAAGATACCTTCCAGGACGACCATTACACACTTCTTTGGTCCTGCCTGGCGCAACCCGGCAGTGGAGGTCATTACCTGGAGCGGAGTGGACCGGAGCATCGTTGACTACTTAAGATGGATGTTCTGCCTGACCGGCAAAGTCCCATTTGTCTCCGCAGACAGGCTCAGCTTTATCTTAAACCGCGTTTTTGAGAACTGGTGCAATGAAGCTGTCTATCTTCTTGATGAAGAAATCACATCCCGGATGGTAGATCATGTTGCTCAGGAGTTCGTTGCTGCCGGACCTTTCTATGTCTTAAACCTGACCAGCGGTAATCTTATTATCGCGACGACGAATACTCAGAAAGCGATTGAAGAGGGCGAGCACTACAAGCCCGCTAATCTGATGCGTTCGGTTGACACCTGGTTTGCCCTGAGGCCCGGAGAGAAAGAAGAAGTTGCGCCGGAAACCGCCGAGAAGATACGCAACCGGCTCCTGGGAATCCTTTTCTCCCAATCCTTTGATATCATCAACAAAGGAATCGGGACATTGGAGGACCTCAACCTGGGTTGCATACTCGGTCTCGGTTTCCGCAAAGGCCCCTTTGATATTATGAAAGAGCTGGGGGAAGAAAAAGTTAAAAACATCATTTCCCTCTTCCAGCAACAACGGCCGGGAATGCCCGGTATCGAGGGAGACTATGAAAAATATCAAGATTTTTATAGGAACATCCTCGTTGATGATATGGATGGTGTAAAGATTATTACAATCAGACGCCCTCAGTTTATGAATGCCATCAGCGATGAAGTCAATATGGAGATCCTGAGTGTCTTGAAAGAATTTGAATCCGATCCTTCCGTAAAGGGTTTTGTTATTACCGGTTATGGAGATAAGGCTTTTTGTGCCGGTGCAGAAATAGGGAAGTTTCCACAAGTGTTGGGAGATTTTGAAGCCTCGGTGCAGTACTCACGTGACTGTTCGCTGCTGCTCCGCTATCTGGACTCATGTTCCAAACCTGTAGTCGCTGCCATCAACGGAATGGCCCTGGGCGGCGGTTTCGAGCTGGCGATGCGCTGCCATAAGCTTGTAGCAGCAGAAAGCGCATGGTTTCAGCTTCCCGAGGTAACGCTTGGTATTGTTCCTGGAATCGGAGGACTCGTAGTCCCCTACCGTAGATGGCCAAATGCATCCAGCACTTTCCATAATATGATTCGTCAGGCTGCCAGGTTGACAGCAAAAGAAGCTTTCGATCTGGGGATTGTTTCCGGTTTGGAGAGCGATTACTACAGCTTGATCCAGAAGGCCGTCCAGGAGGTTAAAGAACTGGCAGGCAAACCCATTCCAAGGATCCCTGATGATCCTGTAGAAATAGCTCCCCTTGAACCCCTGGAAAATCCCATGGCAGGAAAACTTCCCCTTAGCAAAGAGGTTGTCGGTATAATTGACAAGGCCATTAAGGAAGCGGCAGCCAAACCATCATTCGAAGAAGCACTGGAAACTGGTTATAAAGCTTCCGGCGAAGTTGTCTGCACTAAAGATGCCAGAGAAGGCATTACCGCTTTTTTAGAAAAAAGAGCTCCTGAGTTTAATAAGTAAAAGTAAAGTATTAAATAAACACAAACACAAATCGGGTTGCCGGCTACCCATTAAATTGGGTAGCCGGCCTCCCATACCATACATCTTTCCATGAAATCAAAAACGCTCGCAATTTGTAAGCGGGGTATTTTAGAAAGATAAATATAATGTCCTGTGAGAAGAGGATGGTTTAATAAAATGAGCATGGAGTTTAATCATAGTTTTCAAATGGCAGCCAGTGCAATAAAAAAAGCTCGTACCCTGGTAATTACGACTGGTGCCGGTATGGGGGTGGATTCAGGATTGCCCGATTACCGGGGAGAGAAAGGTTTTTGGACGGCCTATCCGATGTATGAGCCTCTGGGCTTAAACTACTATGATGCTGCTAATCCAATGCACTTTGATGAAGATCCCGCCTTTGGTTGGGGTTTTTATGCCCATCGTATTGATCTCTACCGCAGGACCACTCCCCACCGGGGATTTCAGCTACTGCAAGAATGGATAAATCGTTATGAAATGGATTATTTTGTAATTACCTCCAATGTGGATGGACAGTTTCAGAAAGCCGGTTTCCCTTCAGATAAGATTTACGAAGTTCATGGCTCTATCCATTATCTTCAGTGTACACGGCCCTGTAGCAATGCTATCTGGGAAAATAAAGAAGATGTTCCAGTAGATTTATCTACCATGCGAGCCAAAAAAATTTTGCGCTGTCCCCACTGTGGTGATGTTTCCAGGCCAAACGTGCTCATGTTCGGTGATTTTGCTTGGATTAGCGATCGCTCCGATGAGCAAAGTAGAAACTATGGTTCTTTCTTAAAAAAGTACACCCCTCCCATGGTAGTAATAGAAATAGGTGCGGGCACAGCTATATCTACCATCCGTAATATGGGCAGAAGTCTTGGGAAAAACCATGAAGCGCTAATAATTCGCATTAACCCGCGGGATTATAAAATTTCTCCACCACATATATCCATCCCCTGCGGAGCGCTGGAAGGACTGCAAGGGATCCAATCGGCTCTTGCCCAATAGCAAGATCGGGGGCGGTTTTTTTTTGCCTTTTGGGGCAAGGCAAGTTCCGGGCAAGATCGGGGACGGTTCTTTTTCTTGCTTTTTTTTCTTTGTTGAAACCTTTTATGCCTGCTTTTGCCGCCCGGTTTCCGTTAATAAAAGAAATAGTAACAACCCAATACCTGGCAAGAAAAATACCATTAACGTAGCGACTGGTATAAAAGCTTCTTCAACGGCATAGTAGGTAACGGTTGTTGCAAAAAACCCAAAAAGCAACGCTCCAGTTGATAGCCCGTAGAGTGCGGCACGAATCTTGTTCATGGCATACTTTTTGCTTGTTTCTCTGGTCAGTATGCTGTAGGTGAGCAATGCCCCACCGGCAACAATGAATATTCCGCTGCCTGTAATCTCCACACCGGAGGAGTCCTCCATCAAGTATAGCATTGCTGATACAAATACACCGAATAAGATAAGCAACACCCCGGCGACTATGCCGGCCGTAGAAACGCGTGCTGTCATCGTGGAATAAACGGGCTGCTTTGCGGTATCTTGACCGAGTTTGCGCATATCATCTACCAGCCCGCTTAGGTCGCCCATGGAAATTATCGCTTCTTTAAAGGCTTGTTCCTCGTCCATCCCGCGTGATTGATAATCCGCGGTTTTTTCTTTGAGGTTTATGGCCAGCTCTTCCTTTAGTTCAAGCAGCTGTTGACTTGCTCCCACTCCGGAAAAGAGATTGTCAATGTAGACATGTGAGCTAACAGAGAGTAATTTGTTTCTGAATGTCGGAACGTCTGTGAATCTTCGCGTCATACTATTGGCATACTATTTATAGGAGCGTGAACAACATGGGGATGGAAATGCCGAGCTTTTTTATTTTATCTTCATAATCCCCAAATGTGTATGGATACAATCAAACAGGCGAAAAAGAATCTAAAGAACGATTTAAGCAGGCGGGCAATTGTATCCGGATAAAGTTTTCTACGAGCCTGCTATTCTAAATTATAAGCTCGGCAAACAGCTCAAGGAAAAATTTAAAAATGTTCCCTGGATGCCCATAGAAAACCACAACAATATTGAAGAGCTGCGCAGTAATCCCAACAAAGAGTTTCCCAGGATGAAGCGGTATTTAATCATCGGAGTGCGGAAATCCTTGAGATATACGCCAAACCACAAGGTTTCAGATTTTTTGGTACCCTATACTTCATCGGGCTGCAAAGCCATGTGCCTTTATTGCTACCTGGTGTGCAACTACAACAAATGCGCATATCTCCGGCTGTTCGTCAACCGTGAGCAAATGATGGGCAAACTGATAAAGACGGCTGAAAGTTCGGAAAAGGATATTGTCTTTGAAATTGGCAGCAACAGCGATCTGGTTTTAGAAAACACCGTTACGGGCAATCTTGAGTGGACCATTGAGCACTTCAGCAAAAGTAAAAAGGGCTATCTTA
>DUQX01000089.1 GCA_012837615.1 Bacillota bacterium | reverse complement strand
ATCAGGTGTGGTAAGGAATATGATCTCGTTTTCGCGGCGAATTGTCCCGCCATAAACAGTTACAAGACACTCATGAAAATGAATGAAGTATCCAGAAGTTACTGCATGCTTATCTGCTACACCGGAAAAGTAAGCCCAACTCTCCGCCACTATCTCTGGCAGGAAATTATGGGCGAAAAAATGCAGGGTAAAACCTTTGATATCTCTTTCCCTTTCAACATTCTTTACCTGGAAGGTTATTTTCCTCACTTGAGTTTCGAAAAACAGGATTACTCTTATGTTGAGAAAACGGAAAGGGTGCTGCAAAATTATCGTGCATATTTTAAAATATTCGGGAAAGAGGGGCCTGGCGTCGACAGGGTACTCAGTAAATGCATTGAAGCCAGAAGTATAAATGGTTATATAGAAGAAAAAGTTTCCTATAAACTGGCCGTAATGTGGTGGAATGTGAATGAAAAGCAAAACTTTTAGACGATAAAAACGTTCCCCCGGTATAGCTATTAAATCTGCTCATTCATCATTATCCTTCAAAATGAAAACATTCTTTATGCGCCCCCCATACGTCCCCCATGCGTTTCCCGGTGTAAAGTTTGGCAGCAAAGTGAAGCTGGAAATAATTTACCTTCACCCCGCTAAACATAGACCAAGTGGGACGAGGGACCTGTCCCCCTGTCCCAATGTCCCCCTGTCCCAATGTCCCCCTGTCCCAATATTGATTTTCTATGTGATTATCTATGCATCAAAAAAAACTTGGCGTTATTGGGGATCTATATCCGAAGTAATTACTTTGTTTTCAGGCATATGACGCGCTTCATTTACTAAATCCAATAGAGAATATGAATCCAGTACCTCTGCGATACAATCGCGGACTTTGGCCCAAATTGTCCGTGTAACACATATGTCGGCTCTTTTACAATCATCCGGATTTTGCTCACTTACACAATCAACCGGCGATAAAGGCCCTTCCAGGACACGGATAATATCTCCCACTGATATGTCCTGCGGAGCGCGTCCTAACATGTAACCGCCCTGTGGACCACGAACGCTTTTAACCAGTCCGGACTGTTTCAAGGGAATCAGTAACTGTTCCAGATAGCGCTCAGATATTTCCTGCCTTTCTGCAATGGCATGAATTGTCCTGGGACCTTTTTTTGCATTAGAAGCCAGATCTAGCATTGCTCTCAATCCATACCTGCCTTTGGTTGATAACTTTATCACGGTTTTCATCCCTCCTTTTAACGTATTTAAATTTCACTAAATTACATCATTACTTTTTCCGGATGGCTATAAATGTTAAAGCGGTCTCCGCGAGCAAAGCCGACCAAGGTAATATTAAATTCCTCTGCTAATTCTATCGTTAATTTTGTAGGGGCCGAACGCGATAAAATAAAAGAAACCTTATTGCGGACGGCTTTGATTAATATCTCGGAGGCAATCCGGCCGCTTAGTAATAGACATTTATCAGTCATATTTATCTCTTCCAAAAAAGCTTTTCCAAATACTTTATCAACAGCATTATGACGTCCGATGTCTTCATACATATATAACAACCCGGTATGATCAGCCAGGCCTGCTTCATGAACACCGCCAGTTCGTTGAAAGGTATCCGATTTGTTTTCCAGTTCCCTAATAAACCCAAGCAGCTGTTCGGCGCTAAATATGGTATCTGACTGAACTGCCTCCAACTGCCTGAAATCATTGATAAAGAATAAGCCCGTCCGGCCTTTCCCATAGCAACTGTTCAACTGCCGCCGTAAAGAATTATTGGTTTGAGATATTGGCTTGCTGGTTACTATCCAAACCTGGCCTTCCTCTTCCTGGCAAGAAATCGAACTAATATCGGATCGTTCCTGTACAATACCTTCACTTATCAAAAAACCTACACACAGTTCTTCGTATGCACCGGGTGAACAGATCATGGTTGTTAATTCCAGTTGATTAAGGAAAAGAGTTAATGGTTTCTCCAGCACCACGGGAACCTCAGCAATAGCGTGACGGCCTGCACAGTACGTGGTTATCTTCTGCCAGTTGTATTTTTTTGTGTTAGCCATAAGGCGGTTGCCTCCCTTCTGCCAATATTTCTGTCTGATCGCCGACTCTATCCCAACCGGAATTCAGAACTCTGGAAAAAACTCCTTCGATGGGCATTAAAAAGAAATAACATAATTCCTATGGATATTATAGCCTATCCTCAATAGAGCATCAAGGCGGCTAACTCCGCCCTAAGCCAGCTATTTTTGCCTATATTGCGTTATTATGCTTTGGGCGATATAATTTATTTATTCCTTATCATCATTTTCACTTAAGGCTTTATGCTATACCATATATAACAGGCTGTTCACCGGGCCACCCGGCACCGGCAAAACAATGCTGGTCCTACTGTAGAAATTGAGGAGGATAAAAGTAATGGATTATGACTTTATAGCAGGCCAAATTGCCGCTTTTGTTGACAATACCCCTTTAAATCGTGTAGCTGAAATAGGGCTGGAGAGGATATTCGATTTGCCGCTAATCGGTATTGCAGCTGCAGATGATCCCATGTTTGTCCAGCTCAGGAATCCAGACGTGATCGGACCTCGACATTTTATGCCGGAGGATTGGCTTCAAGATGCCGCGTCGGTTCTCTCTTATTTTCTACCTTTCTCCTCACGGGTTCGACGGGCTAACCGGGAATATGGATTACCGGCTACAGAGTGGGTCTATGGCCGGATTGAAGGCGAGGTTCTTAATAATGCGCTGCGCAATTTTATAGTTAATCTGGTCAGCGAGAATAGAGGGGCTGCCGTCGCCCCTGCTTTGGACTCTCGTTTTTCCGTGGTAGATAGACGGAGCAACTGGTCAGAACGACATATTGCCTATATAGCAGGAATGGGAACATTTGGCCTGAGCAAGTCACTCATTAGCAGGAAGGGTTGTGCCGGACGATATGGCAGTGTGGTAATGAATGTACATCTAAAGCCGACTTTTCGTGAGTACAGCGGGCTTTATGATTACTGCACCAGGTGCGGGGAGTGCATTCCACGCTGCCCTTCTGGAGCTATCACAATGAAGGGCAAAGATGTCTCCAAGTGTGCCCATTATATAGATACGGAGGTATCGCCCAAATTCACTCCAAGATACGGGTGTGGGAAATGTCAAACTGCCGTTCCGTGCGAATATAAACTACCGTGAAACGAGATTCGGGAAAAATTTTTCCAAGAAATCGGATTCGCATAATTTATAAGGACAATGGGGACAGAGCAGATCTGGCAGATATTCCCCACCATAGTGAAAACCTTCTTGTATAACACCAGGAAGGTTTTTCTTTTTTAAAATAAGTACAATTAATTGGAGAGTCTGCTGAAAATTCCATTTGCCGATCTCCCCGCAGCATCCAACCCACCGCCTTCTGTATAAGGCCATGCTTATGTTGCAAAAATTTCTATACTAATCACCAAATGTAAGGCATATGCGTAATATATATTGCAATATATATTGCAATATATATTACTGTGTAAAGGAGAGATAAAATGTTTAGCATCACTCCAAAGGAGTTCGTGCAGAGGTCGCTCGATCTCAATCTCTTTTTCTTGCGGATCATGAAGGAACACTCTTTTTTCCTTCAAGCCGCTTTTGTCCCCAGGAACGGCAACCTGAGCGCGCGTGCAGGCATATTCCGACATGACTTCCAGGAGTTGCTGGAAAAAGCTGTAGAGCTGGCAGATGGTAACGTTAGTAGAGCAGTTCTGGATTCTGGTGAAGTGGTAACTGATAATACAATTGAAGCGGAAAAAAGGACACAATTCTTATCAGGCATTCCATTTAACACAGTCTTAACTAAAAGAGAAGCTCAGTTAAGATCCGGGCCCGGGGATCCAGATTTGGTAAGGAAGATAGAAAAATTCAATCAACAAGTAATCAGAGAAACCATGGCCCTGGTAGATTTCAAAACTGAAATTCTCAAAGAGGTGCTCGAATGCCGCCTGTTTACCTGGAATTTCCCGCTGCTGATAGAGCATATAAGGCGTGAAGCTAAGTTTTTCATAGCACAATTGCAAAGGTTGCAAAAAAGAATCGCCCTGGACCCCGCTGAAGAAATAATTCAGGAAAAGGTTTTTTGGGATCGCATAATGGCGGAACACTCCTTATTCATAGCCCATCTGATAGATCCCACCGAGAAAAATCTAATAGCAACTGCAGATGATTTTGCACGCCAGTTTTTCAAGTTAGAAAGCCGTGCTAAGCATGTGAAGCCTCTAGATTCACAGTTATCAGATTTAATACTTGACGAAATTAATGCTACCGAAGAACTAAGGGAATTCAAAAACGCTGCCAATGAAATGATTCTCGCCTGTAAGATTAGGTCTATCATAATACCGTTGCTAGCTGATCACGTATTGAGAGAGGCAAATCATTTCCACGCAATACTAACCCGGTATGTAGCAGATAAACGTTTGTTCTCGAGAAAAAAAAAGCGGTAAGTGAATAAAAACAGAAAAAAAGATAATTGAACTATTAGCCCACTGGTAGCCCACTAGTTGAATGGCTAGTTTTGGCCCAGACACAAAACAAGGAGCGGCAGACTGTGTGAAAAATCATAGAATGAAAGGCAACCAAAATCGTCTCCAGAGCTAAATGAGGTACTTTAAGACTCTTCACCAGTATGAGAGTGACAGAAAATATGAATTGGTATGTTTTCAAACAGTCTGACGCTCCTCCCATCCCGTTTGAATCACTCTGGTGTTACGGCCGGCGGAAGAACAGCAAAGAAATACCCTGTAATTCCTCCGGTGATTATTGATACTTGCACAAACCCTGGTATAATCTAGTATAATTAATTTTGAACATATTGTATGATACCTTAAAATTATACTTTAGCCCTAACAAAAATCAAACAGGGAAGAATGAATTATGACAAAATTCATGGATTTATTAGCTGGATTTAAGGCAACCATAATTTCAGGTATTTTCTTAACAGCCAGTTTAATTTTATTGCTAACTGGAAGAGAACTGCCTTTAGACCCGGCCTGGTTTACAGTAGTAATTTCCGGCTTACCTTTTTTTACCTGGCGATGGGCAGTATGGGAAGCGATATTGCCATAGAAGCCGCCGACATAGCCTTGATGAGTGACGATATAGGTAAAATACCGTATCTTAAACGATTATCAAACTCCACTCTTTGTACAATCAAAGGTAATATTACAGCATCAATGATAATTAATTTTGTTGCAATTATTTTTTCTGTTTTAGGTCTTCTTAACCCTATTTCTGATGCTTTGGTGCATAATGCTGGATCGGCACTGGTAGTATTAAATGCAGCTCTTCTTTACGATCGGAATTTTGATAATTAAGTTAAAATGGAGCTTGTGCCCGGATAACTGTCTATCATATCCTAAGGAGAAAAGAAACTTTGAGGGGTTTTACTTTTGAAAAGCCACTGGAGAAGGCGTTTTTTCAACAAAGAATTAACCGTTTTGTCGCCCTGGTAACAGATTCTCTAGGACATGAAATGAGGGTGCATATCCCTAACTCCGGACGAATGAAGGAGCTTTTAGTCCCTGAAGCAGATGTATTGGTATCAAAATCCTTTAAAGAGGGACGGAAAACTCTTGGAGACCTGGTTATAGTGAAGGAAAAAAAAGGGGGTTGGGTTTGTATTGATTCCCGCCTCCCCGGGAAGTTGTTGGCCCTTGACCTGGAAAGAGAAGATCCGGTAAACACT
>DUQX01000088.1 GCA_012837615.1 Bacillota bacterium | reverse complement strand
CCGCCGGATGAAATGTCCGATCCTGATTACCTATGGCTCGCAGGATACCGGTTCGATTTCCGGAACGGCGATGGATGATCCCCCCGAAAAGAAACTTTACACGGTGGGGAAACCGCTGATCGGCAATGAAATAAAACTGGTGGATGATAATGGGGCGGAGGTGCCCTACGGTGAGATAGGGCAGTTATATTTTCGCGGGCCGCAGAGCTCGGGCGGTTATTACCGGGATCCGGAGAAGACTTTTACCGAAGCGGTTGACAGCGAAGGGTGGGCAACTCCCGGAGATCTCGTTAAGTTCGATGAGGACGGTTATCTGGTCATAACCGGGCGCAAAAAGGATATCATCATCCGCGGTGGTCAGAATATTTATCCGGGAGAAATTGAGAACTTCTTGATCGCTCATCCCAAAATAGCCGATGCTGCTGTTGTAGCCATGCCGGATCCGATTATGGGTGAAAAGGCCTGTGCCTTTGTTGTCCCGGCGGCCGGCAGCGAGCCGATTACATTTGAAGAGATGGTTGAATACTTAAAGAGCAAAAAGCTTGCCATGTTTAAACTCCCGGAAAGGCTGGAAGTCGTAGATGCTTTTCCGCTGGCCGGAGGTTCTAAAATTAATAAGGTTGAGCTCAGAAAAATGGTTGTCGAAAAATTAAAAGCCGAAGGGAAAATATCTTGAAGTATTAACCGGGACATTTCTCTGTTAGGGAAGTGCCCCGGTACACTTTTTTTTCTGCCCGGCCTGCTGACAGAAATTGCCAAATTTCATCTTGACACCGGCAGCCTAATAGGATAGATTTATTATAAAAGTAGGAAAATTCGAAACAATTATTATAACGATTGAAGCTTTATTAATAATAACCACTCAAAGCAGAACATGCATAGGAACGGCAGGTGTATGAAAAGTCACAGTATGGAAAATGGCTTGCCAGTCTGAACCTAGTGAAGAGTCAGGAACCTTTGCTAATGCTCAGGACAAAGGATTCTTCACTCCTCTTAAGACAAAGGATCACTTGATAACGCTCAGGATGACAATCTTGTGCATAGCTGAGCAGTTCCAAAGGATCTCCAGTAAAGGAGAATAAAGATGACTTTAAAAAATATGGCGGAGGCTGTTGAAAGGGCAAAAAAAGTAAAGCTGGTAATATTCGACGTTCACGGGGTGCTGACCGATAATACCGTACTTTATAATGAAGAGGGAATAAGAAGCCGCATTTTTTGCCATGAAGACGCTTTCGGGTGCAATGCTCTCATGTCCTGCGGGATCGAAGTGGCGGTTATAACGAGGAAATCCAAAGCTTATGCCCTGAGGATGGAAGAGATGGGGATAAAGCGGTATTATGAGAGCACCAAAAAGATTGCCCGGTATGAGCTTTTACTGGAAGAATTAAGGATTACAGATAAAGAGGTATGTTATGTTGGAGATGAAGTAATCGACCTTGGGGTAATGAGAAGAGTCGGTTTCGCCGTTGCTCCTTCCAATGCAAAAAGACAGGCTATGGAAGCTGCCCACTGGATTACTGAAAAGGCCGGAGGCAGGGGAGTGGCCAGGGAGCTGGCAGAATTTATACTCGAGGCACAGGGTAAATGGAGTAAATTCTGTGAGGATATTTTACGTGACGGCTGGTAGCACGCAGCAGTTTAAACGGCAGCGCCGGTCTTTCGCATATGAGCCTGATGTGATCGGATGGTCGTTTCTCTTTTTCGTAGCTTCCCGTGAGAAGAGGTGATTGAAATAATGGCAGAAAACAGCTACGAGTACAACATTCAGGGCTCTTTGACTTTGGAATTCGACCGCTTTGGCATTAAGGCAGATTGCGATAAAAATGCATGCAACGCCGGTTGTTTAAATATAAAAAAAGAACTATTGAAGGAACGCAAACGCGTAATACAATGGCGCATCTTAAACGAAGCTACTGTAATTTTGAATTCGCGGTTGCATTCTGAGAGCTTACCCTTGAAGTTCATAAAATGTGCAAAAAAACTGGTCTCTGCCAGGGAGGCCATGCTGGCCTTGAAGGAAGAAAAAGGCTCCGGCTTAAGAATTATCAAGCATTATACATATTACGATCATTACGATCAATTTGAAGAGATAGGGCAGAGATTAAAGCTGCAGGAAAGATTGGTTGAAGATCAAGTGCAGGAGCCCCGGGGGGTTATAAAAATTATTCTCGAAAAAGGGAAGATAATTGACCGCAATTCTACCCGGTTTCAGGCCGGCGATCTTTTTGGTTTCTCGGCAATAAAAAAGAACCTACTGGGTGTGCCCCTTTTTGCTCGTAATAAGATAATCGGTGCTTTGCTTGCTGCCAATAAATACGGGGAAGAATCGTTTACCGAAGATGACCGGGAGCTGCTGATTATTCTGGGTACGCAGCTGGGTATTGCCCTGGAAAATTCCAGGTTGTACGAAAAAATTGATGAAAAACTGCAGTTAAAGGTTGAGGAATTACAACAACTTAACGAAAAATTGTTAAAACAGCAAAAAATGTTGGAGAAATCCTCTGAAATCCATAAGAAATTAACAGAACTTGTATTAAGGGGAAGAGGGGTTGAAGCGATCTGTAGCACTCTGGCAGCCTTTATCGACTGCCCGGTGCAGATTGAGGATAAAGACTTTAATATAAAAGCAACAGCGGCACAAAAGGAAACGGATGCGAAGCCGTTTTTATGCGGAAAAGATTTAATTCAGGATAGCAGTTACAATCGGCAGGTAAAGGAACTTTTTCAGGATAGGAAACCCGTGGAAATTGTTCT
>DUQX01000087.1 GCA_012837615.1 Bacillota bacterium | reverse complement strand
GCTAATACGGATGGAGGTTTGATGGGAAGGGGGCATCCTACAGGGGCTACCGGACTAGCTCAAATAATTGAGCTGTTTTTCCAGCTACGTGGAGAAGCAGGTCCAAGGCAAGTTCCCAATGCAAAAATTGGATTTTCCAGTTGTACAGCTGGGGGGCCAAATGGCTTGTGCCATGTATTGAAAAGATAGATTCTAAGCATGTTTGCTATTAAACACTAAAAATTTGATTATTCTTAATGAGCATACATGGAAATGGAGGTTGATCTGGTGAGAGAGGTAGCCATAGCGGGGATAGGTTTAACTAAATTTGGAAGATATGATGGAAGGAAGGGACGTCCAAGAAAATTGTACCCTGAACTAGGTGGTGAGGCTATAGCCCAAGCTTTAAGCTATGCAGATATGGAGTGGAAGGAGATAGAAGCAGCATTTGGCGGCACTTACTTTGGAGGGTTAGGTGGCAGTCACCAATGTATTGAAAGAGTCGGTTTGACGGGCATACCAATAGTCAATGTTTATTCCGGTCATAGTTCAGAAGCAGCTTTGAGGCTAGCTTATACGCGGGTAGCCCTAGAAATTTATGATGTTGTTTTGGTGGTTGGGGCTGAAACTCTTCCCTCCGGTTTACTTGATAATCAGGCTATGCCAGGATGGATGAGGATGATGGGGCTAGATGTTTTACCGGCAGAAGCTGCATGTAATGCAGTAAGGTATATGGAGGATTATGGAGCTACAGTAGAAGATTTTGCCCAAGTCTCAGTTATGGAACGAAAAAATGCTGTTCAAAACCCCTATGCATTGTTTAAGCAAGAGGTTACTTTAGAAGAGGTACTGAGTTCCCCTATGATTTCGTCGCCGTTAAACTTATTGATGACTTGTGCCAATGCCGATGGCGCAGTGGCGGTTATTCTCTGTAGTAAGGATAAACTTAAGTCAAAAGAAAAAGCAGTAACAATAGCATCTGTAATTCAGGCTAGTGCAACATATGGCACATCTTTCTCTGGAGGCAGTACAAGTGTTCCTACTGAGAGAAAGAATCCCGATTGGGTCGAGCTTGCTGCTAGTAAAACTTGGGATGCTATCGGTTATGGTCCTGAGGATATAGATGTAGCTCAGATTTATGATCCTTTTGCCCCCAGCTTTCTGATGAATCTTGAAAAGTGCGGTTTTTGTAAACGAGGGGAAGCTTTTCAATTGTTAAAAGATGGATATTTTGGTATTGAAGGAACACTACCCGTAAATACAGATGGTGGAATTATTGGAAGAGGGCATCCTACAGCAGCTACAGGTTTAGCTCAGGTGGCTGAACTATTTTATCAACTACGAGACGAGGCAGGCGAAAGACAGATTGCTGGAGCCAAAATTGGTTTTGCTCAGGGTGAAGGCGCTGGACCCCAAGCGGTAGTGACTGTGCTTAAAAGATAGGGAATTGTTGTCATGGGCTACTGTTCTTGCCTGAAAAGAAAAATAGTAGCCCATCTCTTTTCAAAAAATTTTTTTGAGGAAAGGTTGATGCCTTTTGACAAACTGTTTAAGTTCCTATATTGAATTCATTTCAGAAAACATTTTGGATACACGATTTGAAAATTTTGCTCAATCGACATTGGATAATGTCAAAAGTCGAATCGTTGATGTAATAGGATGTTTAATAAGCGGCGCACATACTCCAGGCAATTTGGCTTTAGTGGATTTGATCAAAACGTGGGGGGGAAAAGAAGAGGCAACTATTTTAGTTCATGGTGGTAAGGTGCCTGCTCACAATGCTGCGATGGTCAACACTATGATGGCCCGGTCATTTGATTTTGAACCTGTGGGAGCTTTTGTGGAAGGTGTTGATATACCCTCTCATATTAGCGGGACTACTGTAATAGCAGCTTTGAATTTAGGTGAAATGAAAGAAGTAAGTGGAAAGGAATTAATAACTGCTTTATTGGTAGGAGATGATCTTGCTTGCAGAATTTTAGCTGCTTCAGGTTTTGGATTTTCGGAAGGATGGGATAATACAGGAACGGTTAATGCTTTCGGAAGTGCCGCTATAGCTGGAAGGTTATTGGGATTAACAAAAAAACAGATACAAAATACATTCGGCATTGTCTTAAACCAACTGGGCGGCAGCTTACAAAATATATTGGACGGTACACTTTGTTTTAGATTGCCTCAGGGACTATCAGCAAGGAATGGAATTATTGCAGCTGAGTTAGCCAAAGCAGGGTGGAATGGTCCCCAAGATGCTTTACTTAGTACTTTTGGTTATTATTACTTTTATACTGATGATTGTGTTTATCCTGAGATTCTTTTAAAAGATTTGGGGAAAAAGTACTATACTGAGGCTACATTTAAACCATATCCATGCTGTCGTGCAACTCACTCTGCTATTGACTGTGCTCTTAGTATTGTGGATAAATATAAAATAGAAATTAGTAAAATTGAAAAAATAACTTTAAAAGTACCTTCTTGGGTCCGAGAAATGTTTGTAAGCCGGCCTTTTCATATCCGGGAGTTTCCCCAAGTAGATGCAGCTTTTAATATTCGCTTTTGTGTTGCAAACGCATTAATAAGGGAAAATGTAGCTTTGGAGCATTTTGATGAAAATTTGATAAAAGATCCTCAAATTTTAAGTGTGGTGGATAAGATTGTAATTGAAGAATGTGAAGAGGATACACAAAAAAAGTTCAAAGCAAATTTAGAATTAAAAATGAAAGATGGCAGTAAAATTTCTAGCAAGATAGATTTCCCTAAGGGGGATCCTGTCCATAGTCCTCTTTCTAAGGAAGAAATCAAAAAGAAGTTCATGAATAATGTTGTTTATTCACAAACAGTACCAAGAGATAATGCGGAAAAACTTATTGAGTTAATTGATAATCTTGAAAAAGTTAGTAGGGTAAATGAGCTTGTTGAGTTATTAGTAATATGACACTTAACCAATGAAAGGCGCAGAGATTCTGATTGAGAAGTTATATTTCGGTCAACATTATTACTATAAAAAAGATATATTATATAAAATTATTTCTTGACATTCAGCAGAGAATCATTTATTATGTATAAGGTAAACGTTCGATTGGTCGATAGAGATGTTAGTATTGATAATAAAATATTAAAATAAAAACCAAATTGATAAGGAAGAATAACATGCAGAAAAAAAACAAATTAAATAACATTGAAAGCGGCAAAAGAACTTCCCAAAAAGTTAGTTTAACCCGTAAAGATGTTTTGAAAGAAGCGGCAAAGCTGATACGTTTACATGGATATCATGGAACTTCAACACAAATGATTGCTGATGCACTTGGTATCAGCAAATCAACTTTTTTTCACCATGCTAAGAGTAAACAGGATATGCTTTTTGAAATCATCAATGAACCAATGCAAAAGGTTTATCCTAGCTTGAAAAAAATATACTCCCAACAAATTTCTCCATCCCAAAAACTTAGACTTGCTATAAAAAATCATATAGTTAATCTTGTGGAAAACGTTGAGGTTGTATCTGTTTTATTACAAGAACGTGATTGTCTCAAATCGCCTTATAAAGAAATTATTGAACCCGAACGTGAGGGATATACCGAAATTTTTTGTCGCATAATTAAGGATGGTATGGCAAGCGGTGAGTTTCTGAAAGTACATCCTAATGTTGCAGCTTTAGCCATTCTTGGAATGTGTAATTGGCTTGTTCAATGGTATAATCCTGAAGGTGAAGTTTCTGTTGAAGAAATAGTTGAAATGTATACAGATTTTTCACTGCGAATGCTAAAACCTTAGAGCCTTTGGGAAATTATTGAACTAGATTTTTCTTCTTTATTCCCTATCAACATCTTAAGTAACAGAAAAATCCTCTCAAGAGAAAGAAATGCCCCCTGGAATGTATATCTTATTAGCTTTGTCTTGTTTTTTTATTAGTTTCCATTGCTTCTTTACCTTTTTTTACTCTAAATAGAATTACTTTTTTGACAATAAAGAATTTTTATTAAAGAACCATAAATCTATTATCTTGGTTGTAATATTCTTACTTAATTGGTGCCTTTAATTCGGCCAATCGATTGAAATTATTCATGATTTTAAAGAAGTAGCAAAAGAAAGGAGATGATAACTCAGGATGGCACGAAATTATTGATAAGAAAGGGAAATAGTTTTAATAAAATTATCCAATAACGGGAATCCGATAACGAGAGGGGAGAAAAAATGTTTCTCAATCGTGTACAACGTAAACATATTTTTTTGATTGTTTTTTTCGGCTTGCTGTTTCTGTTTATTGCAGGGATTTCTTTAGGATGTGAACTCGCTACTAAAAAAGAACAGCCTGCAATGGATGAAAAATGGAATCTTACTTTTGCAACTGGATTTGAATTATCAATGTTTGTTCATGAAGATGTATTTATGCCGTTTTTCGATGAAATAAACAAAAAAACAGATGGAAGAGTTGTGATAGATTATTATTTTGATGGTGAGCTTTATGGCCACATTGATGCGTTCGATGCTGTAAACCGAGGTATGCTTGATATTACCTATGGCTCTTTATCTTATTTTATAGGTTACCATCCATCCCTTGAATATGGCAGTCTTTTCTTTTTAATCTCCGAAGAAGATTTTATCAGCAATTACAAGGAAACTTACGAAATGACGGATCAATTGCTTCGAAAATCTAATGCAAAGCTGCTTACTCTCATGCCTATGAGCCGGAATGCAATAATAACTGTTTCAGAAGTAACTAAACCTAGGGATATAGAAGGGCTTAGAATAAGAGGTGCTTCAGCAGGTGAAATTTCTCTCATTGAAGAATATGGTGGAATTCCGGCATCTATGAGTCCTGGAGAAGTACATGACGCTTTGGATAAAGGTGCCATTAACGGTGTTTTTTCAGTTTTGGAAGGTATTAGGCAGATGCATTGGCAAGAAGTTGCAGATTATATTGTATATCCAACCGGATTCCCAGTATATTGTGTTGCTATGAATTTTGATGTTTGGGAAAGTTTACCCGATGATGTTAAGCAAGTTATAGAAAAGGCTAGCGAAAATCTTTTTGATTTGACAATGGAGTTGGGCCCAAAGAAGGATAGGGAGACTTTAGAATTATTTGAAGAAGCAGGCAAGCACATTAATATATTGAGTGATGAAAAATATAAATTTTGGAGAGAACAGACTCAGCCCGTTTATGATAATTATCTTAAAAATAGCGAAGAAGCCGGTGAAGGAGATTTTGCCCGGAGAATATTAGAAATGTATAGATGATGATAACCTTTAAAGTATTTTGAACGGTATCGTGAGTTTATGGGTAACATTACCGGGGGTTAAGCAGCTACTTTAACACAAATTGCTTAACCTCTTGTGGATTACTCTACCAGGTAAGTATTAATATGCAGGATTATAGAATATTTGAAACACTTCTGTGGATTTACCTGCAATTATTACCAGTCTAAATGGAGGTCGAAAAAGTTAATGCAAATAGTCAGCCGGTTCGTTAATAAAATTAATTCGTTTGCTGGAAATGCATCGGCAATAATGTTAGTGGCTATTGTTCTTTTTGTGTTTGGCAATTCGCTTTCAAGGATTTTAGGGTATCCGCTTAAGGGTCTTTTTGAATTGACGATATTAGGTATGGTTTTTATGACGTTTATTGGCAGTGGTTATGCTCTGAAGGAAAATGCTCATATAAGAGTTGATACAATAAACCCTTATCTAAAATCAGGAACAAGCGACATATTAGAAGTAATAATCAATGCCATTATTCTTATATACTCTGTTTTTCTACTTAGAGAAACATATTCTTGGTTGTGTTTTACGGTGAATGTTGGTATGCGAACAGGTGAGACTACTCTACCGATTCCAATGTGGGTATTAGCTTTAATAATGAGTATGGGGTTTTTATTTCTTTCTCTGCAGGCTATAGTGAGTTTATCAAATAGTTGCCGAGACGTGTTTACACTTTTTTCAACAAGTGATTTTAAAATGTTTGTTAGGCCTCTCCTTATAGTTCTATGTATCATTATTGCTATTGCCCTTTCGTACTTATATTTGAGTCCAGTTGCTGCTATTTTCATTACTTTGATTGCTTTAATATTTGCCCGCCTTCCTGTGTCGTTTGCTATAGGTATTTCTGGAATTATAACCCTGTACGGTATGGTAGGATCCGAAAGAATAGGGCAAGTTCCTACATTTATGCTGCATGCTGTGCAATCCTGGCCTCTTACTGCAGCTCCACTTTTTATTTTTGGTGGTATGGTAATGGGCGAGGCAAAAATAGTTGAGAATATTTTTAAATTTATTGAGTATTTTTTTGCCAGATTACCTTCCCCACTGTTAATTGCTACCATTGTAACCGGAGGCATTTTTTGCTCCATAACCGGTTCCTCTATTGCTGCGACCGCAGTCGTTGGTTCACTCTGCTTGCCTCTCTTACTGGAAAAAGGTTATAACAAAGAATTGTCGATTGGTGTTGTAGCTGGTTCAACAGTGGGAACGTTAATACCACCTTCAACCGCATTTATCATGTACGCAGTTATCACAGGAGTATCTCTAGGCCAGACTTTTATGGCAGGAATTGGCCCTGCTGTTCTTCTTTTTGGTTTTTATATCGTATATGTTGTTATGTGGTCGGTGATTAAAAAAGAAAAGAGGGAAGAAGCTGAAGATACTATCTCCAGAACAAAAATTATTTACTTTTGGAGAGGGTTGTCGGCCATTTTAGCTCCAGTTATAATCTTGGGCGGTATCTATCTCGGTTTATATACTCCAACTGAGGGAGGAGGAGTATTTGCCGCATATGCTTTAGTTTGTGGGATATTAGGAAGGAATTTGAATTGGGCAAAAGTAAAAAAGGTTACCCTTGAAAGCGTTGGTTTGTCTCTCATGCTTCTTTTTATTGTGGCAAATGCGGATGTTTACTCAAAAGCATTGGTCCTAAGTAGAATAGTACATGAATTGAGTTTGTTTATTCAGCAGGTAACTTCATCTGCGCCGGTATTTTTGATTGTTGTGTTCTTTTTCCTTGTTGTTTGTGGTATGTTCATGGATGCATTAAGTATGACGGTTATTACTTTGCCGGTACTATTTCCCGTTGCTACTAGCTTAGGGGTTGATCCTTTATTTTTTGCTGTTTATTTCATTATTGCTGGTGAAATAGCGTTGCGCACTCCTCCGGTTGGTGTCAATATTTTTATTATACAAGGTGTTACCAAGATGCCTTATTTTTCTATTGTAAGAGGCACTATTCCTTTTTTTGTTATGATGATATTAACATTAGTCATAATATATCTGGTTCCATCGATTGTTACTTGGCTGCCAAGTATAATGTATTAATGATTAGATAGCACTTTGAATGTGATGGGAAGGAAGTTACTACAATTGAAGGTTTAAAGCAAGTTAAGACAGGGGAACTTGATCCTCTTCAGCAGTCTTTTATCGACCATGGGGCCTATCAATGTGGTTTTTGTACCCCTGGTATGATTATGAGCGCGAAGGCACTGCTCAATGCAAATCCCTCCCCAACAGAAGAAGAAGTCAAGGTAGCCCTTTCGGGCAATTTTTGCCGGTGTATCAGTCATTATCAAGCGATAGGGCTATCATGGCTGTATCTAAAAAAGGGAGACGAGAATAGTGGAAAATAATTACAGATATATAGGTAAGGAAGTACCTAGCACTACAGCGAAACCTCTGGACAAAAACAATTTCATGTAGTAAAATAGATTTAAGGGTTCGGTGATAAAGTGTTTTTATCAACACACAAGGAAAGCGGTATAGTGGCAAATAGTATTCCAGT